>JAITGP010000032.1 GCA_031280545.1 Candidatus Peribacteria bacterium
TAAATGCTAATTATTATCTAAATGCTTCTCGGACTTTACCAGTTGTATTTGCTATAAATTAGGTAAAAACCAAAGACTAAAGGGCGATAATTATCGCCCTTTATTGATATGTAAAAAATCTAAAGGGATTTTGAATTGATTTTCTCTTCAGAAAGATAATCATAGTAACATATTTTAATCATAAAAATGTAGGCATATGAATCTATTTATTTTGCTATTAGCATGTGGGATATCCTTAAATAAAGAATATTTGTATCAAAACCTTCAACAAGAAACTATAGATACAAAAATCATATCCACTCACGATCAAAATTTATTTAATAAAAAAAATATAGACACATTCCTTTATATTATCCAAAAAAAAATAGAAAAACTATATTCGCAAAATACCTTACAACACTCTCCCCAAATTCAGCAATATAAAGATAAGATTATATCTCTTTCCCAAAAAAACTCTCCTCTCACACTTATTTCCAATGTTCGTGGAATTTTATGAACTATCAGAGAATGAGTGGAGGTTCCTTTATATGCTATTGGAGAATACTATTTTGCAGTTTGTGGCACCCAAGGAATACAAAATATTCCTGTTTGTATCAGATCACAAGATAACAGTCGTTTTGAATAAATACCATTTTATGGTGTACTTATTGCAAAAAGGGGAGATAAAAATTGGTATCCCTTTCTAGAAGTATATGACCAAATAAAAGAGATAGGATACCAATCTAATCTTCCTTATGCATTATGGATTGATGGCGGGAGATTGCGATTAAGTGTTGTTATTTGAAATGGATGAGGGTCTGGTGAAGGGACAGAAAGCGTGTTTGTTTTAGAGGAAGACGGTAATTGGGAACTTATAGGATGTTATTATTATATCCCCGATATTTATGGACACGAATGAGACTTAAGATTTAGTTATAAGAATTATACTAATAGTGTGAATTATATTAGCACAATCTTAACCGGATTTACTACTTATCCCCTGGAGCAATGTAATCATAGTGTAAAAATATGAATTTAAAAGTTAATTAGAGTCCTTTTGTTTTATAATTAATCATCAAGCAAAACTGCTTGAAACTCTCTTCTTTTTTCATACAGTAAGAAAATAATTTACTCCTTTCTCATTTCTGTATGCAACAACTGCGAGTCGATATCCTTCGAGAACTCAATAACGCTCGAGAATGGATTACTAATTCCTGGATTATCTCCAAAATAGCGTTTTTTACGGGAACATCAAATCTCTGAGCTACCCTTATTTTTCTCCTGATCGTGGTAGAAATTCTGATTTTTTGTCTTTTTCTCCCTCTCCATCGCAAAATTTTAAGAAATCTTGAAAATGCTAAAAAAAGGCTGGTAAAACAGATCGATGAAATTATCTATTCCCTCGCAAAAACGCAGTATGAATCACATATCTCCAGAAAAGAGCTTGGAGGAGACCCGCATATGGCGATGATGAAAGAAATGTTTAAAAGCGGAAGTTTTGAATATCTCAATAATATCTCTATTATCAAAGAAAATGTTGGGAAAGTGGAACTTCTTCTGAGAAAACAAGTTGCTACTCCAGAGCAGTGGGAGGAAGTAGATGCCTGCCAAAAAAAGATGAAAAGGCTGATCTTTTGGAAGAATTTCATTGGATGGCTAATCACGATTTTTACTCTAGGGATTTATAAACCATTTCGATAAGATCTACCTAAGAAAACTTTAAATAACTCGTAATAAATATATTTCGTACGAATATCTATTACCTCTCTGGATTCTATCCGCTTTGCGAGATTAGGTCGCTTCGGTTCACAAGTTCACCTTCGCTCAGAATGACAAATGTAGAAGAGTTTTGAGAGTCTCAATAAAAAAAAGATAGCTTCTATATCTAGGCTATCTTTTATTATATACACTATGCATCCACTACAGTTTCTTTAGACTTTGTCTTAATAGTGAGTACTTGTTTCCCTTTGTAGTATCCACATACAGGACAAACTCTATGAGCTAATTTGTTTGCTCCACAGTTTGCACATTTTGTAGTCTTGTAAGTATTGGTCAACTTTTTGAGGTTGATGGTTTTCCAAGTGGAATGTCTGCGATGAGTCTTCATCTTGGAAATTTTATTTCTTGGACTGATATTCATGTGAGATGAAAGATAAAGAATAAAAGGTTAAAGCTGGATTACTCAGCTTTTTTGGTTGCAGGTTTTTTAACGGGAGCTTTTTTCTCTGCTTTAGGAGCTGTTTCTTTTTCTTTTTTAGCAGGAGCTTTCTTTGCAGGAGCTTTTTCAGCTTTTTCTGCCTTTGGAGCTTCCTCACTAGCTTCAACGGGAGCTTTTTCTATTTTAGGAGCAATTTTTTCAGCTTTCTTTACCTCTTTTGGAGCAACAACTGCCTCAGCAGGAATGATTTCTACTACCGTTTTAAGATATGTTCTTCCATCGAATCTTTTGAAGTTTTTCTTTTTGAAGCTAACTACTCCATCAATCGTAGCGTGGATCGTAAAATCTGCTCCAAGATAGGTGTTTTGTCCAGCAACATATTGAGACCCTTTTTGTCTAATAATGATATTTCCAGCGAGTGCCTTTTGTCCTCCGAAGAGTTTGACTCCGCGATATTTTGGTTGTGAATCCCTAAGGTTTTTTGCCGATCCAGCGGCTTTTTTGTGTGCCATTTTTTCACGAATAAAAATAAAAGTAAAATCAGAAGTGCCCTTCGTTCGGTTGACAGCCCAAAGGAAAGGATACTGACAAAGCTTTTCCCATCCCCAAAGAGTGAGGAAGTACTATGGAGATAGTTTACAGATTTCCACAGGATTTTCAAGGGAAAATAAAAAAAGATCAGCTTGACTTGAAATCCTTTGGCAAATGCCTATACTACAAAGCACATTTGTGGCGGCTGTAGCTCAGTTGGTTAGAGCACTTGATTGTGGTCCAAGGGGTCGTGAGTTCAATTCTCATCAGCCGCCCAGTTAAATTGTTTAGTGAGTAATTAATTTGCATATATACGTAAAGACTTGGTTTTATTGGTTTAAAATCCGAGTTTTTTTAAAGGAAAGAGGTAGGGCGATGGGGAAAATTTTACATCACATTCGTCATATATGGATTATTATATGTGGATTATTCTCCTCCTTTGGAGGAGGGGTAGGGTGGTTAAATACAGTAGAAATCCCCTTAAAAATACCTACAACTTCCTTATGCGTTCTACCATAAATTATAAAAAACTTCCTTACAACCCAAAGCTTAGAGATAGAGCAAAAGCATTTCGTAAAGCTGGATATTTACATGAAGTACTATTTCGGAATCCAGTAAAAAATAAACAGTTAAATGGATTAGATTTTGATAGACAGAAAATTATTGGGAATTATATTGTTGATTTTTATTGTGCATCTCTAAATTTAGTTGTTGAGTTAGATGGTACTTCTCACGATAATAAGACTGAATATGATGCTGAAAGAACTGCCTATTTAGAAAGTTTAGAATTAGTTATTTTGCATTATACTGCAAAAGAAATTTTTCAAAATATGGATAGTGTAATGATAGATCTAAAAGAGAGAACAAGAAAATTGAGTGGTGATAAATAATGGAATGATAATATCATCAATTCTACTTCTCTTTTTTAATTTGATTTCCTTTAAATTTTAACTATAAACAAAACTACTTTATTACTCCTCTCTGACAAGATGCTCCTTACAATTTTCTCTTTCGTGGCTCTGGCAATAGGATGCTCAGTTTTATTTTTTCTTTTTTATGGGATTATTACTCTGGTTTTCAATCCCACGGAGCAATCTTATCAAAAGCTGATCAGACTTTCTGCTCAGTTATTGGTGGCAATCATTCTCTTTGTAGTGAGTGTGTTTCTCGTTAATAGTTTCCTTGCAAATACGGGTCTCTACGCTCGACAATTTAACTTTAGTGATATTGCTTGGACGGTTGGACAGTGGTTACAATGGAGATTCTAATTTTCTGCCCAAATACTAATTCATAATGAAATGTCAAGGTAGACGCACTTATAAAGTCAGTTTTTTTTGCTTTTTGAAAGATTCGGCGTATACTAGAGAGTAGATTTTACCTTCTTTTTCAATCCGATGTCTAATAATGTAAAAATTAAAGCTCTCCAAGTGGAAAAAGAGCAAAAAGAACAAAAAATAAAGGAGGTGGTTGACCAACTGGCTACTTTATCTAGTGAAGCCAGGGATGAAGCCAAAGAAACCATCAAACAACAGCTCAAACAGCTCAAAATCGAAAGAGAAGAAATTTTAGGAAAACTGAAAAATGAGATTGGAGATCAGCTGACAGCGACGGTAGATGAAATAGAAAAAGCGAATTTGCAAGACCTTCTAGAAAAATATGAAAGAGAAGAATGGGAAAATCAAAGCTATTATCTGGGGGTGATTACCATCATTGAGCAAGATACTACCGAGAATGGACTAGAGCTCCAAACCCTCCTCAAAATCCAAGAAAAAGCTGAACAACAGGAAAGGGTAAGTACCATTTCTACTTACGAACTCCTCAAAACTTCTACCACAGCCGATAATCTTAAAGTTGCTTTGGGAAACACTTCCCTAGATAAACGTTTTGAAAAACTTGGTGTAAGTTCTGATCCTGAAAAAAGATTAGAAGCGACCTTAGAACGTGCTCACGAAGTAGCAAAGCAATTTGTAGATTGGAAACTTTTTGATAGTGAAGCAGAAAAACAAAAAAATCCAGAATTAGTAAAGTATGCTCATGAGGTGATTGCTCCAGGAATTGAGCGATATTTGCTAGAGCTTCTTAAAGGGAAAGAAGGAGAAGATAACCATGCGAATAATCAGGAAGTTTTATCTTTCTTGCAGAATTTTAAGGTAAACTCCATCAAAGGGGCGTTTGATAGTGCTATGGGACTGGCACAAGGAGCCAGTGAAGCCTATGTTGCGATCAAATCGATGACGAGAGCATTAGACTTTCTGAGTATCCACAAAAAGGATTCTACTTTCCTCCAAAAGCTAAAAACTGCAGATATGCTGAGAAACCCAGCTCATTTCAGAGATTTTCTTCTCCTGCCTGAATGGCAAAATAAAGATGCCCAAGGAGAAGATTCTGATTTATACAAGGTAAAACGAGACCAACTCCAAATCCCTTTTGATCCTGCAGAAAAAGCGTTTGGACTCACTGAGCAGGACAAACAAGAAGTGCTGGTTCGTATTGGAAGTATTGATGTCCAACCCACTCCAGAAACCGCTTCCAGAATTTTAGACCTGATGGAAAAATCTCCTGACCTCCTCAAAGGACTACAGAAAGGAAAAGAATCAATTCTGAAAACGGGGGATGCTCTCTCTGGTCCTCTGAGCCTGTTTGAATCACTAGGAGTAGACCTGACGAAATATGTTGAAAATAATCCTGTTTTAAAAGGGATTATTAATTTTGTCTTGAGTCTCTTTGGATTCCCAGGTGGTTTCGATGGCTGGAAGAGAAGAAAATTTCAAAAACCGATTGAGGAAGACCTTGGAAACGATATTGAGGCCGAAGCAAGGAGAAATCAGATTGCAGATTTATATGCCTCTTACCAACAAACCCTTCCCGCAGATCCTAAGCCAGAAGACTCTCTTTATGAAATCTACAATAAAAAAGGAATCAGATTCCTAAAAAATAGCGAACAGTTTTTCAAAATCGATCAGCCTACTTTGCAGGCTACCTTGAAAGATAAACTTGATACTGCAACACTCAATCCTTTAGCGGTCAAGGCAGTCTTAGGCGGAACGTATGTAAAAACCGTAGATAAAAAGCTGGTAGTAGATACCGAGAAAATCGAGCAAAATAAAGATCTTTTCATCGAAAATTATCTCAAATTCAGCACCCAACATTTAGCAAAAAATGCTGACTACCTTTCAAAGATTGATTCAACCGACACGGTAGTTTTCACGATGATTTCTTCCCTCTTCGTCCAAGAAAAACATGTGATCAATGGAATCAAAGCAGAGATATTTTTGCCAGGAGACTTTATAGAAACTACGGAAATTCCTCAACCTGCACCACAAATTCCTTCCTCTGTAGAACATCAAACAAATGAAACAGAATCTTTACAAGGATATACAGGAGAATTAATGTATTTCGATAATATACCTGGGACAGAAGAAGAAAAGAAAGCCTTTAAAGCAAAAGTAGAAGAAATATCCAAAGAATTACAAATTAATCCCAATCGGCTTATGCTGGTAATGAAGAAAGAAAGCGGACTTAAGCATGCTATAGTTAATAAAGAAGGTGGAGCAACAGGGCTGATCCAGTTTATGCCGACTACTGCAAAAAATTTGGGAACAAGTACAGAGAAATTAAAACAAATGACAGCAGTTCAACAGTTGGAGTATGTAAAAAAATATTATCAAAAGAATGCAGGAAACTTTAAAAGCTATGATGATTTACGTCTCTATACTTTTTTCCCTGCAGCAATGGGAAAACCGGACGATTATGTTTTTGAAACACCAACCTTATCGGCACAAACGATAGCAAAACAAAATCATCGGGGAAAAGATCAAATTACTATGGCAGATTATAAAGAAAGACTAAAAACTACGGTCACAGAAAATGTTCCTCCAGAGTATCAAAATCAATTTGCATAAAATAAAAAAATTACACTTCTGTGTGCAATCCTTTTAATGGAGCGGGTGACGGGACTCGAACCCGCAACAGTCTGCTTGGAAGGCAGGAACTCTAGCCAATTGAGTTACACCCGCATCAATGTTTACTTAATAATAACAATTTTACTCAGTTTTTTCAAGAGATTTTTTTTGATTTTTATATGCCACTAAATGGCGGGATGGAAGGGACTCGAACCCTCGACCTCCTGCGTGACAGGCAGGCGTTCTAACCAGCTGAACTACCACCCCATAAAATAATGGCGGTCTTACGGGGAATCGAACCCCGATTAGAAGATTGAAAGTCTCCTGTCCTGACCGTTAGACGATAAGACCACGCTTTTACAGGACTTGGGCGTGGTTGGTTTCGAACCAACGACCAATCGGTTATGAGCCGACTGCTCTAACCCCTGAGCTACACACCCATAAAGATATGGGAGTATGTTGGATTTTTTCTAATGGTGGGTGATATAGGACTCGAACCTATGACCCTCTGCTTGTAAGGCAGATGCTCTAGCCAACTGAGCTAATCACCCATGGTATTTTCACCAACATAATTACCCATTCTTTTTCTTTTTGATAGGACTCGCAGACTATGACCCAGCCGATGAATCGGCTTGCTCTAGCCAACTGAGCTAATCACCCATTGCTTTTCCTCTCTTTTTTTCATCTTTTTTAGAATTTTTTCTGGAGCCAGCTGACGGAATTGAACCGACGACCTTTCGCTTACAAGGCGATTGCTCTACCTGCTGAGCTAAGCTGGCATAATGCCCAACTCGGGCAGAGATTACTTGACCTGTGTTTTGTGAAACATTTTTGCCATTCTGGCTTTTTTTCTACTTGCATTTCTCTGTTTCAGTATTCCAACTTTCAAACATTTATCAATTCTTTTGTAGAGATTACTCAATTCTGCAACTTCTACTTTTTCACCCTTTTCTATCGATTTGATGAATTTCTTCATCGCCATTTTCATTCTGATTTTAAAATCTTTATTCCTCTTTTCGAGTTTCTGAGATCTATTCATAGCTTTTTTTGCTGAACTTGTGATAGGCATTGATCAAATATCTGATAATAAAATAAGAAGTATAAGGAATGAATCCCTCCGGGGGTGGGGATCGAACCCACGACCAAATGGTTAACAGCCATCTGCTCTACCGCTGAGCTACCCCGGAATAGCACGTGAGGTATATATACTAAACTCCAACCCATTTGCAAGAGATTTTTTAACTTTTTTAATGTACCGAGGACAGGACTTGAACCTGCACGCCGTTCAGCACTTGGTCCTAAGCCAAGCATGTCTACCAGTTCCATCACCTCGGCTTGTACACATGAGTTGTAAAGTTTTTGGCTGGGGAACTAGGATTCGAACCTAGACAGACGGAGTCAGAGTCCGGCGTCCTACCATTAGACGATTCCCCAATAGTCAATACATCAAATTGGTTGCGTAGGAAGTATCTGTAATAATTTTTTAGTGGCTGGGGAACCAGGATTCGAACCTGGACAGACGGAGTCAAAGTCCGGCGTCCTACCATTAGACGATTCCCCAATAGTCTATTTTTTAGGTTATAATTAATAAATTGGTTGCGGAGGATGGAATTGAACCACCTACCTTCGGGTTATGAGCCCGACGAGATACCGTTTCTCTACTCCGCAATAACAATGTGCTGAGGAAGGGACTCGAACCCTCAAGCCGTAAGGCATACGCACCTCAAGCGTACATGTATACCAGTTCCATCACCTCAGCTCATTTAAACGTACTGGTACTATATAAGGATCTGAAAGCAAAAATCAAGTCAGAATTTTAATTTTTTTCCTCTCTTTTAACTAGAAAGCATTTTCTCACAGAAAATTTGCAAAAAAAAGAAAGCTGAGTATAATAGAGTAAAGATTTTATTTACTAGTGTATTACCTATGAAAATTAAACATATTCTTTCCATATTCTTGATAGGAGCTTGTATAGCTTTACCAGCTTTTTCTTTTGCTCAAAGTGATGCCTGTCATGCTAAAAATCCAGCAAATGATGGTAACACGCATAATTATACTTGCCAAGCTAAATCAGATAAAGATACTAATAGAGATCTTTGTAGGGGCGATGGATCATCAAATAGTTGGCCGGAATTAAGTTGTGGACAGAATACAACTAATGTTTGTCACCGCTGTGTATGTAACCCCCCAAAGAAACGAGAAAATGGGAGATGTGTTTCTCCAGCAACAAAAGATTGTCAAAGTTATAACGATCAAACCACCTGTCTTTCCGAAACTTGTGAATGGAAAGATAATAAATGTCAGAATAAGGGAACCGCACCAAAAGGTTGTTCAGACTACAAAGACAAACCTACTTGTCCTACATCTAACTGCGAATGGACTTCAAGTAATATCTGCCAGAATAAAATTCCTCTAGAGGAGGGATGATCAAATTGAACGGAAAATGCAGGAGGAAACAATGAAGATCCAAATAAAGCTTTTGCAGACTGTATGGCTAAAAAATCTAAATGCTATGAGCGAATTGGGACAGACTCAGCAGGAAAATGTGTTAAAGCTGGAATTTCCCTTAATACCGACGTCCCCTTCATTTGAAGATGTATCTCCCTTAATAATAACGACCAAATGAATGCCTTCCCAACCCTTATCGGAGCATTGATGAGAATCCTAACTTCTGCGATGTTAGTTATTGGATTTATGATGATTCTCATAGCTGGAGTGATGATGACCACAGGAGGGGTAAGTGCGAACAACTACAAAACCGGGAAAGAAATGATTTTCAAAGTCTGAGCAGCACTTGCATTGCTTGGATCCTTAGGAGTAATTTTAAAGCTGATCAATCCAACCTTCTTTACCTAGTGCAAGCCTCACTTAGGAGAAAAACCACTTGCAATTTCTCAAACTTCTCATATACTGAGTTCAGCTTTTTATTTTATGTTAAAAAACATGGCACTCAGTATTATACAAACCGAAAATGGTACAAGAATCTGACAACAGTTTATTTTCAATCCTGTAGAAATAGTTTCTGGGATTATTAATCTTAAAGCTACTATTGGAGAGGAAATGGCCTATGATAGAGGAAATCTGCTCGCAATCGATTTCCCAGGGGAATATGATATTGGCGGGGTTTTGATTCATGCTTATGTAGGAAACGGAGATAAACTAAATTTTCTCATTACCAATGGTGAGGAAAAATTTGGAATTATTCAGTCTCCAGACGTTTTGGAGCTTGATGAAGTTAGTGGTATGGATACTTGGATTTTTTCAGATGAAGCGGTTGAAAAAAAACTTGATCAGCTTGAAATGGAAGGAGAGAGAGTAAATCTCAAAGCCTTAGCAGAAGATTCTATCGAATAATACACTTTTTTATCTTTTATCTCTTATACTCATGAAAAAATTCTGATTTTTATCACTCTTGATCGTGCTTGCAGTTTCTTTATCTGCTTGTGGGACAAAAGAGGTGAATTATTCTTTTGAAGAAGCGAAAGCTATCGTCTTAAATTCTCCACTTCTGGATGCTTTATTGGCTCCTACAGCGAATCAACAAGATGTATCTCTGACTACTACAATCGACTCAGAAGGATCTACTTTAGATCTCGCTTTGATTACTACTTCTCAGTCTGATCCAGAAACGGAAAAGGGAACAGCTCAGATTTCTCTAGCTGCTGACATTACAGGAGGAGAAACTGCTCTTTCAGCCAAAGGAATAATAGAAGCTTTAGTGACTCCATCGACTCTCTTCTTTAATCTTACACAGTTTGATATCACCAGTACTGATCCTAGCATTGCAATGATTACCAGTATGGTAGAAGGTTTCAAAGCAAAATGGTTTCAGCTTTCTCTCTCTGGTGCACTAAGTGCAGGAAGCTCTCTAGATAAAGACTTTGCTAAGTATCGCGACGAAATTGCTGACCTCTACGTAGAGCAAGGATCAAATAGCTATGAAGGAACCTTTTCTCAATTTAATGGAAAGCCTGCTTATCAATTCACCCTAGATACAGAAAAATTAGAAAATCTGATTAAAGAGCTTTTACAGCTTCTTGAAACCACAAATCAAGATCAAATTGCCTCTTTAGGATTGCCAGAGGAAGAAGACGTTTTCTCTAATTTGACGGTCACTATCCCAAGCTTTGAAGGAAATCTTGTAATTCTTGGAGATAAAAATGTAGCTGAAGTGGTTGATACCTTTGAAGTACAAATATCTGTGCCTGGAGAAGATGCAGAAACGATTACGATTCTCGGAGAGTATCGATTGGGACAAGACGGATTTGTAATCAATCTCAGAAGTAAAGAACCTACGGGAGAGATAAGCGAAGATACTGCAATTTCCATTAGTGTTGTAAAAGCAAAATCTAACACCTACAAGGTAGATATGGTATTGGGAGAATTCCTTGCAATCAAAGGAATTGCTACGGTTGCAAAAACTAGTCTTGCCATCGATTTTGACCTAGAAGTAGAAGTAATCTCTGATATAGAAACAAGTGAAACGGTTATTATCCCTCTCAAAGGATCTCGAGCCTACAAAACCATCTCTTCTGTAAGTTTTGAAGAACCAACGGATGCAGTAGATTTGATGGAAATGCTTGGTGGTTTCCTCGGAGCAACAGGTGATGAGTGATATCTTTATGATGAAGAGATTGGAGATGAATATCTGATAGAATAATACTTGTATACTGCTGATAGTACAAAGAGTGTTTTATTCTGCTTTTTCTTCTGATGACAGATTCTCAACCCCCAGTTCCCAGTAAAGAAAATGAGCTGAGCAAAGCGATGCATAACCCTTTAGCACAAGCTACCAAAAAAGCTGATCTTAAAGAGACGATCGATGCTGAGCAATCTTCTGCATCCAAAAAAAATGATCCAAATCAGATTTCTATCCAGTTGGATAAATTTGAAAATAGGCTGATTAAAAAAAGGAAATTTAAAGAATAAAAAATACCCCCGAAGGGGTATTTTTTTATGCACTTATTCATGTATCTAAAAATACTTCGCGTCTTTGTCTTTTCAGGGAGTATATTTTATACTTCAATAATCACTTCATTCTTTTTTGCTTTTCCTTTTTTTACTTTATCGGTTGTTAAGACATTTGTCGGGAAGAGGATCAAAATCAACACTCCAGTCAAAGAAAAAATATCACCGATGAAAATACCATTTGCACCATCATTTACTAGCATCGTTTGACTCAAAATAATCAAAGCTAAGCTCAATACCAACAACGCTGGTCTAGAAAATTTAATGTGGATTGGATAGATTCCGTAAAAGGTGATAATATAGAGACAAAGAGCAATCAAAATAATATATCGCAACACATTGAGCTGAGCAAATTCTGGCGTAGTAATAGCTTGTCCATTGATAGCGAGATACAGGAGGTATGCGAAAAATGCTCAGAAAACTATGATAACGATGGCTTTTTTGATAAAATCTTTCATGAGATTTAATAAAGAGTAAATAAAGCTGACTAGCAGTGTTGTATCTTTTATCAGACTTTTTTCAAGAGATTATTACCTCCCCTTATTCTTCTCTTGAAATTGTCTCTCAAACTCTTACCCTACAGACATCAGCTTTTTTATTTTTTATATACTATAGATGACCTACAAAATCACTGATTTACACGCTCGTGAAGTCCTCGATTCCAGAGGAAACCCTACCGTTGAAGCAGAACTCACCCTCGAAGGAGGTATCACCGCCAGAGCCATCGTTCCAAGTGGAGCTTCTACCGGAGTCCACGAAGCCCTTGAACTCCGCGATGGAGATAAATCTCGCTATCTCGGGAAAGGAACCCTCACCGCAGTAAATAACGTCAACACGACCATCAAAGATGCTATCCTTGGAAAAGAATTCGCTTCCTACCGCGACCTTGACCAACTCCTCATCAACTTAGACGGTACTCCAAATAAATCAAAACTCGGAGCGAATGCAATCCTTTCCGTTTCAATGGCGTTCGTATCAGCTGTGGCTAAAAAAGAAGGACTTTTTATCTACGAATACCTCGGAGCAGGAAAAGGAAACACTCTTCCATTCCCCATGATGAATATCTTAAATGGTGGCTCTCATGCAGATAATAATGTAGATATTCAGGAATTTATGATTGTACCCACAGGTGCTTCAACCTTCCATGAGGGACTGAGAATGGGAGCGGAAATCTTCCACAACCTCAAAGCCATCCTCAAATCCAAAGGGCTTGCTACTTCTGTCGGAGACGAAGGAGGTTTCGCTCCAAATCTCGGTTCCAACGAAGAAGCACTCCAAGTAATCATGGAAGCAATAGAAAAAGCTGGCTACACTGGAAAAATCGGACTTGCTCTCGACGTTGCCTCTTCAGAATTCTATAAAGATTGAAAATACGACCTCGCAGGCGAAGGAAGAATCCTCACTGACGATGAGCTTATTCAGCTTTATGTTGACCGATGTAATAAATACCCAATTATCTCCATTGAAGACGGTATGGCAGAAGATGATTTCGAAGGACGAAAAAAGCTGACTCAGCAGCTCGGTTCAAAAATTATGCTCGTCGGAGATGACCTTTTCGTAACCAATATTCAGCGTCTTCAGCTCGGTATCGATCAAGGAATGGCAAACGCCATCCTTATCAAACTTAACCAAATTGGGACGGTATCTGAAACGCTTGACGCCATCAATCTTGCTCATTCCCACAATATGAATTCTATCTCTTCTCATCGTTCAGGAGAGAGTGAAGATACCTTTATCGCTGACCTCGCCGTGGCACTCAATACAGGATTTATCAAGACAGGATCTGCATCTCGTACCGATAGAATTGCGAAGTACAATCAATTGCTTCGTATCGAGGAGAAATTGGGTGGAGATGCTAAATATGGGAAATAATCGTTGTTATATATAAAATCTGATCTCATCATGGGGTCAGATTTTTTTACAGAGAAATAGTATTATATACCAAAAATGAAAAAATATAAGAGGATAATTTAGAGCTAAAATACTCCAAAAATGCGTCAATAACGTCTATTTTTAATTTTCTCCTGATAAAAAGAAGAAAAACTTTTTTCAAAAAGAGAAAAATAAAAAAAATAGCTTATCTTTTACTCTTTCGGACTGTCTATTTGACAGTATATTAGACAAAAGGTCTGTCAAAAAGCTGTCAAGTGAAAGAAAAAAATACTGTCAAATTATGTCTAGTTTAGCATAAGTCACTATATTATAGTATCTCTTGAAAAATGTATAGGAAAGAGTACAAAGCCCAAAATGCTGATGAATGTGTAGATTTGGTAGAAACACACGAAGATAAAAATGTTAAAAAATGTTTTTTTATTCCATATATATATATATGTATTTATGAGTTCCATCATCTCACGAACCTTAATCGCTGTAATGTCAATACTCAGCTTTTTTGCTACTTCCTATACGATCTTCCCTTCGTTTGTTTCGGGAATTGTGAATTTTGTAAGTGGTACTACTAATGAGGACGTTGTTTTAGGCGGTTGTGTACTAGGGGAAGATGGAGAGGAAATCTGCTTTGAGGATGAGGAACAAGAAGACTGAGCCGAAGAGGGAGAGGAGCCACAACTATCAGAAGGCTCAGAAGCGGAAGATGGAGATGGAAACGAATTAGAAGAATGAGATGAATCATGAGATGAAGCATTAACTGAGGACGGAGACGAGTGATCAGAAGAAAATGAAGGCTGAACCGAGGACAGAGATGAGGAAAAAACACTAGCTTCTCTGGAGATTTATAATCTTAATGATACGTTCCAAACCTATGCGAATCCAGTATGTGATACTCCGGATATCACGATTGGAAATTACACTATCAAGGCTTGTAATGTAGGAGCATCTATTGCTGGAACAGGAATAGATTCCTATGGTGCATTATTTCAGTGGGGGAATAACTATCTGTTTCCCAATACGTGAAGTAATTTTCTCTCAGGAGCGACCAAACCTGATGCGAGTAGTTTTGGACCACTTAATCCCTATAGTAGCGGATATTATGTGCTTTCCGGACCCAACTGGTCGTCTATCCCCAACGGAAACCTTCGAGGAGGTGCAGCAGACACGCCAGAAAGTCGAACGGGAAGAGACGCAGACAGACAGTGACCTTGTGACCTAGGCTACCACGTCCCTAGTGCGTATGAGCGGGGAGATTTTCTTATGACCCGATACTATGTAAATTCTGGAACACTTGGAGGAACCTTGTCAGATACTTGAAGTGGCTTGCCATCGTTGGTTGGGGGAACCATAGGAGACAATTTTAGAAATCAGTTTTTACTTCCTTTAGTGTGACGTCGTGGATTTGATGCAGCTGCTACAGTAAATAGTCAGGGAAGTGCGGGATATTATGCGTCTTCTACTCCTCTTAGTACCAATAATACCTATGGACTCTTTCTCCAGTCCACACAAATCGTTACTTCTAATAATAGTTCTCGTGCTTACGCTGTTCCCGTGCGTTGTTTTAAAAATACTCCTCCGCCAGTTCCTGTATCCACTTGTGATAGTCCAGACATCACGATTGGAAATTATACCATCTCAGCTTGTAATGTCGGTACTTCTATAGCGGGACTTGGATCTGCTTCGTATGGAGCTATGTTTCAGCGAGGAAACAATTATGGATTCCCATCTGTAGGAACAATTTCAACAACAAGTAATACTCAAGTAGACGCTTCGTCATACGGACCAACGAACCCATACAATAGTAGTACGTTCATAGCGTGATACTCTGATTGGTCAAGCCCACAAAATGATAATCTCCGAGGAGATACAGATAATACCCTAGAAGCGAGACAATGACCATGTGCTACTGGATATCACGTCCCAACAAGAGATGAACGAGTACAGATGAGGGCTGAAGGGGGATGGTGAAGTAATGGATCACAGATGTCAACAGATCTAAAGTTGCCTATGGCCGGATACCGTTCCTACAGTGACGGTTCACTCAACGATCAGGGATCCTACGGCTACTATTGGTCGTCTAGTCCTGATAGCCCCTACGCCAACAACATGTACTTCGATTCGTCCTACGTCAAGCCGCAGACCAGCAACGACCGTGCCGCCACCCTCTCCGTTCGTTGTTTCAAAAATATCCCTGTAGATACTGGTGCTTTCATCACGACATGGGATACTACGATCACATGAACGGGAAGCAGTAATGCAACTACGATCATCATCCCAACCACAGGGACAGGATATGATTTTGAAGTAGACTGGGGAGATGGAATCGTAGATAACTTCACGGGAACCGCACCGACGGTAAGTCATAGTTATGCAACAGGTGGAGTGAAAACGGTAAGTATTCGTGGGGATTTCCCAAGAATTTACTTCAACAATACAGGGGACAGAAATAAAATTCTGACTGTTGAGCAATGGGGAGATGTAGAGTGGACGAGTATGCAAAATGCTTTTTATGGATGTGAGAATTTGCAAATTCCAGCTCCAGATGCACCTATATTCACAGGGTCTACTATTAGTATGGCAAATATGCTCAGAGGAACGACAAACTTTAATAGTCCAGTAAATCACTGGGATACTAGTAAAGTAACGAATATGGGGAATATGTTCTATGGAGCAAGTAGTTTCAATCAACCTGTAAATGATTGGATAGTAGATAATGTTAGTATTATGTCTAACATGTTTAGAGAGAGTGCATTTGATCAACCACTTGATAACCGAAATATAGGGAATGTGACTGCTATTGGAGCTATGTTTGAAGATAATAGATACTTCAATCAAGATATTAGTATGTGGAATACTAGTAAAGTAACTAATTCACAGGGAATGTTTAAAGGAGCAATAAGTTTTAATCAAGACATAGGTAGCCGAACTATGAGTGGGGTAAATGCTATAGGAGGTATGTTTTATGGAGCTAGTGGGTTCAATCAAGATTTGTCTACTTGGGATATTCACAATGTAGGAGTATTGGACTATTCAGGAAATGGACTCTATCTTTGATTGTTTGAAGGAGCAGGACTTTCTACGTATAATTATAATCAAATTTTATCAGGACGAAGTATGCAAGCAGTACAAAGCTGACTGGACTTCACAGCTATGCCTACTCAGTATGGAGGGTGTTTAGTGAATGCTCAGGACGGTGTCAATGGAAGAGCGACCTTGCAGTCCAAAGGCTGGACGATTGATGATGGAGGATTGGCAGATTGTGCTATTACGGGAATGCTCACCTACAATCCAAGTAGTGCTACGAACCAAGATGTGCTAGCTACGTTGACCTTGAATATGACAGGAAGTGTGATGTTATCTGGCTGGACTACCGTTAATGCTACCACCTTCACGAAGCTCTATACAGGAAATGTGAGTGGAGAAGTGGTGAACTTCGAAAGTGTCTATGGCTACACGGGAGTATCCTTCGTTATCATTAGCCGAATTGACAAAACGCTTCCAGAAATCACGAATTTGACCTATACTCCAGACACTGCGACAAGTGGAAATGTAGAGGTAAGTATCACGCTGAATGAAGCAGGAATCATCACAGGACGAGCGACGGCAGGTAATTTGACGCGGACGAAAATTTTCGATACAAATACAGGGTATACGCTGACTTTCTCCGACATAGTAGGAAATACAAACACAACGGGAATAACGATAAACCGAATAGACAAAACTGCGGTAACGTGAAGTATAGCGTATAGTCCGAACACGAACACGAACCAAGACGTGAACGCGACTATCACGTTTAATAAACCTAATGTAACGGTGACGAATAATGGAGGAAACACGAGCTACACCTTCACAGGAAACGGAAGTTTCACGTTTGAGTTCGTAGACCAATACGGCAACACGGGAGCAGAAACCGCAACGGTGAACCGAATAGACAAGACGATCCCTAGTATTATTAGTATGGTGTATTCACCAAATGCTCAAACTTCTGGACCTGTTATCGTTACAATTACTCTTAACAAACCCGGAACGGTGGTAGGATGGACAAAAGTAGA
>JAITGP010000002.1 GCA_031280545.1 Candidatus Peribacteria bacterium
TCAAAAAGAGTATTGATATAGCGTTTCCTATCACTCATGGAAAATATGGGGAAGATGGAACTTTGCAAGGATTATTTGAATGGTATCAGATTCCCTATTGTGGGTGTAGGAGAGTATCTTCCGCTCTTTGTATGGACAAAGGAATATTCAAAGAATTGATGGCTGCTCATCAGATTCCCCAAACTACATTTACTATCATTGATTTTAGCATTTTGTCTGAACAAGATATAGAAAAAACTCTCATTTCTCTTCCATCTAATTTCTCTTTACCTCTGTATGTGAAACCTGCAAATTCTGGCTCATCAGTAGGTATTACAAGAGTAGAAAAATGGGAAGAATTACATCAAGCAATATCAGCGGCTAAAGAATACGACATAAAAGTGATTATTGAAGAAGGATGCATCTCTCCTAAAGAAATAGAAATTGGAGTGATAGGTAATGAAAAACTACTCATCTCTGCACCTGGTGAGTTGATATTAGCAAAAGAATTTTATGATTATGATGATAAATATACTCATGGACAAGCAAAAACACAGCTGCCTGCTGATGTAAACCTATAATCAAAAATCAAGTGCAAATTAAATAGAGATAAGGGATAGTTCGTTGGCAAAGGCTTGATTGGGAGAGTCAAAGTTTAACACCTCCATAGGTCTATTGTTAATCCAATCTTCCACAAACTGTATTTCTTCGTCAGTTATAGTGGTGAAGTCTGTTTTTTTCGGGAAGAATCTGCGAATAAATCCATTCATCCTTTCTACAGTTCATTTTTCCCATGAGGAATAGGGATGTGTAAAATAGAAATCTATTCATACTGCATCGTGTACCACTTCTCGTCAGGAGAATTCCGTTCCATTGTCTGATGTTATTGTTAGAAGTGCTTCTTTTGGTACATCTCAAAAGATACTTTTCATTGCTAGATTGGTATACTTAGCCGTTTTTTGGGGAATCTTTCTTATTTTTATTTTCCTTGTTTTTCTTTCAGTACTTACATGTAAGCATACTCCACATCCTCTTAATCATTCTATACTATCTGATTCTCGATGTCAGAAAGTTGCTCTTGTTGCTACTTCTGGTGGTCTATGAGTTATGCTTATCCTATTAGGGATTTTTGTTTTCTTGATACTTCTTCAATTTTGTTTTTTTCTTTTCTTCCTTCTCATGGGTAAATATTCCCATAATTTCAGATGTTTATAATCATTATGATAGATAAATTGATAAATTGCTTCGTGACTAATACGGTATCCTTCTTTCTTCATAATTCATGAGATGAGCGGTGGAGCATAACCTAATGTTATATAATTTACTACTTTATCCCTAATTTCTCATCATTTCAGTACCGTTCACATTTTCCCAACTTTGCTTTTTCTTTCCATATATTTTCTATGAGCCTTGTTGGGTAAATAGTGAGTTTTTGTTGTAGAAATACGAGTCATATCAACGAGACAACTATTTCTTTTAAGCTCTCTGCCTATACTACTCGGGTGTTTCCTGAGAAGTAAAGCAATCTCTTTCTTTTTCTTACCTGCAAGCAGATAGAAATAGATACTTTCTCTTTCTTTTTCAGAGAAATGTGTATAATGTTTCATGAGAAAATAGGTAGATAATAAAGTTTGGTCACTTAACTATCTTACTTATTCTCTCCTTTTTTATTATTTGCACTTGCTACTTGATTGTAGCTCTACAAAAAATATAGCAAAAATTTGCATTCTACGAAAAAATGGATATACTAGAAATTGCATCATAATTTGGTTTTTTGTTGTGATCCTGTCACAAGTTCAATTTTGTGAATTTTATTAGAGAATAAAGCACCTTGGGTGTGGTTTACTCTGGTAGAATTCAGAATGAACTTCGGATCCAACAGATTATGATGCACCCCACATTCAGGGTGCTTTTATATTGGTTAACCATTTCACCATGGCAGTAGAAAATTTTAATTCCACAGAGAATTTCAAAGAAATTGATCGAGTAAAAGACCAAATCAATCAAGAATTACAAAATCTGAAAAAGACTACCGAACAAACCCTTTTTCACAAAAACAATGGAGAGAAAGTAGAGTATGATATGGATTTGGTAAAAGAGTACCTGACCTCCAAACAAAATAAATCTTATGCGGAACTGTCAAAAGAAAAATCGTCCGCTTGGATAATGGCGGTACAAATAGCCTTAGAAAGTATGGACCATGATGTAGGAAAAATTGATGGAATCCTTGGAGCAAGCACAAAAAAAGCAGTCGCTGATTTTCAATGAAAAGAAAACATACCAGCTGATGGACTTCCCGGAATGAAAACCATTAGTAAGATTTTAAGCCGTTTATGAGTAAAACCAGATCCAATCACAGCAACTGAGTCAAAACCTCCTCTAATTAAGCAATCAGATAATGAGGAAGAGAGGGTTGTACCTCCAGCAAACCAACCAACAATAAATAATCCAACAGCACCAGCAGAGCAACCAGTAGTAGCAGAAAACCCAGTAATAACAGACAAACCAACAGCAGTAGATAACAAAGAAACTCAGCAAAAAAATCCTTATGATGTAATTAAAGAAAACTATCCCAACATATATAAAGACCCAGAAGAAG
>JAITGP010000046.1 GCA_031280545.1 Candidatus Peribacteria bacterium
AAAGATGGTAAAGATGCTTTATGAAGATTACAAGAATGAATTAGTGCTGGAACATTAACCAAAGAACATCGAGAGGAAGGAGAAAAAGTATGTAAAAATACTATAGATGATTTACAGGATAATTTTGATGAGGGAATTACGTATCTCGTATCTAGTGCAACTCATCAAGTATTTAATACTGAGGATAATAATATTCAAGAGTTTTTGAAATATTCTGGATTAAATGATGTAAAAACGGAAATGGAGTTATCTTTGAATGACTATAAAAAGAAATTTGCTAGTGGTAGTATTACACCACAGGAAGCAGAAGAGTTTAAGGACCTTTTGAATAGTTATTTTGTGATGAAAAAAGAAATCTTATTGGCGGCAAATGCTTTGCAAGATATGAAAGCAGAAAATAGATCCGTTTGAGAAACGATTTTACAAACCCTTCATGCTACTGGAAAAGATTTCTGTACTCATCTAAAAAAATCTGCACAAGCTTTGGGTAGAGGAGATTTTATTGGATCACGGGCTTGGATGACGCTCCCTTTAATTGCAGGAGGATATACATTATCGGCTATTGGGAAAAGAAAAGGTGTCAAACGATTGGATCAAGCAGGAAGAATTATGAGGAAAGCAAATATTTTTAACGCAGGATTTGAGGCTGGTAAAAATATTTCCCGTCGCTTTTCAAAAGCAACTGCAATGCCAAATTGGATATTAAAGAGGACAAGATATAATATTCCCCATGGAGATGATTTATTCCTTCAAGATATACTGGAAGGTAAAATTTCTGGAAAAAGGATTGAAAAACTCTTGAACGATAGCCCTAAAATACGGGAAACTGCTTCAGGTGGGAAAATTAAAACTCTTGAAAACTTTGTAAATAAATTACGACCATGAAAACCAGACGATGTAAAAAAGGCATTGAGAACCCTTTGCATTGATAATGCAGAAATAAATCTTTTGGAAAATAAGAGTTTGAGAAATCTAATATTGGAGAATAATGCCACTTTAGGTGGTAAGGTGAAAAAGATCGTCAATGGGTACGAACTAAAAAATTACAGCCTTAAACAAAGTGTGGTAGATATAGTAAACGGTGATGAATTTAAAAAACTCTTATCCGTATCGGATGATCACAAAAAATTGTTGAAATGACTACTTGCACAGGGAGAATTTAAATCGTTGGATGAATTGAAGACCCTAGCGAAAAATATCCAAAACATTGATTTGACAGGAGTAGATGATATCAAGATCGGACAACTTGCAGAGGCTTTATCAAAAGAAATGTCAGCTTTCTGAGATACTGCTAAACTGAATAATATAGTAGAAGGAGTAAAAAAGTGAGCTCTTGTTAATACTACTCCGGATGTGATAACTGAGGCTATGGAAGAAGTAGTTAAAAATCATTCATTGACGAGAACGCTTGATGCTGAGTTAAATGCATTGAATGCAGAGAAAAAAGCATTAACGGATAATAACTTAAGTAAAAAAATAGCCAAGGAAATAGAATATATTGAAGAAATGAAAGGACAATTAAAAACCTTGAAAAATGTAGATGAATTAGATGCATTACAAATGTTGTGGACTCAAGCAAAACAATTTAAGAAAGGTCCTTGAGAAATGTTAGAGTTTTTGAGTGATGTAAAACATTTGATGGATCGTCCAGAACTAAGGCGTTTATCAAAAATAGAATGGGACAATTTAGATGCAATCTCCAGTTTGAGAACAGGTGCAAATGATGAAATCTTGGAAAGAGTGATTAAAGTAATGGATGATATTAAAGTAAAAAATCTGACTAAATTGGCAAATAATTGATTTGAGGCAATGACTACAGCGTTTAAATTCTTAAAATCAATAGCAAAACTTACGTAATTTTATTCCTCTATTCTTGATATGCCAGAACAAACTGTAGAGCAACTTAAACAAGAGGTTGCCAATGAGTATCTAAAAAAATATAAGAAAGAGCTGGGGCGACTCCAATCTTTAGCACTTTATCCTATTGAAAAAGAAGTAAAAAATATTCTGTCTGGGAATAGCTCCCTCCCAGAAAAGTTTGATGAAATTCAGGAATTTAGTTGGTGGGGGAAAATTCTCGGCTTTATCTCCAAAAGTATGGCGACAGATTTATTGAAATTTATGAAGGAAAAAAGACTAGAAATAGAAAAAAGGAAAACTGAATCAGAATTAGTGGATTTGAAGAATGAAGTTGTGGGAGTTGCAGATAATGCTGTTGTCGACGGGGTACAAAGTTTAGAACACCAAGCAGAACAAGAAGTCTGAAAAAGAAGTGCCAAGGCTGGAATAGTTACTACGACAGGAATTGCTGGAGCAGGAATTATTGATAATATTCGTGAAAGTAAATCTGCAAAAAACGTAGTGAAAGAAATAGGAAAAGAAAATATGGATGCGGTAGTAACTATGACTAGAGAAAAAATTTTGAAATTAAACGAGGAAGCGAAGAAGGGGTTAGAAACTGCAAAAAGTAATCCTCGCTTGACGAAGAGGCAGATTAAAAATATTGATAAAGCGATCCAAAAATTTGACGAACAGATGGGAAAAATAGGTGATGATGCGGTAGATGTGTATAATGCTTATATGAAACTAGGAGAGAGAATGCCGAAAAAAGTATTACAAGGTATCGAAATGTTGGATCCCCAAAATGCGAAAAAGATTGCAAAAATAGCTGATCAGTTAGTAGGGAAAAATATTGATGAAATGAAAGTAGTTTTGAATACTCATCATATTACAGGAGTTTCGGATGATGCTTTGGGGGCATTAGTTAAAATGGGTAGCAATACTGATGATTTTCTGGCAATGACGAAGGTTTTATCTGCACCCGCTAAAGCTAAAAATGTGTTTCATTTGGTGAAGTCAGCATTTATTATTGATATTGCTTGTTTGGGATTTGATATTTGGGTATTTACAGAGACCTTAAATGAAGCTGACTTAATTGCTAAAGTCAATGAACTGAGAGCACAAAATAAGAAGAACCAAGCATGGACTCAATTGGCGATAGGAATCGCTTCCTTTGCTGTGGAACTTTGAATTATTATTACAGCTGCTTCTATCGGTAGTACAGCCTGACCAATAGGAACGGTAGTTGGGTTGGCAGTGGGAGCAATCACTGCAGCTGCTGCTACGGGAGTAGATGCTCTGTATTTTGATGTGCAGGATTTTTATACACAAAATAAAGAGGAGTATATTCGCCAACCTAGAGCTCAACTCAAAGAAGCGATTTTACAACATCTCCATAATAAAAAAGAGGGAAATCTTTCCTTGAATGAAAAAATTTGATCTCCTGAGCAATCTATCAAAGATATGAGTTTGAAGGAGGCTTGGGAATCAATCTTTTTCTTGGAGGCAGTGGATGATGAAAAAACTCAAACAGATTTTTCTCTTCTGTTGAGCTATAAAATGAGTGGAAAATCAAGAAAAGAATTTATTTGATCCTTAGATGCAGATACTTACAAAACATTTGAAGAGCAGGAAAAAAAGCTGAATGAAACTATTGCTTTGAGGATGGAATATATCGAAAAATATTTAGGAGAGGGACAGATTATTGCAGGCTTGAAAAGTTCGCAAGGAATGTATTATCTTTCCCAGCTTTTGAGTCAATCAAGTTTTTATGCTGAGAGAAAACAAGTGGGAAAATGGCAAGAACAAAAGAGTTTTAAAGAGAATGAAAAAGAGGCGAAACAAGAACTTTTAGAGAGTATTCCAGAGGAGATACAAAAGAAATTAGAGAATATTTCTAAAAAAGATAAACATTTTCTGTATGAATTATATTATGGAGCCGCTTCCTATGCTCCTGCTCTTCAAAACGATGAAGATACAGAAACCGAAACAGAGCAACAACATAATCAGCATTTGAAACAAAATATTCAGTATCTAGAAAAGTATGTAAAAGCCTTAGAAGTAGGAAATCCTCGAGAAGAGCAATATAGGACGAATTTTGTTTATGGTAATTTGAATTACAACTACATTACAGCAATTTTAGAAAAAGATTTTGAAACCACAGGATTTGCATATCAAACTTTTTCTTCAGAAACGGTAAAGACTATTTCTTATCATAACAGAGAAAGGAATAATGAACTTCCAATTTCTGACAAAGTTTCTCAAAATATTCTCTATAGACTGGCTACAGAGTTTTATGGATATACAGGACGAAATGATGCAATGGAATTGATGCAATATTTTAGCGAAGGAGAAGGACATATTCATGGACTGTATTATAAAGATGGACGATACATCAATAATGATCGGGCAGTAGATCAGAAATTTGATTTGACGTATTTAGAGGATAAAAACCTGTCTAATAAGGAGGTCTCTCTACAAGTAGAAAAAATTGTGAAAACTATTTTATATGCCCCAATACAGAATGCACAAACTGGTCAAATTGTTTGATACTCCAGAAAATCAATGATTGATACACCGACTGAAGCCATTGATACGTATCTGAATAATGAATTTGAAACCAGATTTAAAGCAATTTTGCAAGATGAACTTGGTATGAGAACCACAGAGAAAAAACAAGAAATCAAAAATCAGATTTCAGATTTTGTTAAAACTTTTTCTAAGGAGGGGGGGTATGTAGAATTGCCATATTATCTTGTTATTTCTGCTAAAAGGGCAGGACTTTGAGATTTAGAAAAAACTCAATTCTCTATGAAAAATGGAAAACTCGTTGCAGTGGGGCAAATACATGATTTGAGAGCAATTGGAGATTTGGAAGTAGAAAAAGAGTATGTAGAACAAGCTCGCGAAACCTTTACTCCTGAAGAAATGCAATACATCAATTTGGTTGAGTCTGCTCATCAGCAAGTGGAAGCTTTGAGAAGTATTGAAGGGCGAGGATCTCGTGAAGATGAGTTGGATATTCCTGTGGAGATTGAACATGATATTTCTCAGCATTATAAAGATTGGAATACCTTAAAAGGTCGCTTGTTGTGCTATGATCCCAAGAAAGTTCAAACTGAGCTTGGTGAAAAGTATAAAGAGTATTACGAGTATTTTAATTCATTGTATTTGGGAATTTTACTGTCATTAAATAGTTTTACTTGGGGAAATGATATTGATACGATGCAAGCTTTTCAAATGGTTGCTGCTAACCAACAGCTCTTTGATGAGAAAGGAAATCTAAAGAAAGACAAAAATGGAAAATTAGAAATGAAACGAGGTTGAACGGGTAATTGAAGTTGGATAGAAAAATTGTATACTGCTCAAATTATAGAAAAAAAATATACTTACAACAAAATAGTATATGAAAAGGTCATAGGAGAGGATGGCGAGGAAAAAGAGACAGCAAAGACAATTGCTGTGGAAAAAACCATCAAGGACCTTTGGGAGTCTGGTGATAAAAATGAAGCGGAAGTAGCAAAACGATATTCTAATAAAATTATTACTGCTTTACTTGAATCCTATCTTCTCCTTTCGAATGATAAAGGAAAAATTATCTGAATGTGGGACGGTCGAGATGGAAATACTACAGAAAAAGGTGCTTTTGGAGGTAAACCAAGTGATGAAAAGAAGTTTATGGAAAAGTTTTCTTTTCACTTGAAAAAACATGTTGCACAAAATCCTTTTACTTTGTCCAGTTTTACGCTTCCAGAGCAGTATAAAACAGAAAGTGAACTTCAAATTCGTTCTTATACTCAAAGAGATAAAAAATCTGAACAGCTTTCTAAAGTAATACAAAAAACTATAGAGCAAACTTTACCTAATGTGGAGTGGCAAGGAAAGAGAGGAAATATAAAATATCATCCTGAAGATTCTACTCTGGAAAGTCGATGAAAAAAAATTAAAGTTGAATTTGAAGGAGAAGATAAAATCAAAATTGCTGGATTCTCTCGTGGGTTGGATGTTCAATCTGGACTTTGGCTTCTGAATTTTATCAACTGGTTTTATTATACGTATACAGAACATAAGGAAATAACCTATGAATATGAATGGAGCCGTGCATGATATAGAAAAGGACTTGTAAGAGATGGAACGGTACTTATTACAGGGAAAGACCTGAAAAAATATCTTACAAATCTGACAGATACAGAAATTGATCAAATCGCAGGATTGTTGTATAGTACCTAATTCTTTACTTTTTTACCCCCCTCCCCATGAGTAACATTAACGAATTTTACAATGAAACTACTACCAATATCGTAGAAAAAACTTTTGGTTTTTTTAAATCTCTCTTTAGGAAAGAAACCAGAGATCTGAAAGAGAACATAGAAAATGCTCCTAATGCTCAAGAGGTAGCTGATGTGGCTTTTGAGGACTTTAAAAACACTCTTTTTAAGAAAAAGACGATCGATCAAAATGGGAAAGAGAAGCAATTTTTCTCCGCTCAGCTTTTGGGGACGGTGAATTTTTTTGGAGATACGTTGCTGAAACCGATTTTGGAAAATGAATATAAGGAGAATACGGATATTCTGGAAAAAATTACTGATGAAATAAAAAAGAATGCTATGAATTCTTTGATGAATTCAAATATTTCAGAAGAGGAAAAAAAAGCCTTTTGGGAGGAATTTGAAAATTATTGTCAACACGTGGGTGGAATCAAGACTAAAGAGGATCTACAGGTACTAAAAGATGGAAACGCTGAAGTGAGCCAACAATATGAAGCGAGCGTGTCTGAGGAATTAGAACAAGAGATTGGAACCAAAGTTAGCACCGACAAACAGCGTTATATCAATGAACAGAAAAAACTGAATACGACTTGGACAGAGGAAGCCTTGCTGGTCCCATGAAGAATTGGAACCTTGCCGAAGCCTTTTCCTGTGAAGTCAGAACCGTTTGAAAGAAGTAATAAAGGGACTACACTTTGTGCGAAGACCGCTTGGAGTAATGCTCAGAATTTTGGAATCAATCTTCCTAGAGGGAATGCGTATGATGCAGCTAGAGAAACTCCGATTTCCTCCGCTTTTAAAAAGACTGTGGGAAGTGTAGATCAACCAAAAAAAATCTCCACGGACTTCTCAAAATTTGCTTCTGATAGTAATTTTGCAGATATTTATACTACTTCTAAATCGCAGTATGGGCATAGAGCAATCGCGTTTTTAAATCAAAGCGATCATCAGCGATATGTGTTAGATCCTTATTCAAATAAACAAAAAACTGATCCTATTCCTTTGATGGAATACCAAGAAAAGAGGGGAGTGATTCAGGCAAACTTTTATAAGTCTGAGTATTATGTAGCTTAAATTTGCCCATTTGACTTCTAATTATATATTGACTTTGTATATATATTGTCTCCTATAATTTGACTTCGTCTGTTATATACTATACAGATACTATATTTGTTAAAAAAACTCTTGATATATATATACAAATTATTATACTGCCAATGATCACTGAAAGTGATGATGTGTTATTTAACATTAATGTAAATAATTTTTGTTGGTATATTGTATATCTACAATCTTTTACAGCAAGGAAAATATAAAGTAAAACGAAATATAAACTAAAAATCAAGGTAATATGGAACGAGTAAAAATTAAATCAATTCCTCAGATGATTTCCGTTAGCCAAGAGGGCTGTCGTTTATTGTCGGGTGAAACGATTTCTGCTATTCAAGAAATCTTTTCTTGTGTAGGGCTGAATGTTCGTGTGGTCTCTCATGACCATCCGATACATATACAGCCTAGGTGTGATGGAAATATTCACCTCTTTTTGAATGCAAGTTGCAAGGAGCAACGTTTGGAGGAGAGATTACCACTATCTTTATGGGGTTTTCCACTACAAGCATCTCAACGAAAATCTTGTCTTCCTACTGGAGGAGAGGTGATTTGTTATGAAGATGTTGCTTTGGCGGAAATTGTGGAAGGTTTTCATGTTTATATTCTCTTTGATTTGTTTTCGGGGGATGTGAATGTTGCTAATCAGATTTTAAAAGAAATTTTGATACAAGCAATGCTGTTTATCTATCCAGATGGAATTAAAGAATTAGAAGCATCTACAATCTCTTTGGAACAATTCTTAAATGAGGAAATGAAGGACGAAGTACTTTCACATCTTAAAGAGAGTTATTGTACTCATTATCTCACAGAAACAAAAAAGTATTTATCTGGGCATAGAATTTCTTTGGATGATCTTCAAAAAGAAAAAGAGAAAGTCCAAGAAAAAGAGCGTCAGGTTTCTCTGCTTGTGCAGAGAACACAGGGAGATTTATCTTCAGATTTAGAACTTTTGGGACAGGAATTTGAAAATTTGTTTTTTGCTCCTAATATTTTGGATGTTACTTTTCGTGAGGATGAGGTTTTGGAGGTCTATACTGATACTTTGTACTGTACGGATCCTAGGACTAACATTCTGCATGAAATTGGTCGTTTCAAAATAGTCTTTGATAAAAAACAGATTAGGGAAGATAATCACAAGGAAGTTCTCTGGTTTAATCAGACCCAGAAGGTACGTGCATGGGATGAGAGATTGATGATGGCTCCTCATGTATTTTCTGATGGGCATGCTTGTCTAGGAAATATGGAGAAAGCATTTGCAGATTTACTTTCTAATAGAGAGTACTTTGCTGCTATGCTTATGGCTATTAAATTTATTGAGAGTGTTAATGTTAGCGATATTGCTGGCAAATGTATTAATCATTGGCCACAAGCCTCTTTACCGGTATCCCCCCCTCAACAACGCACCTATGATGGATTGTCTGAGTTGGATAGGCAGCAATATCAGAAGATGAAAAAGCTCTATATTCAGGTTACTTCCCAAAAATTTTTGAGAGAACAAGAAGATATCAAAAAACAATTGGTGAACGCGGAAAAGCTTCTCAATAAACTGAAGACTAATTATGTTTCTCTTACAAAACAATCTTTTGTTCAGGAACATAAGGATAATTTAGTGCAGTTGTTTTCTTCTAAATTTGATGCATTGCTTTCTTTACCACAAGTCCATAGAATCGCTCCTACAGAGACAGGTTTTGAGGTATTTACTAAAGAATTGCAGTTTGTGTATCAAGGGAGACAGCTCAATAGAGGAAGATTTAGGATTTCCATATATGGTGAGAATTTTACTATTTCTCATATCATTGGAGAACAAACATTGTTTGGTATCAATAATCTTTCTTTTGAACCAGTTGTGCTTCCTGACACGGAGGAGTTGAAGGTATTACAAAGTAAGATTTCTCAACTCTTTTTGCATTATGAGCATGATAGGATTATAAAATTATTGTGGAAGTATCTACAATTAAGTATTAACAAATAAAAAAATTGTGTATGTCAAAAAAACACTTTTTGAGTGGTGGGACTACCCCACAGAAGAAAAACTGGTGGGACATTGGAAGAAAAAGCTTCTCTTGTTCTACCTTTAGAAGAGGCTCAGAGCAGCCTGTCTGGAGTGTCTCTCCTAAAGTATTCTTTACTAAAGATGCATTGGATAGCATTCAGGCTATTGTAGGACATGCTGATCAAGAAGTCGGCTTCTTGGGTGTTGTACACCAAGGAGATGGAATTCAGCTACCTCGGGAACACTTTGTCATTGAAGAAATTCACTTGCCAAAGCAACGAGCGTCTGTAACAAATTGTACTTTGACTGCTGATGGGGTTGCTGACTATTATATAGAGCTCTCTCAGACTGATGAAGGTATAGAAAAAGTGAATGCAATGTTCTTTTGGGGACATTCTCATCATACGATGGGTGTATTTGCTTCAGCTCAGGATGAAAAGCAGTTTAAAGAATTTGCTGAAGGAACTGACTTTTACATTAGAGGAATCTTCAATAAAGCAGGAGATATTAATTTATCTATTACTTTGAAGACCGTTTCTTTGGGAATTCTTCGTATGGATAATGTCCCCTGGGGGGTTGTGGATGCTTCTCTTTCGGAGGAATGCAAATCGTATTGGGAAAAAGAGATTGAGGAAAAAGTTGAAAGAGTATCCTATTATCCTAAGGGTATTGGATTTACTGCTTATCAGCAACCCAAAGTCTTTCCAAGAGGATATGCGTATGGACAAGATGACTATGTACCTCGCGAGGAAAGAGAAATAGTTGAACCCGTTAATAGTACAGCTCCTAAAATTGAGGAAGATGTAGATGAATTTGAGAGAACTCTTGAGTCAAATCCTGATCCCTCACCAGACTTAATCACTCAGAAAGATCCAACATCACCAAAAAAGCGAACTTTATTTGGTTTAGATATTGGTATTTAAAACATAGGATGTGTATATGGACAAGAGTAAAAGAATTGTTACGATACGACATCAAAGTGTCTTTGATGCTGGTGTCTTTGGAAACCTTAGGGTAGACGTGATTGGATGTGGTGCAACGGGATCTCAAATTGCAATGCAACTTGCAAAGTTAGGTATTAAGAATCTGCATTTATGGGATTTCGATATTGTTGAGGCTCATAACTGTGCAAATCAGCTTTTTTATCTGGATGATGTAGATAAGCAAAAGGTGGAAGCTTTGGGTGAACATATCCAAAGAGCTACTGGACTGTCTCCTACACTCCATAATGAAAGAGTGGATGGTAGTCAAGAATTGGGTGATGTGGTATTTTTGCTTACTGATACGATGTCTTCTCGTAAAGAAATTTGGGAGAATGGCATTGCTGATTCTTTGACCATTAAATTAATGATTGAGACTCGTATGGGAGTGGATGATGGAAAAATTTATACCATCAATCCTCAGGATATAGCAGAAGGAGAATTTTGGGAATCCACTTTGTGTGAAGATACCAAAACCCTTCCTTCGGCTTGTGGTGGAAAAACTTCTGTAGGTCCTACTGCTTCCCTTATTTGTGGATGTGCAGTTTGGAGTTTTATACAGTGGTTTGCGTATTTCCAAAAGGAAAAAAATGCAGAAAAACCTGCGAAACAACTTTTTTTCGGGATTCGTCCTGAAATGTCGGTTATTACCGATAGTGATTTATTAGTATAAGTATTCATTAAACAAATTATTCAAGTATGGAAGAATTAGATCGTACAGGCGAAGGCCAAGTGCAAATCGTAGAAACGGTAGAAGTAGTTCCCGTAAAGTTGGGCTTTACGCCAAAGCCCGCAAATGTTAAAATTCCAGTGGGTCGTTATGATATCCCTGTTGGAGTGATGTTGTCTGTATTTTTACAGCAAATGGGAGTTGATGTATCGCAGTACTCTTGTATTACTCTGCATCGTCCTGGAGGAGTGACGGAAAGATTCAATTTGAATCAAATTCAAAATCTTTCTCTTCAACGAGATGATATGGTAATGTTTTCCAGAGAAATCTCTGGGAATAATTAATCTCTTATTTCATTAAGGACATCTTTTTTAAGGTGTCCTTTTTGTTTTTTATTTAATCCAATTCCCAAACCTTATAGCTCACGTTTTCTCTCGGAGCAGCCTTTCCTTCGGCAATATAACGGCGAAATCGGGTTCTCTGCTTTTTAGCTAAATGGTGGGTATTTCTTTTCAAGAGTTCTTCCATTTTTCCTTTATCATATTCTCCTTGCAGGTAGCCTATGACTTCTTTGTATCCAATTCCCTGCATAGACTGGAGTGTAGGAGAGTAGCCTTGATCCAGTAAGTCCTGTACTTCGTCAATGAGTCAGCTTTTTATCATTTCTTTTATTCTGGTATTGATGAGTCTATTTCCTTCTTCTTTCTCTCTTCGAAGTCCAAGCATCAAAAGGGGGTGTTTTACGGGTTGCTGTAAGAAATTTCCGGTTTTGGTGGCCCCAGTAGTATGATAAATTTCCAAAGCTCTAATGAGGTATCTCGTAGAATTGGGGTGAAGCTTTTGGGCTTCTTCGGGGTCAATTTTTATAAGCTCTTCATAGAGAAATCAGGGTTTCTCTTTTTCTTTCTTTTGTAGTTCTTCTCTGAATAGGTAGTCAGGAGCAGCTTCTGGCATGGTGAAATTCTTGTACACCGTATCAATATACAGCCCTGTCCCTCCGACGATGAAAGGGACTTTTTTTCTTGCCAAAATTGCTTCTACAGTGGCTTCGCTGTCCTCTTTTCGCTGTCCGGCGGTGTAGGTTTCGTTAGGATTGACAATGTCGATTTGGTGGTGCGGGATTTTAGCTCTGATTTCTTTACTAATTTTATCGGTTCAGATATTCATAGCTCTAAAAATCTGTCTACTATCTGCGGAAATAATTTCTGTTGGGAAAAAATCACTGAGTAAGACAGAAAGCTTGCTTTTCCCTGTGGCTGTGGCTCATCGAATGATGATGGTCCCGTCGGGGTTCGTTTGCAAAAATTGGTCAACGGTATGTTGGGCGTCAGTGAGGATTCCTTCCATCGGTTAAGATTACAGATGTAAAATCCCGAACTTTCGGGAAGATTATAAAACCACGCAGTTCTGCGTGGCCCCGTACGGAGCTACGGGGGATTACAGATGATTTATATGGTGTGTTATAGTGAAGAATTGCTTGATTTTAAGTAGTTTTGCTTAAGTATATATTGTCATATAAAATAGTCTTGATTTTGATATATATATTAGTATAATAAACTTGTATATAAAAACAAGATAACAATGAAAGAAAAAATTACATTAACAAGAACGGAATATCTGATTATTAAAGCGGATATTGCTCGACGGAAAGGACAGAGATCTATTTATCGAATAGTTGGATCCTTGTTATTAACTTCCTTTCTTTTTCTTCTTTTGCATCCCAGTCCTGTTGATCCGAGTTATATGGAACAAGTCTGTTTTCTTATAATTTATATACTCTTCATGATTGGACTAGTGCTGTTTATTATTTCTTTCTCTTTGGGATTGAATAAAAAAGAAAAAGCTCTTAATGAAATGTGGGAGGGATCACAACAGGAAAAAATACAGTTGGATAAGCTGTTTGGGAGCCTCTCTCTGGAAGATCAGGTTCTTGAAGATCGGTTGCTTAAAGAACAGAAAGAACAAAAAAAATAAAGAGTCTAAGTTGTAAAATCTGGCTTGCTTATTTGGCAGGTCGGATTTTTCGTTTTGTTTGATTGTAATTACTCCTTATTTCTTTATATTGAAGTATGTATTTTATGGTTTACTTTACGGAATGAAAAAAGGTTATAAAATCTGATGAATTTTTTGTGGGATCATAGTATTAGGTTTCATTGGACTGAATGTTTGGATTTTTTTGTCTTCACTTTCTGCAATGCATTTTGCGTTCTATGAGCAGAGAGGAGAGTATGAGGTAGCATTACTTTTTGGAGCAGGAGTGAGGGGTAGTAGACTTTCTCCAATATTGGAAGACAGAGCGATGACTGCTTTTCAGCTTTTTGATTCTGGTAAAATAAAGAAAATTCTGATTAGTGCTGATAATTCTTCTCCTGAATATGATGAGGTGAGACCAACGAGGGATTTTTTGATTGCTCAGGGGGTGAAAAGTGGAGCGATCTATTTGGATTTTGCAGGTTTTGATAGTTATGATTCCTTATATCGTGCTAAGGAGATTTTTTGAGCAGAAAAACTGGTTCTTGTTTCTCAGAAATTTCATTTGCCAAGATTGTTATTTTTGTGTAGGGGATTGGGCTTAGAGTGTGTGGGGGCAATAGCAGATCAACGTACTTATCAAGGACTTTGGTATAATTATGTGAGAGAAAGCTTGGCGAATGTGAAGGCTACGTTTTCGTTATTATTCCATGTGCAACCTCATTTTTTGTGAGAGGAGATCCTTCTGAATGGGGAGAGTAATGCATTTGGGTATGACTAATCTTGCAATCACTTTCAAAAACTGTAAAAATAAATCAGATTTTTAAATTATTAGTATGAAAAATGGCAAATCGAACAGAACTCGCAGATTTACTCTTTCCTGAGGTGACGGAAACGATAGAGGATTTATTGGTGAAATATCCAGAACGTGCTGAAAAAACTGTCCTTCGTTTTTCTCCTAGTCCTACGGGATTTTTCCATTTTGGAAATCTCTATACTGCACTCTTTGATTGGAAATATACTTCGCAACAACAGGGAGTTTTTTATCTTAGAATAGAAGATACGGATCAATTGAGGGAAGTGAAAGGAGCAGTGACGTCACTTCTCAATTCTTTATGAAAATTCTGAATTACTATTCACGAATGACCTGTCTGACCAAATGGGAGCGAAATTGGGAATTATGGACCGTATTTCCAATCTCAGAGAGCAGGACTTTATAAAGTGTTTATCAAGCATTTACTCGCTCAAGGATTAGCCTATCCGTGTCGAATGACGGAAGAAGAATTGAATACCATTCGTGATGAGCAGATGAAAGCCAAAAAAACTCCAGGGATTTATGGAGAGTATTCCAAATATAGAACTTACACTCCCGATGAACTTATCGCAAGGTATCACGAAGCAGGAGATAGTTTTCCGGTGATCAGGTTTCGTTCCCATGGAGATAGTACAAAGAAAGTTTTGTTTACTGATGAAATTAGGGGAACGATTTCTATGATGGATAATTATAATGATATTGTGATTCTCAAAGGAGATGGTTTGCCGACCTATCATTTGGCACATATTGTAGATGATACGTTGATGAGGACGACGCTGGTTTCCAGAGGCGATGAATGGTTGCCGTCTGTGCCGTTGCACCTTCAGCTTTTTGGAGCTTTCAATTTGCCTGCACCGAAGTATGCTCATCTTGCACCGGTGTGTAAAATGGACGAAGGAAAGAAAAGAAAGCTGAGTAAAAGGCACGATCCCGAGGCGAATGTGGCGTTTTTGTTTGAGAAAGGGTATAGTGTACAGGGGATTATTGAGTACATTATGACTCTTCTCAATTCGAATTTCGAGGACTGGAGAAGAGATAACCCGGATACTGACTTGTCAGACTTTTCTCTTTCGTTTACTACGATGAATGTGGCGTGACCGCTCTTCGATGAGGTGAAATTGCAATGGATCAATAATGGGTACTTATCGAAGATTTCTACGGAGGAGTTGTTTGCTCAGACCTTAGTTCGAGCGAAGGAGTATGCTCCTGAGTTTGCTTCTTTGCTTCAGTCTGATGAAGCGTATGCGAAAGCGGCTATCAATATTGAGAGGCATACGGAGAAAGACCCGAAAAGGTTTACCTTGTATAGTGATGTGCAGAACCAGATTTTGTTCTTCTTTGATGAGGAATGGGAAAAGGGGGAAGAAAGCAGAAAGACATTGTTAGCAGAAAATGAAAACTTCGGGAAATTACAAGATTTTGTACGTGAATACGCGGAAATAGTGGATTTGGAGACGGATGATGTGTTGGTGTGGTTTGAGCAGTTGAAGCAGATAGGAAAAAAGTATGGATATGCAACCAGTAATGCAGAATTTAAAGAAGGAGGGTATATTGGGAAAACGGGAGATTTGGCGATGTTTCTTCGTATTCAGCTGTGTAATGCAAAGCAGACTCCTGACCTCTTTTCTGTGATGAAAGTGATGGGGAAGGAGAGAGTGGTGAGGAGATTAGGGGAGTATCTAGAGTTTTCTCAAGCATGGAAATGGTAGAGAAGGTACTTGTCAGAAGGTATGCGAAATTTTGCAAGAAATTTTTGTGTATTAGAAAACTTGTTGTAAAAAATCTCTCTAATAAAGATTATTTATAACAAAAAATATCCACTCGTGGGTTCAGAGGGAAGAGCCGGTCCTCATAAGATTCAGGGAATTGGTGCAGGATTTGTACCTGAAGTTTTGGATATTCAGCTTTATAAGCAAGTGATCACCGTGTCTAACTTGCAATATGCAAAACAACACCCAAATAAACAAATTGTTACTATTTTCCCAGATACAGGGGAGAGATATCTCTCTACAGCATTGTTTGAATAGTATAATATTGGATGCCCGTAGGTATTATATACGGGTATTTTTTTAATATATCTAAACTTAGCTTGACTTTATTTGTAACATCACTATAAGTTAAAGTAATATTTATTTTTTCTATCTTTTGTTGATCATGAGACAATTAAAAATAACTCCTTCAATTACCCGTCGTGAGGATGACTCTTTTAATAAATATTTACTGGAGATCGCTAAATTCCCAATACCTTCTCCTGAAGAAGAGGTCGCTTTGGCAGAGGCAAGAGATCGTGGAGATCTGAGTGCAATACAAACCTTGACTCGTGGTAATCTGCGTTTTGTGGTTTCTGTAGCGAAACAGTATCAAAATCAAGGCCTTCCTTTACCTGACCTCATCAATGAGGGGAACCTTGGTTTGATTAAAGCAGCTGAAAAATTTGATCAGACGCGTGGGTTTAAATTTATTTCGTATGCGGTTTGGTGGGTTAGACAATCAATTCTTCAGGCATTGTCTGAAAAAAAAGGTACGATTCGTTTACCTTGAAATCAAGTAGGAAGGTTGAACAAAATTAGAAAATTTTCTGAAAAATTTGAATTGGAACAGGAAAGAAAACCTTCTGCCGAGGAAATTGCTAAAGAATTAGAGTTGGAGCTTTCAGAGGTAGTTAATGCTTTATCTATTTCAAGAAAAATTTCCTCTCTGGATACTTCTTTTGATCCTACCGATGATGGTGCAGCTCCTTTATCAGATTTAGTACCGGATATTGATGCTCAGACTGATAAACCTTTAGATGAAACTGATTTATCTTATGTTATTGAGGATACTTTGAAGGGATTAGTGAAAATTAAAAAATTAAATCCTAGAGGTAACGACTGATTAACCGCTAAGGAGGCTGATATTATCAGAATGTCTTTTGGTCTAAAAGGGGAAGAAATGAGTTTAGAAGAGATTGCAAAAACCTATGATCTTACGAGAGAACGTGTGAGGCAGATCAAAGAAAAAGGTATCAGATATCTGAAGAAATCTGGAGCCTTTGAGCAGTTTAGGGAATATTTATAGGAAATTACTTAATAATTTTATCAATAAGTCCGTATTCTAAAGCTTCTTCGCTAGACATTCGATTATTTCTTTCCATGTCGGCGAGGGCTTTTTCGTATTTTTGTCCAGAATTCTTTGCGATGATTTCGGTCAGAATTTTTTTAATTTTCATCATTTCTTCTGCTTCAATCTGGATATCTGTCGCTTGTCCGCTGATTCCCCCTCCAGAGATTAAAGGCTGATGAATCATGATTTTACTATGAGGAAGTGCGAATCTTTTTCCTTTCGTTCCAGCATTTAATAGTACTGCTCCCATAGAGGCAGCAAGCCCTACACATACGGTGGAAATGTCACATTTTACGTGTTGCATGGTGTCATAAAGTGCAAGTCCACTGTACACTTCTCCACCAGGGCAATTAACATACATGGTGATATCTTTGCTTGGGTCCTGCTTTTCGAGAAAAAGAATCTGTGCGATGACCGTATTTACAAAATGAGATTCGATTTGATCACCGAGAAAGATAATTCTATCTTCTAAAAGTCTGGAATAGATGTCGTACACTCTTTCTCCATTTTTAGTTTTTTCAATGACGGTAGGGATAAGAACCATTAGGTTTGATAGTAAAGGGTAAAAATTCTTTATTTTTTGTATTTTTATTCTTTTATCATTGAATTTCAACTTGAAATTACATATGAAAATCCTAATCCTTAGGGTAATCTAATATCGTTTTTTTATCCTCTTACTTTATGTGGCATGCAATTCCCTCCTTCTCTTAAATTTCTTTCTCTGCTTTCTGCAGTAGTCATTGCTAGTTCTTCTTTGTATGGAACGGCATGAGCAGCTACACTTACCGCTAGTGTCACTTCTGCTGAGAACTCTACCACTGCTTCTACTTCTTCCCTTCAAACTTCTTTGGATGATACTAAGGAAGGACTGTTGAAATCTTTGGATGAAACGCTGGTTCGTCTCCAAAAGCTGTATGATGGGAAAATGAAGGATTTAGTGGAAAGTGCTCTTTTTAAAGCGGTGGAATGTTTATGATTTTTGGGTACTAATCAGCTTTCTTTAAATCTTTCTTCCTTAAAAGGGGAGTATCAGAGGGCAGTTTTGGAAAAATATGTGGAACTTTCCATGGATATCAAGAGATTGACGGTGGGATTGTCTATAGATGAAAAGGGGATTAAGGAATCTATTTCAGACTTTCAGAAAACGTTTACTGCGAAGTTTGTAATGATTGAGGAGACTTATGAAGACAGCTACAAGGCGTTGCAAACTGCTTATACGAATGCTTTGGAAAAAAATAAAGACTTGGTGCAAAATCTTGCCATAAAAATCCAAAAGGTGATCTCTATACAAGAGAAATATTCAGAATTACAGCAAGCAGAAGCTACACTCTATGCTAGTATAGCAGAAAAAAGTCAGCTTTCAAAAATGCTTCAGCTTTCTAAATATTCTGTGATTGCTACTTTACAAAAGGAATTGGAAAATCAGATTAAAAATGCTCAATCTTCTAATCCTGAAATTAGTAAAGAAAAGCTGATTGCAGAAAAAGACGCTTTATTAGCGGAACTCAAAAGGGAATCTGATGCTCAGATTAATGTATTCTTTAAATCTTCTACCAAGACTGCTACCTATACTAAAACCTTAAGTGAAGCAGAAGTCTTCTTATCCCAGTATACTACTGAAAAAACTTATCAATGTGGAGTAATTATCTCTGCTAATCGAGAAAAATCCTATGATGGTTTGGCTGATCGCTTGAAAACGTTAATCCAAGATCTCCAAAAAGCTACTGAAAAACTTACAGGATATGATGAAAATCAAATAAGATCTTTGGAAACTGCGAGTATTACTACCTTTAAGACCTTTTCTACAAATGCTTTCTCTAAGAAAAAAGCATTATTCCGTGTGTATGTGGCACAATTAATTGCTGCAAATCAAAACACTGGAACAGAGACTCCTCCTACTGAGACGCCTCCTACACCTAGTACTCCCGTTTCTTGGACTCCCTACGTTTTTACAAAGACCTACAATAAGGGGATGTATGCTTTAGAGTTGAAATATTTGCAAGAATTCCTGACAGCTCAAGGACTCTATAATGGAACAATCAATGGACTCTATGATGCGAAAACTATCGAAGCAGTGTATCATTATCAGTTGCAAGAAGGAGTAGTAAGTGGAAAAGAGGCAAATAAAGCTGCTTATGGTTGGATGGGACCTGCTACGAGAAATGCTGTAAATAAAAAGATGAATCCATAGTTTCTTTCCTTGCACTGTTGTTTATTTTTTGAATGCTCTTCTATGCTAAAGAAAAATTCTTTTACTCTTGTTGAAATGTTGTTCGTGATTTTGATTATCTCAATTTTATTGCCCATTATTTTTTCAAGTTATACGAGGATTCAACAGCAAAAACATGAACTTGATTTGAGACAAAAGCTGTATCAGCAGACTTATGAAGTATTGGAGAGAATGAATGTGCTTTTGCAGGATTATACGGTAGATTATGAGGAGTATTTTAATAGGCAGATGGTAGGATGTGTAGGTACAGCGAAAAGATGAAATTCTTTTGAACGAAATATTTGAGGAACGGGACATTGTACAAATTTTACTGCTTATGGGAATGAAAATTCTGTTTCTCAAATTTCTAATGGGAAAGCAAGGCATGTTCTTTATTATTGTAATTCTTCTAATATGTTGGAATACAATGATACAGCGATCCATACCATACAAAGTCAGTCTGCCTGTCAACATAGTTCTTTTGTTAATTCTCCTTATCGTCAATCTTATGGTCAATATTCAAAACTCTTTTATGATGTAAAAAGTGACACAGATCTTATTGGAGGTTTAGTAGGAGACTCTGATGATGAAAATTTGTGAGTCTGACCAAAAGCGATAGCTCATGCAACGGGTATTCAGGAGTTATATTTTATTTCCCAAGACGGAAAGAGCAGACTGTTTTTTAGAAGAAACTTAGCACAAACAGGAGATTTTGATGGTGATTGATATGCGAATAGTACGTGAGAAAAACTGTATGTTATTCAGATTTTGAGACTGAGAGGTTTTGATGCAGGGACTTTGCATGACTTTTCTAAAACAGACGGGAATGTAAATCCATGACTTTATGATGGGCAAATTGATACGTGGGCGTGTGATGCAAGTCAGGGATTTATTGGACACTGAAGTGGAGTAGGCGGAGCTTATTCTGGTTATAAATTACCAAATACTCCAGATGATTGCCGAGAAGATCGATATCAAGGAGATACTACAGTAGATGCATGGAATTTGACGATTTATCCAGACACCGATCCTCAACTTGCTTGGAAAAGTAATACAGATTGAACTTCTAGTGCCTATCAAATCAATCCTTATGTGAAAGTTTTTATGCTGAATAAAATTTACTTGCCTCGTTGGAGGAATAAACTTCAAAGATATTTTCAGGATTTTCAGATTGCTGTGGAAACGATTTTCAATACGCGTTCTTCTTATATGCAGTAAAATTTTCTTAATTCACTTTCTTCATGAAAAAATCTCATCAGTTTTTTGCTTTTTTTTGATTTCTGAGTATACTTAGTAATGAACTTTAACCTTTCTACGTTTGGATGGAAGCACAAAACTTTAGAGACCTCCTAAATAAAGCCATATTACAATCAGATATCGTAAAGATTTTTGATTATCTTTTGACGATTGGAGTAGAAGAAGGTGCTTCAGATATCCATATTGAGCCCTTTGAAAACTATTGTAGAATCAGAATCAGAATTGATGGAGTGCTCCAAGAATTGGTGCAATATCCTAAATCTTTTCATGATAGTATTATTTCAAAATTTAAAATTGAGTCTGGTCAGATGAGACCTGATGAAAAGAGACTTCCTCAGGATGCTAGAGTATCTGCAATCACCCAAACCAACAAAGAAATTGATCTCCGTGCGAATACGCTTCCAACCGTTCGATGAGAAAAATTGGTAATGCGTATCGTGGATAAATCTAAAGAAATCCCAGAATTGAAAGACTTAGGTTTGGAAGGTTCTAATGGGAAGATTATTGCAAAAAATCTGGCTTATCCAAATGGTATTATTCTCAATACAGGACCAACAGGATCTGGAAAGACTACAACTTTGTATTCTTGTCTTTCCGATATTAATAAACCTGAGGTGAATATTACTACCTTCGAAGATCCTGTGGAAAATAAAATGATGGGACTTAACCAAGCACAGGTAAGATCAGATATTGGATTTACCTTCCTTTCCGGGCTTCGTTCAGCATTGAGACAAGATCCGGATATTATTATGGTGGGGGAAATTCGTGATAGAGAAACGCTTGAAATGGCTATGGAATCAGCGATGACGGGACACCTTGTGTTTTCTACTATCCATACCAATTCAGCAGTGGAAACGATTACTAGGGTGATGAATATGGGAGCTCAGTCTTTTATGCTTGCGGGTACTTTTAATTTGGTGATTGCTCAGAGGTTAGGTAGAAGAGTTTGTTCTCATTGTGCGACTAAAATCTCTGTGAAGGAGGATTCTAAGTATCAGTATGCTAAAAAGACGTTCCAAAATTTTGATAAAGAAATCCTCAAAAAGGAGATTCGCGATAGGGGTATTACTCAAGAACAGCGATTAGACTTTTTTACTAATGGATATATCTCTCAAGGGACAGGAAAAGACCCTAAAACTGGAGAAATTTGTCCTGTATGTAAAGGAGTAGGATACAAAGGTAGAGTTGGACTCTATGAAATGATGGATTATACTGATGATATTAGAATGATGCTCTTGGATGGGAAATCTGCTTTTGAAATTGGAAAATATGCCTTGTCAAAGGGAATGATCGATTTGGAGAGAGATGGTTTATTTAAGGCAATCCAGGGAAAATTGGATCTCAATGAGATTTATAGATTCGTAAAGATTCAAAGTATTTAGTTTTTTATTTGCACTATCATGGCACTTGTTGGAAGCATTCAATCACGTATAGACGATTTATTGGTCGATCTCCAGAAACCTAGTCTAGCACAAAAGGCAACGTTTTTTAGACTTTTGGCGGTATCTCAAAAAGCTGGTTTAGGAATTAGATCTTCTCTTCTTTCTCTCCAGCAGGGAGAAACCCATAAAGGATTGTTGATGATTTTGGAAGATATGGTGCAAAAATTGACGGAAGGTTCTAGTTTGGCGGACGCTATGGAATATCATATGCATTTCTTCCATTCAGATGAAATTGAATTGATCAGATCTACAGAAATTACTGGTAATATGGCTCAAACTCTAGAACAAATCGCTGATAATCTGGAATCAAGCCAAGAAATTAGTGCTAAAATCTCAAAAGCATTGACCTATCCGACTTTGGTAATCTGTTTTGCAGTAGTAGCAGTGATTGTCCTTTTGATCTTTGTGATGCCGAATATCGTAGAAATGTATGGAAATCCTGAGGATTTGCCAGGTATTACGAAATTTATGCTTGCAGCTTCCTTCTATTTACAAGAGAATCGATATTATATTTTGTGAACGATTGTAGGTGTGTATGTCCTCTATAATTTTCTTTATTCCAATGTTTTGATGTTTAAAATGATGATAGATGCTTTGATGCTAAAAATTCCGTTGGTTAAAGATGTGGTGAGGTTGTTTTATATGAGTAAGTTTACCTCTTTGCTTGGACAGTTTTATAAAGCTGGGGTAAGCCCCGTGATTTCCTTTAAACTTTTGGCAAGTATCTTTGATAACTTTAGTTATAAGAGAAAAATGATAGAAATTAAAAACTCTATCAGTGCAGGGTTCTCAATTTATGATTCAATGGAGGGTTCAGATTTGTTTGATCCGATTCTGATTCAAATTATCAATGTGGGAGAAAATACGGGTTCATTGACTGAAGTAGTAGAAAAAATCTCGTATTACTATACTTCTACACTTAAAAATGCGATTGATGCATTGATGGCAATTATTGAGCCATTATTGATGGCATTTATCGCTTGTATTGTAGGAGTTTTGTTGGGAGCAATCTATTTGCCGATGGCGGATATGGTAAATCAAATCGGATAATTTTATTCTTTCTTTTGCTTTTTTATGAAATTACTTAAATTTTCCCTTATTTTTGCCAGCCTTTTTCTTTCTAGTATTTCCATGCTTTCTTTTGCAAATAATCTTTCTGTGCGAAATCTCTTCGGCACTCATATCGATATTGGACTGGGAGTGACTCTTTCTTCTACTAATGTGGATCAAGAGGTGGCTAATGTGTTAGCTTTGCAAAAAGTATTAAAAAATCAACTTTCTTTTCCTTTGATTGATCAATTAGACGTTGCTACCAATGAAACTGCTAGGAATGTGGTACTTGTAAATTATCTCACTGTTTCTCAGAAATTACTTCAAACTTCTCAAACAGCAATTGAATCTGAATTAGCTCTTGCGGAATCTTTTCAGACTTTAGGAAAAACCTGTGAAGAACCGATTGTAGGATTAAATAAAGACTTTACTATTGCGGTGCAGGAGTATGATTATGATTTGGCACATTCTCTTTCTCAGCAGATTGCAAAATTGAGGGCTTGCGTGGCAGAAAATGTCGTATATTATAAAGAGCATTTGCTCTATAGAGATGGTATCAAATCCCTGCAAATAATATTGCAAAAGAGAGTAGACTATGTGGAAAGTAATCAGGATAAAATCGTAAGATATTATGATATTTTGAAACCTCAACTTTTGAAAGAGTTGTATAGTATTTCTCAGACGTTAGAAGGGAATTTTTAGAGGACTTCCTTGCAAAAGTTTTTCATTTGAAAACGACTAGCATTTTCGTATACTCTCTAAAAAGGAAGAATTTTCCTCTTTACCTTCAGAGTTTTTTCTCAACTTATGCATACTGTCGCTGTTTTGGATCGATATACCAATAAATATCTTATTGTGGAAGCTATTCCTGATGAGGATTTTGAACTTATCAAAGTTGGAAATAAACTCGTTTATGGTTTACCAGATGCGAAAACAGGAGCGATTAAAAACTCTGTAGGAATTGTGATTGAAACTGTACCGATTCCCAAAACCTCTTCGAGATCTGTAGATGGAGAGAGGGGAGATAAATGGCTTTGTGTGAATTATGTTCGTATCCTCAAAGAACAAGAAAAAACTGATTTTGATGAACAACAGCAAATTGCTCTCAAGATTTTTCCGACCTTTAAGAAGGAGTTCCAAGCAGAATATCCCAATTCTGTGCCAATTACTGCGAGATTCCAGATTTTTTCCAATCAGCTTTATTTTTTCTTCTATTCTGAGGAGCGTTATGTGTTTACAGAATTTGTGAAAAGGTTTCGTGAAAAGCTGGGGATGAATATGTTCCTTTTCCAAATTTGAGCGAGAGATATGATGAGAATGTCGCCTGGAGCCGATGGAATGTTTGGGGCTTGTGGGAACCAACTCTGCTGTAAATCTCACATGGTTTTGCCAAATATCGAAATTGAAGCGGTTATTATGCAGAATCTGGAAGGTCGTGATATTGAAAAACTCAAAGGAAAATGCTGAAAGCTCAAATGTTGTTTGCTTTTTGAACTAGATTTGTATGTCCAAGAAAATAAACGTTATCCTCACAAGGGAACTAAAATTAATACCTGTAAGTTGACTAATCATTGCAAAAGTAAGGATTGTCATGTGGAGGAGTGTCAAGGTGTAGTGACATCGTTTAATATTATTACTCAGGAAGTGAATATTAGGACAAAAGATGCATTTTTGAGAATCCCTATTGAAAAGCTTAAAAACATAAATTCTTAATTTGATCTCAGTTTTTATTCTGTATCTTTACAATGGAAAAGTATTGAACTTATCTTCGATTGGTACTTACTGTGGTACTTATTCTGATTCCTGTTTCGATGGCTCTTTTATGGTGAGTAAAAAAGACTAAGAGAATCCGATTTAAGGCTTTTGATTTACTCAGAGATCGTTATTATTCTCAGCAAATCAGGAAGGAGCTTGAAGAAAAAAAGGAAAGTATTATCAATCCAAAGTCTGATGATGCTTCCGAAACCAATGAAGAATTTCAAAAAGTGATTGAGAATGCGATTGAAGAAGTGAGTGAGGAGGAAACTCCTTCAGATGTTCCTGCTAGTGTAGAAGCTACTCGCGAAATGAAACAATCCCAGAAAGAAGGATCACAGGAAGAAATCCCTGGAGTTGTCTCACAAGTAATTGCACAAGATACTTTAGAACCTCAGCCATTGGATCCTAAGATTCAGAAACTCCTTGATCGTATTTATGTTGAGGCTAATTTTCTCAAGAATGAAGGGAAGTTTGAAGATTATGAAAAGAAAGTCATTGAAGGGCTTGCTATTGATCCGACAAATCTCGAACTTACCAAAATGCTCACGGATTTGTATTTTACGCTTTGAAGTCATAAAAAAGCTCTTTCCCTATTGAAAAAGATTATTGAACGAGATCCTGAAGATCATAAATCCCTTCGACAAATTGGGGAAATCTATTTTATTAATGGAGATAATCAAACTGCAGAGCTCTTGGTGGAAAAAGCTATTAATCTCAAGCCAGATAGTCCAAAATATAACCTTAGCTTGGTGGAGATTTACTACAATACGGATAGGGTGAATGACGCTATCGCTTGTATGGAAAAGATTATTAAGCTTCGTCCAGCTAATACCAATTACTTACTGACTCTTGCTGAACTTTACGAGGAAATCAACGATATTGCCAATGCAAAGAAATACTATTTCAGCATTCTGGAATTTGAACCAAGTAATGAAAAAGCTAAAAAAAAGCTGAAGCAATATAGCGAATAGTTTTTCCATTTGAAAACGTACAATGTTTTCTTATACTCAGATTAACAAAATAATCAGCAATCCTAATAAAAATAGAAAGAGCAAAATTTTAGCTCTGGAATATATAGAAATAGTATGGTTCTCTCTACGTATTATGAACTCTTAAAAGATTATATCAGTTTCAAAACCCTTCATGATACTTCTACTTTTGCGAGTGAGGCAGAAAAGACGGTTAAATGGTTGGCTAATCTTTTTTCGAAATATCGTTTTGAGGTGCAGGAATATAGTGTGGATGATATCCCGGTTTTGACTGCAAAATTTGTCCAAAATAAGAATCTGCCTACATGTCTGATTTATACCAATTATGATCTTCAATCACAGGAAATAACTGCAGACTGGAAAAATAATCCGTTTAATTTGTATTTGGGGAAAGATGAAATTATTGGAAGGGGAGTAGCTGAAAACAAGGGACCCTTTATTATCTATCTTTCTACCGTTCTGTATCTGATAGCAAATGATAAGCTTTGATATAATGTGACGTTTTTGGTGGATGGGACTCAGAATAAGGTTGGGACAAGCCTTACGGAGTTTTTGGAAGTACATGCTGAGGAATTAAAATCTGATTTTTGTTTTTGTAGTGCTGGCAGCGGAATTGAAGAAAAACCTACGATTGAAATTGGGCAAAGGGGAGGAATGAATTTTGATTTGGTGCTTTCTGTCACTCAGTATCCTTTAAATACGACTCTAGAGATGTCGAAACTGTTGGCTAAGTTTTATAATCTCAATAAAATTGCGATTCCTTATTTTTATTATAATGTGGAGAATGCTAAACCAGAAGCTGAGATTAGGAGATATTGAACAAATTTGGAATATAAAACTATTACGAGGTCTGTGAAAACCAATCATGCTATTTTGGAGCCTTCGTTAGAAATTACAGGGATCATTAGTTTCCCAAAATTTGAGAAATCTCAAGTTGCTCCTAAAAAGACTATTGCGAATTTACAAATGTATCTTGTGCCAAATCAGAATTTTCAGGAAATTATTAATGGACTTCATCAGTGGTTGAAAATGGTCGTTTCTCCTCAGTTAAAGACGGAACTCGTTATTCATGAGGCGTTCAATCCCTGCAAGTTTGATACAAAAAACACTTATACCCAAAAAGCTATAGCACTTTTGGCTGGTGCTTTCAAAACTCCGATTGAATATTCGCAAAAAGAAAGCTGATTCAAAATTGCAGAGACTTTGCAGACTTTACTTTGTCCAAATATTATTTCTTTACCTTTAGCTACAGAGAGTGGTAATCTCGGTGGGGCAAATGAAAATCTCAATATTGACCATGTGAAAAAGATTTTTGAGTTTTGTGAGGTCTTTTTTGTAGGGTAAATTTCTGATATAAAAAAGCAATCCTTCCATATAATTGGTTGGATTGCTAAGAGCATCTTACATACTTTTGGTTTGCAGGAATTCCTGCAATTTATGTAAGTTGATTTTTCCGCTGCCTGTACCTTGATTCCCGCCTCCACCGTAGCTTTTAGCGATTTCTCCACAATTGATCTCATCGTGGGTGGTAAAGAGGGAAAACTTTACATGTTCTCCTGTAGTACAGAAGGACATCATTAATTGGTGCTCCTTTGGGTCGTAGACTGAATCAAAAGCTATTGCAAATGCTTCAGGGGTATTTAAGCAAATTGCTTTATATCCCGCTACTTCCGCCTCAAATGCATATTTTTTACATTCAAATGCATTTTTTTGGGAGAGAAAGCTGAGAATTCCCTTTCCAGAGGTGATAGTTTCATTTATATATTTATTGAAGGAAAGTTCCCGTTCAAAGATGAAGTCAGGTAGCTCTAATGGATTTAATCCGTAATGTCTCATCCCATACTGGAAACTGATTACAGACTCCCAACTATAACATATCGTAAGTCAATAGTAAGTGTTTGGAATTCTATTCCTTAAAAAATCTGATTATGCTTTCATGCTAGCTTCTAAAAGTTTAGTCTGATTCTCTACCACCATTTTATCCATAATATCTTCAATATTCCCTGCCATAATACTTGGGATATTAGACCAAGATTCATGAATACGATGGTCTGTTACTCTGTCTTGAGGAAAATTATAAGTCCTGATCTTTTCTGATCTATCACCCGTTCCAATCTGATCTCCTCTCAGCCCTCTTTCTTCTTCAGTTTTCTTATCTAATTCAATTTGATAGAGTCTGGATTTTAAGACAGCAAAAGCCTTTTCTTTATTTTGCATTTGGGATTTACTATCTCCGATATTTACAATCAACCCTGTTGGGATATGATGAAGACGTACTCAAGTCTGATTTTTATTCGCATTTTGACCTCCACTACTAGATGCAGCATAGGTATCCATAGTAATATCTTTTGGATCGATTTGTACATCCACCTCTTCTGCCTCTGGCATTACGGCAACCGTCACGGTGGAAGTATGTACGCGACCTTGACTTTCTGTATCTGGGATTCTCTGCACCCTATGTACTCCACTTTCAAACTTCATCAGTGAATAGACTTTTTTTCCTGATATTTTTACCATTACAAATTTTATTCCTCCGATATCCGTTAGCTGTTCTTCTACAATTTCTGGCTTCCAACCCATTTTTTGGGCATAGGCTAAATACATTTTCAGGAGTTCAGCACCGAAAAGTCCACTTTCGTCCCCTCAGGCAGCAGGTCTGATTTCGAGGTAAATATTTTTATCATCATTCGGGTCTTTCGGTAAGAGGGCAACTGTTAGGTCTTGGTCAGCTTTTTCAATGGCTTCTTTTGCTTGGTCTAGTTCTTCTTGAGCCATTTCGAGCATTTCTGTGTCTTGCTCGCTTTTGAGCATTTCTTCAGCGGAGGTTTGGGCTTCCAAGGCTTTTTTGTATCTTATGGCGATGTTGTAGGTGTCTTCCAAGCCGGAGAGTTCCTTGTTGATGACTTTAGCTTTGTCAGGGTTTTGGAAAACTTCAGGTTGGAGTGCCTGATTTCTGAGGTCTTCGTATCTGGAGATGATTTTATTGAGTTTTTCTAGCATTTGATACAAGGTAATAAAAAGCTGTTTTTTGATGTTGATATTGTATGGAAACAGAGTTTTGTTTCAAGGTGTAAAGGTGGCAAAGATGTATTATTTTTCATATTTCTAATAAAAAATCAGACTAAAGAGCGTAAATAACACCCTATACACAGTATCACTTACTACGGAAATATACGTTCCAATAGGATTTCACGGTAAATAAATCAATACCAATAGCACCACAATAAAAATCATCATATGTTGTTCCATTCGCTGAGCACCTTTTCTCCAAAAAATCTTGATAAGTCTGTATCAATCCAGAGGAGGAATCGGCAGTAAATTAAACGCCGCTAGTGAGATATTCACGAAGATGAACAAGGTCCAGAATGTAATAACCAAATCTCCTTGTCCGAGGAGCAAACTTTGTAGAGAACCTCCAAAAATGCTGGCATATAGCATCATCAGAAACATTCCAATCGTGGCAAGGAGGAGGTTCATTGCGGGTCAGGCGAGAGAAGTGATTAATTCGTCTCTACCAGGGTGCTTGTAATAACTTGGATTGATTTGTACAGGTTTTCCTCGCCCGAAGCGGAAAAAAATTAGACAAAGTGTTCCGATGGGATCGAGGTGTTTCAGAGGATTAATAGTCAGCCTTCCTTGTAATTTTGGAGTAGGATCACCGAGTTTGTAAGAGGCGTAAGCGTGAGCATATTCATGTAATCCAATCGATACCAAAAGCGTGATAGCAATATAGATATAATAAATGATAGAGGATTCCATTTGGAAGGATCAAAAGTAAAATCTTAGATCTCTGTATTTTCTTCTGTTGGAGTTTCCTTACTAGGGCTTTTATCAGAAAGGTTTTCATCGATAGCCTGGATTAATCCTTCAAAAGGGTTTTCAGGATTTTCTATTTTTTTCGTTCTTTGGATTTGGAGGTTATTGGAGATGAAGTTGACGAAGTTTTCTCGTTGCATTGCTTTACTAGTGTCGATACGGACGTTATGCACGATAGAATAGTTGGTATAAATCTGATATCTTCGATCATCTGCTGGCAGAGCTGATTGGTTAGGGAAAACGTTTTCTGCGATGGCTTCTTTCATTTGGAGGGGAGTGTAAGCTGTCCCCAATAATACGATTGGCATATCCTGAGCAGAAATCTGATTAATCTGTGCAATGATACTCTGGTTTGGGGTTTTGTTGTATTGTTTGATGAGTGAACTGAGAATTGGGTTTCTATATCTGGAAGGGTTGGAAAGTGCGTTTTCTGTAGCGAAGAGAGCGAGTAGATCCTTTTTACTTCCTAGGTCTACACTTCCAATATACAAATCATAACTTCCCATTAATAGTTTTCCTTCAAGTTCTTCTGGGTTATAGCATTCTTCAAAGATGAAGTTCTCTAAAATTCCCGTCTCTTTCAGAATTTTTCTCATCTGTTGAGCGATGAATATTGAGGTAGGTTCGCTGTAGTAGAGGATATTTAGTTTTCGTTGGTTCTCTTCGTTTTTTGTGGCTCCTAAGTTTTCGAAGACATAGAGATCAAAGCTGAGGATTGTGTAGGTTTTCCCTCTGATGGTTCCTTGGACGGTATACTGATTGGATCCGACTTTTAAATTTTTATTTGTGGTTAATGTATAGGTTACTTTTTTATCTTTACTTTTGTAATTCTTCGGAGATCGTACGGTGCCGTCTGGAGCGGTAATTTTAATGTTTTCGAATTCATTGCTAAATTTGATTTCTAGATCTCTGGAACTTTCCGGTTTTTGGAGGAAGAAGATGAACTTTCTATCGACCCCATTTACGCTGATGGATTCGGGTAATTCTTTTGCACCACTGTCTTTCAAATCCTGCTGATTGATCTCTGAATCGCTCAAATTCACGCGGGAAATTAAATCTTGTACATTCTCACCTTCTGAGATAAAGTAGTTGAGAAAGATTCCGTCATAAGCTTTTAGATAGTTCTCATATTTCCCTGTATAAAAGTTGCTATAAATGAGCCCTCCGAGCGATCTTCTTAGTCTGACTTTTACTTTATCTGAATCGGTATTGAAAAAGATTCCCATGAGTTTTGAAGTCAGAATATTTTTTCCAGTAAATCCTTCTATAGTGTAGGGGGATTCGTAGACATCTACGATGGAAGTTTTCCCTTGTTGACCAGCCTCAAATTTTTCAAAATCTCCGTAATTCTTGATTTGATAGTAGGCAAAGTTAGTATTTTCACACTTATTAAGATCAAAAATCAGACTATTAGTATCTTTGTTTTGAGAGAGAATGTTTGCACAAGTATTTCGTACTGGAGCGAGAGAAAAGTCGTTTCTATACTGATCTAAACTTGCATTTCCTAAGACATGTTTTGGCAGGATAGTGTTGGTAAAGAAGTTTGCATTGTCTGGGGTAGCGGTCGGGAAGGTCACATTTACTTTCCCGTCTTCCAAGGAAACGACCACGGTATTCCAGATATTTAACGATTGGATTCCTCGTTTATTTTGGCGGATGATTTCGTCGTAGGTGAAGAAAATATCTTCAATACTGATTATGAGCCCATCGTTTCGTTGAGCGGTATTATCGATTAGTCTGACGCTATAATTTTGGTTGTCTTCGGTTCGTACTTTACATAAATCTTGAGTGAAAATTCCGTCTTCTCCTTTTTCGTAAGGATTTAAGCAACTTCTAAAGAGGATACTTTGGTAAAAGCTACTTTGAGCATCATTTTTTAGGTAGGGGAGGTAGGAAACCTGATCAAAAATCCCTTCTACAAAGGTTCCTCCTTTTTTGCTAATCTGTGAACCTGTATCCAATAGGTAAAAATAGCCCATAATAAAGCTGACGATGACCCAGAGAATGATAATCACTCGGAGTAAATACTTTGAAATTCTCTTAAAGGTGCTTATTCCATAAGAACTTTGTCGCATACTAAGTTTGAAAAAGTAAAAAAATCTGCTCCTAATCGTAAAATGGTTCTTTGTATGGAAGAAAGTTTACGGATTTGCTAGGAGAATGCAAGAAAAGAGGGAAATGGTAGGTATGGACATAGATTGTTCTCTCTGATCAAAAAATCAAAAGCCAAAATCAGACTTTTGATTTTTCTTTTCTGCTTTTTGAAAATTAGTTTACAAATGGGATGAATAAACTTAATCCTACGAAAAGTATTGCAGAAACGGTTGCTACTTTTTTGAGGGTTCCTTCGATAGACTTTTTGCTTCCATATTCGTTTCCTGAGCTACTTCCTGAAGCTCCACCGATTCCCATTCAGATTCCTCCATCTTTTGGATTCATGAGCAGGATACTTCCTACTAAGATTGCACCAATGATAAGAAGTACAATGATAAGTGTGGTTTTCATTATTTGCTGTAGTGAAATAAGATAAAATTACCTGACATTGCTTTATATATAATGATTCTCCGAAGAAATGCAAGAGGAAGGAAATCAGAAAAATTTGCAAAAGGGGATATAATCTATATAGTGAAGAGAATATGATGATTTTAGCTTTTCTTTTTCGGTGATGATAGCCTTCGAAATCTTTGGGTTTAGTGTGTATCGGTATGGAATATTTTATTTCATCTCTTTTTTGATTGGGTATGGATGTCTTGCTTTCGTTGGTAAGCAGGAATGGTTTCATAAATTTCCAGCACTTCAGCATACTTTGACGACTAATTTGGATTATTTGTTTATCTTTTTGCTCTTGGGTGTATTGGTTGGAGGAAGGCTAGGACATGTCTTTATTTATGATTTAGGGGGATTTATTGGAAATCGATGAGAAATTTTCGCTGTTCGGAAAGGTTGAATGTCGTTTATTGGTGGAGGAGTGGGAGTAGTCCTAGCTGTGTTGCTGTTTAGATTTTTTTTCAAGCTTTCTTGGAAAGAATTTCTTTTGCTTTTTGATATGGTGCTAGTGATTGTACCTTTGGGGATTTTTTTTGGGAGATTGGGGAATTACCTCAATCAGGAGCTTTATGGTATCGCAGTAGCTCAGCTTTCTTTTTCTGATGGGATAGTTTCCTTTCTCCAGAGCATTAATTTGGTGCATGTGTATTCCCATGTGGATGAGGTGTTGAGAATTAATACTAATTTTCTTTCGATGTTGTTTGAGGGGATTTGTTTGCTGGTGGTAAATGGAGCGTTATTTTGTTTTATGCTTAGAAAAAAGAGCTTTAAAGTCTGAATTATTTCGAGTTATTTCTTGGTAGGATATAGCGGATTTAGATTTCTTTTTGAGTATCTCAGAAATGATTCACAGGCAGAATTTGTCGGGTGGTTTACTAAAAGTCAGTGGGTTTTTTTGGTCGTGTTTTTGATAGGGGTAGTATTGTGGATTGTTTCACAGAGGAAGATAGGAGAAAAACTTTAATTTGACTTTATCGTTTAAATCTGTACTCTCTATGGAGATAAAAACAAAAAAATACTAATCTAATAAAATTAAAGTTATGGTGATACTTATTGAATTTGTAGCAGTCCTTGGTTTGATTGTGCTGTTGGTACGTTTCTTTTGTGATGATTCAGCTTGGTTGGTTATAAAAATCAAAGGTCAGTCGGTTAAAGTGAAAACAACTAAAAAAGGTAAAAAATTTGTTTTGGACTGCTTTAAACCGGGCGATACCATTGGTTTTGCTCTTAATGCTGGTAAGTATTGTTATGATCCAGTACATCAACACACGATGGAAGGTATTTATGAGGGTGTTTGGGATGGAGAAAAGTTGATTGTCCCCAATCAATCTGAATCTTCTTCTGAATTTCCGTCAGATTCTAAAAAAACAGCTAATCACACCTATTAAACAGGGTATTAATAATCAAGGGGCGATTCGTCCCCTTTTTTCTTTTACAAAATATGTCCGTATTTTTTGATCAGATTTTTGATTTCTATGGCTAGAGTAGGGTAGGAAGGAGAGAGGAGGGTGTAGAGTCTGTTGATAGAGCTATTGTGCTTCCCTAGTTTGAGAATCTGCTGGAAGTTGGCAACACTGATGATTTTTTGGAAATTTTTCACTGCTTTGAGGATAGTCTTTTCTATGGCTGCTTTGTTGCTCGGATTAATATTATAGAGGCATTCAAGGATTGCTAACTCAAGGTTAGCATATCTCATGACTCCGCCTTTGATCTTATGTTTATGTGTGTGCTTGCTGAAGGCAGGGAAGAGGTTTTTGGATTTTGATTCATAGATTTTAAAATTGATTTTTTTGTCAAAGAGGACGGTTTCAATGGCTTGTTTCTCTTTGTTGAAAATGATAATCTCTTCAGGGATATTACTTCCCGTAGTGTGGAGGTGGATTTCCAAGGCGGTCATCCCGCCAATGTATCGATCTTGCTTGCAATATTGCTGGCAGTGTTGTTTTAAAAGTTGTCGATAGAATTGATCTTCTAGCTCTGTTTCTGTGATTTCTTTTTCGGGGCTTTTGATGAAAAAAATATCTTTTTTCAGAGAGATGAGGTACCCTCTATTTTTTAGCTGATGGGTCAGTTTGTAGATTTTCCCCTCAGAAAGTTTTTCTCCAAAAGCGGTCGAAATGATTTCTCTAAATTTCTCTATTGTGAATATTTTATTCTGATTTTTTTTGAGTGATTTTGTGAGGTTTTCTTTTGATTCTTTTCACATTTTATAGGTGATAACGATAAATATTATTAATAATACTCTAATGATCTTTCCCTAAAAATCAAGGGCATCTTTCCATAAAAATTTGAAGCATTTTTCTATTGTAAAAGGGGAGTGAAAAGATACAAGAGAGTAGTCGCAAGAAAAAATCTACCAAAATATTTGCTTTTATCTCTTACTCTGATTAATTGATGTTTAGTCAAGGAATGTTATTGCCAGCTGAGGTGTGTGCAACGAGAAATGTTTGTCGGGATACTGTGAATGCTCGTTTTATGGAGCTGGGAATATCCAATTATGAGGTACTTTTGGAGGTAAGTAGCAATAAGTTTTTGGTAAATATGATTAAAGATGAAAATGGAATCCAGTCTTTTGAAATTGTTGCGATGAAAGGGTTTATGGAAATTACGACAAGGATTATTGATTTATTGAAAAGATTGGTGGCTCATTTGTGGGAGATGGTGGACTAAAGATTGCTTGAATATGGGGTGTGAAAAAATATACTGAAAGCTGAATTTGATTCAGTTTTTTTATCTCTTTTTTTTGGGAAAAATGACGTATGGAGAACCTTATGTAGATACTCTTATTGCGGAATATAATCGTAATCCTGTGCATAATTACGCTTTGGAGGATTTTACGGTTTCTAGGCATGAGGGGAATTTTATTTGTGGGGATGATATTACGGTGTATGTAAAGATTGAGGAAAATATTATCCTGGATTGGAGCTTTGATGGGAATACGGGGAGCGTGACGACGGCAGCAGCAAGTTTACTTTCGGAATTGATCATTGGGAAGGGAATTGACGAGGTAATGGACCGAGGCTATGATACGATAGCAGCTGCTGGATTAGATGTGCTCCCTCGCAGAAGGAGAGCAGCAATTATTGCGTTATTGGCTACGAGAAATGCTATTCATCAGTATAGATTTGATAAAAATGCTGAAACGGGGCAGGTTTTGGTAGAGGAGTTTGAGGATCTTTTGGAGGATTAAATCCTTGCTTGAAAAGTCTCTCAAAATTTTTATACTTTATCGAAAGAATCTTTTATTTTTCATTGAACTCTTATGAAAAAATCTCTTTTACAAGTTATTGTTTTCTTTATTTTGGTGACGGTAGGGCTAGGATTCTTACAAAAATATTTAATTGATGAACATGCCGAAGAGGAATTGATCCCTGTAGATGCTATTACAGAAACCAAGGAGGTAAGTTTGAGTAAATGGCTTGAACTCTACAATAATGGAACGTATAAAAAAATAGAAATTAAAGATGGGGTAGATTTGAATGGATTTATCTTAGTAGGCACAGGGGAGAAAACAGGATTCTCTTTTTGGGGACCGAAGAAAGAATTGACGAATGAATTTGTGCTGGCTACGGCTAAAAAACCTTTGGATACTAGTATCACGGAACTTGGGATTTCCTTGACAGGAGCTACTATTGTAAGTACTACCTACACTGAATCTTCTTGGCGGATGAAGCTCATTGAGCAGTTTGGAATTTTTATTCTGTTTTTTCTTATTCTTATCTTTGGTGCGAAGTTTATGCTGGGGAAAGGTAATGGTGCTGGCGGATTGCTTAATGTCCAAGTAGGAAAAAAGTCTGAGAAAGATAAATCTAAAACTCGTTTCAGTGATATTGCAGGGATGGAGGAAGTGAAAAATGAGTTGATTGAAGTGGTAGATTATCTTAAAAATCCTGATAAGTATAAAAAAGTCGGAGCTAGACATCCAAAAGGAGTATTGCTTTATGGTGAACCTGGTTCTGGAAAGACCTTACTTGCTCGTGCGGTAGCAGGGGAGGCGGAGGTTCCTTTCTTTAATGCTTCTGGGTCAGAATTTATGGAAATGTTGGTGGGAATGGGAGCTGCTAAAGTTAGAACGCTTTTTAAACAAGCAAAAGATGTGGGGAAAGCGATTATCTTTATTGATGAGATTGATGCGATTGGAAGGAAAAGAGGAGCAGGGCATAACGGAGCTAATCAAGAACAAGAACAGACTTTGAACCAAATTTTGACGGAAATGGATGGATTTGATAACGATACTAATATTATTGTAATGGCTGCAACCAATAGACCTGATATTTTGGATCCCGCCCTACTCCGTGCAGGAAGGTTTGATAGAAAGATTTATGTTACTGCACCTACTGCTGAGGAGAGGACTGAAATTTTTCAATATTATCTCAAGAAGAAAAAGGTGAGTAAAAAAGTAAAAATTGAATCTCTGACCAAAAGGACGAGTGGACTGGTTTGAGCGGATATTGAAAATATTGTGAATGAGGCTTCCCTAAAAATTGCTAAAGATGGACGTGAAACGTTGGAAGTAGATGATTTTGAGTATGCTTTAGAGAAGGTGATTATGGGCCCTGAAAAGAAGGTAAAAGGCATTCAAGAAAAAGAGAAGCAACTGACTGCTTATCATGAGTTGGGGCATGCTTTGCTTGCTCACGTCCAGCCAGAAGCGGATCCTGTGGAAAAAATTTCTATTGTACGTAGAGGACATGCCTTAGGAGTAACGCGAACTACTCCAACCGAGGATAAAAATCTGTATTCCAAACACTATCTTCTTTCAGAATTATCTGTGATGTTGGCGGGAAGAGCTGCAGAAGAAATTTTCTTCGGAAAAAATGAGATTACGACGGGTGCTTCAAATGATTTTGAAAGGGCAAATAAAACGATTAGAAATATGCTCACCAAATATGGAATGGATGAAGAACTTTGAATGGTGGTTTATGAAGAGAATCCAGATTTTAACTTTATGAAGCCTTATAGTGAGACTACCGCCCAAAAGATTGATGTGAAAGTGAAAGAGTACTTGGAGACGGCGTATGCTATTTCAAAAAAAACGATTATGAAGTATAAATCCACCTTGGATGAAATAGCTAAAATTCTGATTGATAAAGAGTTTATTGCTGGTGATGAATTTGCTGACATGATCGATAATCCAGAAAAACTCGCAGAATAATCCCTTATGTTTATTTGTTTCTTCTTTGTCTATGCTCTACGGAAATCACGAAGCCATTCGCACCCTCAAAACCTACATCGAAAATACCATCCAAACCTGAACAGGAATGCAGTTTTTTCTTTTGGTTTGACCTAATGGCATCGGAAAATCTGCACACGCACAGGCACTCATCAAGGAATTGCTCGGCGACTATATGTACAGCGACTTCCTCTATTTGCAAGATTATACTAACGACATCGGAAAAACCCACACTATTCCCGTTGAATTAAACGATAGTAATAAGCTGATAGAATTCCCCGATGGCACGAAGCGTGATAATTACGGTATTCGTGAGCTCAATCTCCGGATGCAACAGTCAGGTTTTTCTCCTACTAAATTTGTCCTTATCGAAAATATCCAGAGAATGTCCGGCTCTGCGATGAACGCCTTCCTCAAGACTTCGGAAGAACCACTCAAAAACCGTTTCATCATCGCGACCCTCCCTCATACTTCCCAAGTTCTCGATACTATTCTCTCGCGTTCTATCGCTATTCACTTCGACCCGCTGTCTGAAAAGGAAATGGAGGAGTTTGCTCAGGAGAAGAGTATCGTTTCAAGTGATAAAGAGCTTCAAAAAATGCTGATCGTGATGGCGATGGGAAAACCCGGAATGTTGCTCAGACTTTCCGAGCAGATTTCTCTCAATCCTGACCTTGCCACAACGATTAAAAGTCTGATTACGACCCTCGCTACTCCTTCTGCTTCTCAGACGAAAAAGCAACAGTTGCTCAAACAGTTGGCGGAAATCGGTTTATTGCAGGATTTTATTGATGGACGGATTGCCTACGGGACAGAGCATAATCTCTTCTCCTATGCAGAAAAGTGGCTAGAGATTAAAAGGCTCATGCAAGCAAATGTGAATGTGGATAATGTATTGTGGTATGGCGTGCTGGAGTAAGGAAAAAACTCATTGCAATACCTGTGTTCACATAGTGCAATGAGTAATGTTCATTTTATTTATTTGTTCGTTAATAACTTTCTGTAATCATGATCTCGAAATACAAATATGCGTTCCATATTATAGTTCCAAATCCACCCTATAATTATGGAAACTAAAACTTTCGAAACAATGAACACATCATTGAACCATATCCCGAAGAATTCACTTGCCCAGATGCTTCTTTTCAAGCTTTCTGTTGCTAGATATGTCCCGTAAGTGTTGAAACATATACTACCAATCCAAACCATCAGGTATTTTACAATCACATATCTTTTTTTTGCTCCCGATTTGAAAGTCCAAAGGTAACCGATGGAACAATTGACTATCCCACCGCACACTGAACCAATAAAGGTTGAGTACACGTAATAAATTCCAAATACTTTCGCTAAGACAATTGTGATAAGGAAGTCTATGGAGCTAGATATTCCTGAGGACAACTGTGCTCGTAGGAACATAAATATCCCACCTTTTTGGTGGAGGTTATTTAATATTTTTTTTGTTTTCATATTTTATTTCATTAACTGTTTTTTATTTTCTTTATCATATTTATTTACTATTTGATGTCAAGTTCATCTTGGTGCTATATAAAATTATCCTTCTTTCCTCTCATACATAATCAATGGCTCTAAATTCACCTCAAATTCTTTCATATCAAATATTTCTTCAAAATGCGTAGGGCTTCACCCAACGCTATTGCTTACGCCCACTTCGGGGCTTTTTGGAAGTCAACTATTGATTTGTGAGATTTTTTCATTTCCTAAAATCTTCTGCAATTTCGCAAACCCGTTAATCAAGAGGGGAGCGGAGAGTAATCCCAGTTGTTTAATTACCCAAAGCAAGAATTCCAAATCAGCCTTTGCTTCTTCTGGATTTTCTTTATATTTTTTCCGTGGCTCAACTTTGGTGATGTATTCGTTCGCAAGCTGAACGAGGCGATACCAGTCTTCTAAAAAACCTTTTGTATTTGCATTGTTCAAATATGCATCTTCTAAACTTCCAGCACTTAATCCCTTCTCCAAAAATTTCAAAAGCTGATTATCCTCTACATCTCCCTTAAATTCTTTTAATCTTTCCTCATCAAACTTCCCCTTCACCACTCCATACTTCTTTCCTAAGCTTGCAACGCGGTTCACAAGATTTCCTCGACCTCCAATCAGCATTTTTTCCCAAGTTCCCTTGAACCTTTCCCAAGAGAAATCTCCGTCCAACCCAATTGCCACATCATACAGCAGATAAAACACCAACGCATCTCTATCATACTCCTTCGCGATTTGCAACGGGTCAAGCACATTTCCGAGCGATTTCCCCATCTTCTGTCCGTCTACCGTTAAATATCCCGTCACAAACTCCTTATCTGGCTGACGAAATCCCGCAGACTCCAACATCGCTGGTCGATACGTCGCGTGAAATTTCACAATATCCTTTCCCAACACGTGCAAAATCTCTGTATTCTCATCCCAAAACTTCCCGTTTTCTCCGTTTCTATAACATACCGTGATATAGTTCAACAACGCATCAAATCGCACATAGGTCACCTGCTCCTCGTCCCACGGCAGCAGAATTCCGATACCCGTATGCTGATTTTCTCTGGAAATAGAAAAATTTTCTAAACCTGATTTTACAAAGGCTTTCACCTCGTTGAAACGATGTCCTGGTTCGACAAAATTCAGATTTTTCTCTTGGAAATTTTTCAAAAACTGGTCGTATTTTTTCAGATTGAAAAATCGATTTTTCTCAGAAATCACTTCTGGCTTAGTCAAATGATCAGGACAAAGCCCCTCAGTCGTCAAATCCCTCGGATTTTTGAACGCCTCACACCCTACACAATACAGTCCGCTATATTCGCCCAAATAAATATCTTCCGCTTCGCTATGGTTCGTCTCATTGCCTTTCTCATAAATCTTCTTCAACACACTTTGCACGAAAGCGTGGTGGTCTTTATCGGTGGTTCTGATGAAATCAGTATAAGAAATCTGAAGCTCATTTCGGGTTTTCACGCTTCCCTCAGCGATTTCGTTCAAGAATTCCAAAACCTTCTTCCCTTCGCTTTCAGCTTTTTCTACCATTTTTTGCCCATTCTCGTCTAGCCCTGTGGAAAATTTGACTTCATATCCGAGTAATCTCTTCCATCTCGCATAAAAGTCTGCGATGAAAGAGCTGTTGGCGTGTCAGATATGGGGCAGCCCGTTAGCATAGTAAATAGGGGTTGTGACGAAAAATTTTTTCTTATTCATGGGCGTTCAATACTAGAAAATAAATCTGCTATAAAATAATGATTAAATTTGCTTTTTCAAGTCCTCCTTTATTTCGTTTTTTTAATTGATATTTGATCTTGAATTTCCCTAACGAATACTTATTACTAATAAGTAAATAAAAAAGATGGTGAATTATCTAAATATAAACAAATTAAAAAATTATGACAACGGAAGAATTAAAGAAAAATGGAAATGAACTCGCAGAATTATTGAAGGATAGACTTCACTGCGAGATTGATTGGCTGAAGTTATTGCTTACTAGCGGATCAGCTGTATCAGGAACGCATTCAGAAAGTAATTTTAACATTACGGTGCAACGGGATGCCTATCTTCTCGTATCGGTAAAAGTATCGGCGATGAATTTATTGGAGAGTATGAAGCCTCTTTTGATGACTTATATGGGAGATGCTCAGCCTATTTGTCAGTATGTACTTACTTATGATGATGGAAAAATGGTGACTCTAGAATGGGATATTCTTGATCCTAAAGCACGAATTTCTGAAATTGTGAATGGAAAAGTTGGAAATGTGGAAGACCTAGTCTTGTTCGGCTATGATTTGGCAGAGTTTACTCATCCTGAAATGAAAAGACAATTCGAAGAACAAGAAGCTGAGCGAATTAAAAATGCTCGAATCTATGGGATAGATCCTGGTTGTATCAAACCGGAAGATGGGGTTGAGGATTGGCCTGAATGGAAACTTTTTTCTACTATTGATGCTTTGGGGGGGTATATTTGGTGGCAACATCATGAAGAAAGTCATGGTCGCTGTGAACATGTTGATACTACTGAACAGAAGTATGGTATTGCTTATCTGGTTAACCAGACTAGAAAATATGGTGTTGAACTGGCAGAACCACAGGTAGATGAAACTTTATCTCCGACAGAATCGTATCAAAAATGGTATGCATTTTGGAAACAGTGGATGAAATCATTCTCTGATGAGGTTTGGAGTGTAGTAAATGCCAAAATATCCAAAGGAGAAGATATTTCTGAATATCTCCCCAAAAATTCTTGGAAGGAATAATCTTATTTTATTAAAAACGCTCTTTTTGTTTATCAGGAAGAGCTTTTTTTATTTTTTCATCACATTCTCTTGAAATAAGTAGACAAATCTATATAAGTTGTCTACTCACTTGATAAAATAATTGGTTGAGCATAGTTTTTACCTTTTATTTAGAGAAAATAAAAATGAAATTACTTAGAAATCTGATTGCTAACATTGGAATTTGTGGATTCTTGCTTTGGTTGTTTTATCATTTTCAGCTTGGAATTGATATCACTATAAATCCAGAACTCACGGATACCCGACTACATCGAATAGCAATGTTTGTGATCATGGGATTTGTTTTTTGGTTGCTCAATTCACCTATAAAATGGGTGATTCAAACCCTGTCATTTCCTGTCAATATGTTAACCTTGGGACTTTTCTCCTTATTGATCAATGTGGTGATCTTCTACCTCTTTGCGTGGGTGATGAATACCTATTTTGCTCCGGATATTGTAGTGAAACTGGGAAATTTGCTCCAAACGTTGATTCTTTCCTTGATTATGTCGGTAGGAATTACTATTCTCAAAAAGATTGTCTAAGTGGTTCAGATTTGTTAATTTTTTAGCTTCTTAATACACCTGTTTAGTATGGCACATTATTCATTGACGAGAGACAGAGCGTCTGTTTTATTGGGAGTATCTACCAGAACCATTGATAGATATATCAAATCTGGAAAGCTTTCTTACAAAAAAGTTGCGAATAAAGTCCTTTTATCTAGAGATGAATTGGATGCTTTAAGTTCAGAATTTTCAGCTTTGAGGCAAGAGGTTTCTACAGAATTAGTCAGCCAAAACGCTGATCGTGTACCTGCAGTTCGTCAGGCTACGGATTTTTCTTCATTAGAAGAAAAAATTGATAAATTTACTTTGATTTTTAATGAAAAAGATAAAATGTTGGAAGAAAAAAATAAAGTGATTTTTTTACTTCAGCAGAGAATAGGGGAGTTAGAGACAAAAATTCAGAATATGATTGCTTTGCCAGACTATACTAAGGAGAAACAAGAAGCTATTCAGGAAAAACAGAGATTAGAAGCGAAATTGCAACAGCTGACTACAAAGCTCAAAGAGCAGGAGATGAAGACGTTTGTGGTGATTGGGTTTGCGATTATTTTGATTGCGGTGGCATCCTTTTTGTATGTGAAGATGAATGGGTAATTATTTCTCTCCTTTCTCAAAGATACATCTAAAGATTTCTTCTAATTCTTTCCTTTGAGGATTAAATTTTGAAGAATCCAATCGATTATAGAATTCATAGTTAGCGAAATTTACCATGTATTGTAAGCCTTTTCTTTCAAGTCCAGGATAACTTTCAATTGCTCAGAGCTTTAGGATAAAAATGTCTTCATTATATAAGTCTTCAATACCTTCGATGATTTTTTTATACTTCTGGGGATAGTATTTTTTGATTGCGAAGACTAATCTGTTGTAATAATCTCAGCCTTCTCCTTTTCCTTGATAATTTTTTACGTGTCTGTTTGCCAATTGGTAATACTTGTTGATTTCTTTTTGTGTGAAAAATCCGTAATCTACGGTATTATCTCGGTCTCCGATAAAGTAGTTCTGAATTCAGAATTTATTTAAAAATTTATGCCAAGAATTATAGGAACCTTTTCCATTGATATTGATGAGTTCATAGGTTCCTACGATATCTTCTCGACCTGGTTGCTCTTGTAGCCACTTGAGATAATGAGCGAAGAAATATAAATCTGAATCTCCTTCTACGAGAATAATTTTATCTACGAAGAAAATCTTTGATAAGTTCTCATATCTTAGCAAATGCACGAGCTTTGCGTCATCTGAAGCGATTTGGAGATGGGGATTGAAAATATGGGTTTCATCTGTGGTCCCATTTTGAAATCTGTATACATTTGTGATATTTTCTTCGTTGATGAAGAGGGCAGAGTAGGTAGAGAGGAAAAACTGTGTTCCATATTGTTCGCTGAGATGATTGAGCAAAACTGCTAATTCCTTTTGTAATTGCGGATGGATGTGTAATTCTGGTTCATCGATAATCATAAACCCATCTTTCAAATCATTCCCATACAGTGAAAAAAGAATGAGCAAAATCGACTGTTGACCTGCACTTAGATCGGAGAGATAGAAAATATCCCCCTGTTCGTTTTTAAGTTTCAGGCTAAGTTCTCCTTGAATATATTCTAAAAAGAGATCTTTATTGAGAAATCTTTTCACAGATTTATTTAATCTTTTCCAAAAAGCTGAATTATAAAGTCTCGTTTCTATATTTTCATCAATAGTAGAGGAGTCAGGATTGAGTAAGATTTCTTGAGAGTTCTTATTGATAATGGTTCGAATTTTATACAATACTTTGTAAAACCCTTCAAGATTTTGGCTGATTTGATCTTTTGTTCCGAAGATATAGCTATCAAATTCTAGAAAATCATTGAGATATTTTCGTGCATTGGTGTCTCTTTTGCTGGAAATAATACTAGAAGTATTTTTTAAAGGATATCGCATTCTTCCTTCATCACAACTATTTGTTGGACAGACTTTTTTAGTTGTTCGTTCTGGGTTAATTCTTTCAAATTCATTAAAAATTCTGATACAAATATAGAGGAGTTCTTGCTCTTGAATGCAGACTAGAGCGAAGAGTTCAGTTGGAGAAAGCTGATCTTGGTGAATAGTGAAGGTCTGATCCTTTTCTGAAAAATCTGCATAAATATGTACGGTTTTGCATTGTTGGACAATATCTTCAACGCGATAATGAGGAAACCTATATTCTAAGTTGCTATATTTTTCTATAATATGATTGATAGTATCTGTATATCTGCATACGAAGCCAATATTTTCAAAATCGTTTTCAAAAAGCTCTAATGTGATTTCTATTCCTGCTGGTTTATCTTGGGTTTTAGAATGTTTGCTGAGTTTTGAGGTCTTTTTGGGGATGAGCTGGATGGTGTTTTTGTAATTTTCTTTATTTTTCTCTATTAAAATATTCTTATCAAAGGTGTAATCCAAGACCATATTTTTAGAAAACTGATTAATAATCTCAATAAAATTGCTCTTCCCAGAACCATTTGCACCGATGAGAATATGTAGGTTGCTCTTGGTTTTATCGTCGAAATGAATTCCTTCTGTAGCAGAAATATCTTCAACAAAGGGAAAACTCATGATATTTGATATTTTTATTTGTCTGATTTTCATCTGGAGGAGTGGGGTAGTGGGTAAATTGTTTTTTTTGGATTTCTTTTTAAGTATACTGGATTTTGAAAAAAAATCAAATTATTAGTTGTTTTTTTAGGGCTTTCTATTTGCAAATTTTTCCTGTTTGTGAAAAAAATCCTCAAAAATTTGACTTTTGATATATATATGTATAATTAAGATGTATGTAAATACATTTTATTCTTTATCCAATAGTACAATGCCAGAAAATCTACTTCCTAATAAGGAAAATGACAAAAAAGAAGCTAAAACAACAGAAAAGAAAACTCCCGAACACCAGATTGATGAAAAACTTACAAGTTTCGATGAACAATCTACTGTTTCTCTTCAAACGATTGAAAGAGAAGTAAAAGAAGAAAAACAAAAGAAAGAAGAACCTAAAAATGAGGTCAGCTTTACGGTTTCTTTAGGTATGGGTGTCTGAGCGAAAGGGGAGAGCTGAACAGCAAATCCTCAAGAGGTTTTTTCAACTCATAGAGCAGAAGTTGCAGGTTCTTTCTTTAAAGGAGGAGTTTTGCAAACGGATATGTATGGATTTTTAGATATGGATTGAAATCCTCTCAAATCCACGGGATATGGGCAATTACACCTTTCTAAGCAAGTGTACAAAGGAATGAATGTGGAGGGAGTATATGAATTTATTTGAAGTGGAGGAAGCACGATGAAATACGGGGTTTCTTATGCAGGACAACTTGAAAATGGCGGATATAAGCTAAAACTTTTACCATTAAGTCATCAGGGGAAAATTCTGGATATTGATGTATCTGGATATACGAAGGTAGGTAAAAACGGACAAATTAACAGTTTTCTAAATGTGTATGGTTTGGATAAGGCTTTCTATGGAGAAACGGAATATGTTCACGATTTATGAAAGAATATTGCGGGATTTGTTCAAGCGAGATATGGAGGACCGTTGAAAGAACCTTTCGTTGCAGGGACAGCGGGAATTAGACTTACTTTGAAGTAGAACATTTCGTTGAAAGCACTTCAATATTTTGAGGTGTTTTTAATATTGTGCAAAGTAATAAATAATTTTGGATTTTGCAGGATGATATTTTTTTAGAAGGTTTTTTGTTTTGTAGACAGATGTAGACAAAATATGAGAAGAAAAAAAATCTGATATGGTTTGAATAATTTCGCGTTTCAAATTCGATGATTTTTTTTGAGTGAGTTGAACTAAGTGAAGGGTGGGAGAAAAAACGTGGCTTATTTTTTCAGGGATTTTAGGTGTGAATGAGGGTAGTTGAGAAGTGTGCTTTCCTACTTTATAAGTTTCTATTTGCAATTGTAAGAGGTATTCGTATTATTACTTATAATAATTTTTTATTTTAATTTG
>JAITGP010000034.1 GCA_031280545.1 Candidatus Peribacteria bacterium
GATTTGATTTTTATCCATTTTGGTAAGATTTCAGAAGATGTAAATAAGATTATAGATGTAAAATCCCGAACCTTCGGGAAGATTATAAAACCACGCAGTTCTGCGTGGCCTCGTACGGAGCTACGGGGGATTACAGAAGATTTGTGGATATCCTTTATTGTTTATCCAATGCTCAGAATTTTTACATCTTTTCTCGTGGTAGCTAATCTCATTTTTACGGTATCTCCTACAGCTTTCCCTCTGATCGCTTGTCCAAGAGGTGAATCCAGAGAAACGAGAAGATTTTCATCTTTAGTTCCTACTTCTCCGCTTCCCACGATGGTCACTTCGTATTCTTTGTCTTCGTCTTCGATTTTTACTTTTACTTTAGATCAGAATTCTACTACTTTTTTGGATTTATCGGTTTTTTCCGCTCCATCTGCTTCATCAACGATTTCTACATCTTCGATCAATTCTTCGATTTGTTTCATTCTAGAATTGATAAAATCCTTTTCTTCGAGTGCAGATTTGTAATCAAAGTTTTCTGAGAGATCTCCCATTTCTTTTGCTTCTGCAAGGGTGACCAAAACGGCTGGGAGTCTGACCTGTTTGAGCTCTGAAAGTTCGTTTACGAGTTTTTCATATCCTTCTCTACTAATTTTTTTTGTGTGTGCCATAGGCGTAGTGCATAAAAAATAAAATACCGATTATTTGAAAAGTCTTTTTCGTCCGAAGACTCCGAGAAGTGATCTTTTTCGTTTATCGAAAGCATGTGTAATCAGGTCTGTAGCTACTTTAAATCCTTGATGACTGTCGGTGATGAATTTTTCTCCATCTGCGGTGAAGACAAAATCAGATTCATATTTTCCTTGTTTATTTTTGGTGATCGTATATTCGATACTTACTTTAGCATCTGGGTTTTTGCTGTATACTTTTTTGAGGATAGCTTGGCACTTGTTATTGAGTTGGTGTTGTACAAGTTTTTTGATGTCGGCTTGCATCACTTCGGATACATCGACAAATCTTTCTTTAAGTTCGGTCACAGTAAGAAGAGGTTCTGCCATTGGAATAGTATGGATTAAGAAATAAAAGCATCAATACTTTCTTTTCAAGATAAAGAAAAGCCAGAAAAAAGCAACTCTTTTTACTTCAATTTTTCGAGAAAGTCTTTTTTTACATTCTGATTTTTTTGGTCATCTTTCACCAAAAAGTAGCTTTTCCTAAAGAGTTCTCTGATATCTTCATAATACACCAGATTAATTATTTCTTGGATCGTATACCATTTATAAATTCCGATATATCCCTCCCCTTCTATAAGTTTAATGGCATCGGGAGAGCCGGTATATTTCATCAAAAAATAGGTCACGTCTTTATCTAAATGTCCTCTTTTGGTTTCACTACTCCTAAGGGAGGTCGTTCAGAGTAATTGTTTTACAATGAGATGTTCTTTTTTGATTCCGGTTTCTTCTCAGATTTCTCTGATTGCGGATTCTTTTTCGGTTTCGCCCATTTGGATTTTCCCTTTTGGGGCAACTCGTTCGATTTTTCAGGATAAAGCATGGCGTTTAATTAGGAGATAACGTGGTTCTCCATCGGAAGCAATATAATAAATAATACCTCCAGCACTTTGGACAATTTCAGGCATAATAGATGAGGATGAAAGATAAATGATATTGATTTCTTTTTAATCAAAGGGCTTACGTTTTCAAGAGGAAGTGAAAACCGCCCCTCTATACAGGGACGGCTTAGACTACATTTCTTTGACACCTTTTTTGAAGATGTCGTCGATTTCCTGTATCACAAGAAGCATTTCAGCTTTTCTTGTGGCATTTTTTGCTTCTACAACTTTACGTTCAAGATACGCTTTAGTTTTCTGTAATCTCCTACTAAAACCCGCATGAATATACACATACATGATGAGTCTTCCTGCCAAAAGGAGGGAAAGAAAAATAAGACTCGTGGCGACTAAGATGACCTTTCCTTGGAAGAAAACCACCACGAACAAGAAAATAAAGAAGAGAAGTACATTCAGAGCATAATAGAGAAGATACTCTCCTAAATTCGCTCTTTTCTGATACTTGAGGAATGATTTGCTTTTCATGGTAGTACTTTTTTAGGTTTGTATTAGAGTTTTATTTTATTTCTTCTTGATACACAATTTAGTATTCAAGTCAACCCATAATTTTAAAAATCAGATTGAGGAAAAAGAAAGTTTCGTCATTACGATAAATCGCCCTGAGATACAGAGCGATTTTTTCTTCACATTGTCATTTCATTTGGATAAGTTACAGTTTCTGAGGGAAGGCAAGTTCCTTTGTCCCTCTTGAAAAATTTTTCCAAAGAGAGGACCAGTTGTCGAAAGCATGAGCCATTTTTCTTATTTTTTTCATATTTTTCAGCTTCTTTTGCTTTTGGAGCTTGTTCTATTTTGAGAAGCTTGCTCATTTTCTGAAAGGCAAGTTCCTTCAAGTCGTCTGAAGAGTGTTCATAAATAAATTCCCACTCAGCGAAAGTCTGAGCAGTTTCTCCCATTTTTTTCCGAGCAAGCATCCTCAGCATCTCCTTGTTTGACATATCTTCGAATATTGCTTTCCATTCAGCATACGTACGGTCTACTTCTCCTATTTTCCGCAGAATAAGATGTTTTATTTGATCCCAGTACTCATGGTGATTATAAAGCTGACACCATTCTTTAGAAGTAAGGGTATAAGTCGCCGTGCTCATTTTTCGTCAAGTCTATTTGTAAATATTTTCCAAAAAACTGAGATTGAAGAAAGCACCCTTTTTCGTATATATAGAAGTAATGCATATTTTATCAAAAGATTTAAAAAACCTCAATGAATATCAAAGACTACATCGCCTCAAAACTTAATGACGAACAGACTAAAGCCGCTCTTCACACTGACACGGCTTCTTTAATTATCGCGGGAGCTGGTTCGTGAAAAACGAGGGTGCTGACCTATAAAATCGCCTACCTGCTTCGATGACTAAATGTGCCTGTGCAGAGAGTGCTTTCCGTGACGTTTACGAATAAAGCAGCGAATGAGATGAAAGAGAGGTTGGTGCAGATAAGTGAGGAAATTCCGAATGATGTTGCGTCAAACAGTAGAGACAGGGCTTGTCCCTGTCCGAATGAAACACAAGTTCAAAACAATGACGACCTTTCCGACTTCATTTCCGCAATGGAAAAATCAACGCCGAAGCAAAATCAGACTTTTCAACTTCGTGCTTTCGACTTAAAGTGGATCGGGACATTTCACTCCATTTTCCTCAAAATTCTGAAAGAGGATATTGATAAACTCGGGATGAAGTACAATAAGAACTTTGGAATTTTGGATAGTGGGGATAGTACGAGTATCGTGAAAGAAATTCTGAAAAGGCTGAACCTCTGAGATGTTTTCAAGCCGAACGAGGTCAAAGGGTTTATCTCGAAACAGAAGAATAACGGAGTTTTACCCTCAGATTTTTTGAAAGGTGTAGATTCCAATTATGATGAAACGATGGGAAAAGTGTATGAGGAATATCAGAAAGCCCTCGAAATTGCGAATTCGCTCGATTTTGATGATCTGCTTTTACTCCCCTATTTGTTATTCACGAAGCATAAGGAAACCTTGCAGAAACGGCAGAACCACTTTGATTATATCCTCGTGGACGAGGCACAAGACACGAACCGAATTCAGTTTGAGCTGATGAAGTTGATGACGGGAGGCGGGGCGATTATCACGATGATTGGTGATGATTTTCAGAGTATTTACGGTCGACGTGGGGCGTTGATGGAGAATTTTCTCAATGTGAAGAGGTATCGACCCGATATTCAGATGTTCAAATTGCAAATCAACTACCGCTCAAAACCGCATATCGTGCAGGCGGGGAATGCCGTGATTAAGCACAATGTGAACCAGTACGAGAAAAATATCGTCGCTCATCGCGAGGGAAACGACAAAATCACGATTTTTTCGCATAATAGCGATATTGACGAGGCGGCGAATACTGTGGAGCTGATTAAAAAGATGAAAAATGGCTGAAAGCTGACTTCTCGAGGGCAGGTAGCGATTTTATATAGGACGAATTCCCAATCTTCGATTTTTGAGAATATCTTTTTGCAAGAGGGAATTCCCTACAAAATTCGGGGGGCATTCAAATTTTTCGAGAGGAAAGAGATTAAAGATGTGCTGGCTTATTTGAAATATTTTCTGAACCCGCTAGATAATGTGGCTCTGAAGAGGATTATCAACACCCCCAATAGAAAAATCTGAGATACGACCTTTGAAAAGATTTCGGATTATTCTGTACAGCACGGCGTTTCGATTTATGAAACGATTAGTCAGATGTGGAAAGGGGAAATTCCCACTGAAGAGTTGAAAATTGTGCCACAGGCGATGACGGGAGTCAAGAACTTTATTTTGGTGATTGAGGAATTGAGGAAGCTGTTGCCCGAAGTGACACCGTCAGATTTTATTGAAACTTTGGTGAAGAAAATTCACTATCGCGACCACCTCGTGAAAGAAGAATGAGGCGAGCAACAAGCAGATGAAAAGTATGAAAATATCGGTCAGCTCATCAATATGGCGAGCAAATATATCGAGAAAGGTGAAGAGACGTTGAGGCAATTTATGGAGGAAGTGACGCTACTCTCCGATATTTCTGAGAATGAGAAGGGGGATATTGACGCGGTGAAGCTAATGACGGTACATTCGAGTAAGGGACTGGAATTTCCGATGGTATTCGTAGTTGGATTGGAAGATAATATGTTCCCTTTGAGTAATTCAATGCTTGAGCCGAAATTATTAGAAGAGGAAAGAAGGCTGATGTATGTTGCCGTGACGAGGGCCAAAGATGTGCTGTTTTTGTCCTGTGCTGCGAGTAGAATGACGTGGGGACAGACGAAAATGAATCCACCAAGCAGATTTTTAGATGAGTTGCCTGCCGATTTGGTGAAGAAGTATGATTTGTCAGGAGGAATGGAGAGAGAAGAAGTGAGCAATGTGAGTGAAGGTGATACGGTGAGGCACAAGCTGTTTGGGAATGGGTATGTGATGGAAGTGTGGAATAATATGGCGATTGTGAAGTTCCATAATCCGAAGTTTGGGTTGAGGAAGGTAGAGTTGAGATTTTTGGAGGTGGTAGGGTAAATAATCATAATTCGTAAAAAATCCTCCAAGAAAAACAAGGAGGAGTTTTGAATGATTTTATTCTTCTGGATCTGGATCCATTTTATCCAGTCCATATATTTTATACATACACCACAGGGAGAAAACTGTTGTTACAACAACACAAATAGCGAAAACAAGTATATCCAGCCAGCTAGACCCAGTAGATAAATACTCTACTCCATTTATGATAACCCAATTACAGGGGATGTAACCTCTCACAACATGGTATAGAAACATTATACCTATTCCAGGCACTAATCCCAACAGTAAACTAATGGGGATACTAATGATAAACACTACTTCAACAATTACTTTTTTTAAATTTTTCATTTTATTTTTCGACTTGCCTGCCTTCACAGACTTTTTGTTACACAAACTATTCCGCCTTCCGAATAATCTGCTTTTTTTATTTTTATTTTGATAATGTTAGTATATATATTTTGTGTTTAATGTCAATATATTTTTCAAACTATAATCGGTATAATCCGACGATAAATTTGATTTCTCTAAAAAAATGAGTATCATATAATTAAGCTTTATATTTCCTATATTATAAAATGTGAAACCAAGAAATCCTGACTACTCTATTAGACAAAATCGGATTATCTACGGTAGATAAAAACATCTATTTACTGTGTTTTGAATATGGTGCATTATGAATATCTACCATTGCAAGACTATTAAAATCCCCTAGAACCACTATTAACGATAGAATTGAGAAGCTTGCGAGAGAAGGCATTTTGATCCCTGAAAAAGCAAGCCATGGGCATAAATACTATTGTGCTAATGCCCAAGATCTCATTAATTTACTATCTGTAAAAAACCAAAAAAATCTGGAGATTATCAATGAAATAAAAATACAACAAGAGTTGCGAGATAAATTGGATTATACTTATTCTAAAATTCCCAAAATCAAATTTTATGAAGGAAATGATGTGTTCAAAAATTTTGCAAATAAAATAAAAAATGTTAATGAGGCTGCTTTTATAGAAGATATTGATGCAACTCTCAAGTATACAAACCTTTCCTTACAAGATCTCGTAAAAGAATATTTTTTGTGAAAAGATAAAAACATCAGAGAAATTGTTTTTGATTCAGTTCAAGGCAGACAATATGCAAAAATGATGAATAAGTTGGGAGCAAATGTAAAACTTTTTAATAGAGCAGAAGAATTAGGATTGAATTCTGATATTGGATTGGTTAAAAATTATTACTATCATATTACTTATGGAGAAGTCATTACTGGGTTTGAAATTTATAATCCCACTTTTTATGGAATTAACTTGTTAATTTTCAATAAACTTTGGGAAAGCCTAGAATAGAATATGGCATTTTATCCTCAATGTTTGGGTTGAGGAAGGTGGAGTTAAGGTTTTTGGAGGTGGTGTAGTGTAATAAAATGTGGGTAATTTTTTGCAAAATATTTTGTTTTGAATATAATCTAGGTGTTTATATTCTAACTAATTATCCATGAAAGAAAGAATTATTGCTACTGAACAACAAGAAATCACTCCTGAAGAAACAGAGAAAAGAATAGCAGAAATTCAAAGTTTTGTTGATGAGATTAAAGAAAAAGACTTTCCAATACTATTTAATACAGATAATCTTGCCTTTAGATCTCTCATACCATTATGGGAAAGGCGTGACGAATGTAATAATGCAATAATCCAAAGTATTGCTTTAAAATACAATAAAACTACTAAAACAATTACTTTACAATTACATGAAAATGACGCAGCTATGTATAACCATTGGAAAACTTATACTTTTCCTTGACACAATAATACTGACTCTCAATACATTGTACAATATTATTACACGGGATTTCTAAAAGCAAAATCCGCTTTTGAAGAAAAATTTGGAGAAAAAATTAGAAGAAAAACGTATGAAAAAATAATGGAAGAAACTGGATCAAACAAAAAAAGATTAGCAACTATTCTTACAGAAAAATTTGTAGATCCAATCAAAAGGAAATTTTGAAAAAAATAGAAAATATAAGAAATCGGACTGCGTTGGATTGTCAATAAAATAATTCATTTTTATGTATCAATATGATATCATAGGGGCGGACCTGCGTGTCTGCCCTAATAATACACAACAATTGGGCGAACATCAATTGGACAATATGGTGGGACATCAATTGGGCGACGGGAATGTGAATGTTTTGGGCGAATGATTTGATGTTTTGGGCGAACACGCAGGTTCG
>JAITGP010000019.1 GCA_031280545.1 Candidatus Peribacteria bacterium
TCTGAGAGAGAGTATTTCTTTGATTTTTTGTTGTCTCTCGGTGTTTTTTTCTTTGAAGATATTTTTTATGAACTCACTGAAAGGGAGTACTTTAAGATTTGTGTCTTTTTTTTGCATTCTATATATAAGCAGTAGATAAATAAGCATTCTATTATAATTATTTACTTTTTAAAGTCAATGGTATATTGCTATTTTTATAATGAAAAACGTGTGCCAAATTATGACACACGTTTGTCTGTAGTTCTCTTAACGATTAACGGCGTTTTCTCTTACTACTGAAGAAGCCATCTGTTGTGGGATCTTTTAGTAGTCTCGACGTTATATCTTTTTCGATTAACTCTAACTCGGCTTTTTCTTCGATTCTTCTATCCATCCCTTCTTGTGCTATTTCTAGTGCTTTTTGGATGGTGTCTAAGTGAGTCTCGCTCACAAACTTAATCGTTTCAACGTCAATTACTGAACGTTGGGCTTGAGTCTCGATTTCTACTACTACTGCTTGAATTTTTGTAGCCGATTCTCTGAGCATTTCGTTTGTTGCGTCAGAGACGTTTTTCGAGAGATCAGCGTTCCGCTTGATCTCTTCTGTGATACCATCTATGGCAATTTCTTCTCGCCAAATTGGTAAAACATTCTGAACAACGCCACGGAGGTTTTCCATTGCCGCTTCGTTTGCCTTTTCAAGCATATTTACTTTCAAGGCATTTAACGTTGATAGCTGTTGGGATATCCGCAAGTCATGTATTCTCTTGTCAAAGATTGCTAAGTTGCTTTCTTGACGAGAAATTACTTGGGCACCCATTGCATCTGTTGCTGGCGTGTTTACTCTGGCCAGTGTCAATCTGCTCCGCTCCTCTGTGACTGCTTCTTCACCAGCAATTAGGCAAAGACGAAGATCTGCATATTTCTCCTGGTTTTTGTCCCACAATAGTCGCAAAATTTGTGAATTTTGTTTACTGCGCGGTTCTGCCTGTACAATCATTTTTTCGATTGTGGAGATGTTCGATTCCGCAGTGGCATGAGCTACTTTCAGTTCTGCTACTTTGCTTTGAAACGGTGCCAAGAGTTTGGCTATCAGCCCTTTTTTTTGTTTTCTACTTTTTCTGACATTTGATAGGATTGCCTGGATTTTTGGACCCAAGATTTCCATATCTTGTGTAGAAATTCCTTCAGTTGCTTTTTTAGCGAGCTCTGAGATTTCTCTCGTCTCACTTGCACCATACGTTTTTAGTGCATCTGGATTTTGGAAGTTGATCGACTTTTTTATTTTTTCAACTTGTTGTCTTTGCTTCGGCGATAATGGGGCTTCTAGAACACTCACTACTGCCGTTACCTCGTCCTTGTCCATTTTTTGTACTCGTTCTGCTACTGGTACTTCTTCTGTTGCTCCAGCCACAGTTTCCACTTCTTCAAAAGGAATGTCGGTAACTTCTACCTCTTTTCCATTCACGTTTTTTTTTGCCATGATTTTCAATTTTTTTTGATTTAACATATTTTTATTAATATTTTTTATTTTACTCTTACTTATACATAAATGAAATATAAAGTCAAGTAAAAGTGCAAAAAAAGAAATCCCATTCATAAAGCGGGAATTTTTTTCCTTCTCCCTTCTTTTAGAAAGTCTCTTGACTTTAGATATATATATCTTTATACTCATCATTGTTGATGATAGAATATCAACAGGACGCTAGCGAAAGTCCTACAACAAGAAGTAGCAAAAAAAATAAAAAAAGTGTATTATGAAAAGGTTCTTGTTGATCCTCGCGATCATTTTTATTGGTGTACCACTTGCCTTTTGGGTATTGAAAGTGGTCTTTGGCATTGTGTTTGGCTTGCTGGGATTCGTCTTGTCTCACTTCTGGGGTTTACTCATTTTGGGAGCGATTGCTTATTTGGCTTATGCTAATTGGGACAAGATTACCGGTAAAGTGGGTCCAAGGAATGATTGATCTTTCGGTCGGATTCAGCGCTAGGAATTTATTCCTAGCGTTTTTTTTGATGTTAAGAAAGTAATCGATCCATCCCTGGGATGTTTTCTTCTATGATATGCTTAGCAGCTTGGACACGCTGTTGCTTTGCTTTTGGATCCATTCCATTATTATTAGCCAAAAAGTTTGCAAACTCTGCTTCTACTGGAGGAATTGCACTTTTTTGGACACTTCCCTGCAATACCATCAATTCTTTATTGAATTTAAGAAGTACTGTTTCTATCTGAGTGATTTTTGATTCGATAGTTTTTATTTGTTCAAGTGTTGCTTTATCATGGAGGTATTCGAGGTTAGTTTTTCAGAATTCTGCTAATTCTATTTTAGCTTTTCAAAGTTCAGTGTTGATAGTATCAAATTTTTCTTTGCTCAAATCTTTGCCTTGAGTTTCAGTGGTAAGGTGTTGTGAGATGGTATCTACTTTTTTTTTGATTTCAGAAAGCTGGTCGATGGACATTGGTCTAGGGTGGTAAACACTAAAAATTTTATTCCATTTTTTGTAAGATTTGGGAAAGGATAGCAACGTTTTTTTTATAATTTACTCTGGTGGGTCCTACGATTGCAAGGATACAGTCGTAACCATTTACGGTGACTTTTGCATATACGGTGGAGATGATTGTGTCGTTATCATCCAAAAAAGTGTAGTACATCTGATGTTTTTTCAGAATTCTTTCGTCGATATATTTTACGATTCTTTTTTCTTCGATAAATTTGATGATTTTTCTGGTTTCTTCGTAATCTTCTAGATCGTCACGAAGGAGATTATTGATCCCGAGGTAATAGTATTCGTCATTTCTCAGAAATCCTATAATTACTCCATCTACGAGGGATCCGAGCATTTCTACGAGTTCTTTGATACTTTCTCTGGCGTTTACCACTTCATTGAGGGTTTCATCTTCCACTTGGGAGAGGTAATTTTCGATATAGATCTTGAGTCCATCAAGGGTTGGGATTCTTCCACTAGAATTATAAGGCTGGTAGACCATTCCTTGTTTTTCCAGGATATTGAGATATTTTCTCAGGGTGGAAGGGGCGTATTCTACGTCTTCCAAGGTATTCAAAAATTTTGAACCGATGGGTTCTCCTTTATTGATGTAGGTGTCGATCACCACATCTAGTAGTGCTAAAAGTTTTTCGTCTGGTTGCATACTGTATGTATAGGAAAGTTGGGGCAAGTTTCAAGAGAAAGAAATCATCTTGATTTCAGGGGGAGAGATTCGTATATTGGAAGTGTTAACACAAATATTTACATAAAAATTAAAAGCAATGGGAGAAAAAACGTTAATTGAAAGGAGCTTAGTCCTTGCTAAGCCTGACGCCATCGGTCGTGGGCTGGTCGGGGAAATTATCACTCGCTTTGAAAAGGTGGGTCTGAAAATAGTTGGTGCTAAAATGGTTTGGCCAACGCAAGAGTTACTTTATGCACACTATGAGGAAGTTGGACAGATGATTTCCCGTCGTGGGCAGGATAAGTTTGATATGACGGTTGCATTTATGCAACAATCTCCTGTTATTGCCTTCTGTTTTGAAGGGGTGGAAGCGGTAAAAGTTATCCGTAAGATTGTTGGGACGACTGAACCTCTTTCGGCTTTGCCTGGAACGATTCGTGGGGATTATGCTCACATGTCGTTTGCTTATGGAGACGATGAAGGTAAAGGGATTCCTAATCTTGTTCATGCAAGTGGTGATCCTGAGGAGGCAATAAAAGAGATTGCTCTTTGGTTTAAACCAGGTGAACTCTTTGACTATGTAACGGTATCTCAACCGTACATGTATTAATTTAGTACTAACTGAGGGGGCAATTTGCCTCCTTTTTTCTTTTCTTGCAACTCTCTGAAAAAAAGTCAATCCAAAGTAGTATGAAAAGTCTGATTTTTTTTGCTTTTATAGAAATATTTGGATATACTTAAGTATCATTTATTCCTTATCTATTGATTATGACTACGGAAAAAAGAGTGCCTCTGCTGACCATTACTGAATTGACTTGGGGATATCCTCAGCAAACCAAACCTCTCTTTAAAAAACTGGATTTTGATATTTTTCCTGGAGATTTTACGGTGATTATCGGGAAATCTGGAGTCGGAAAGTCTACTCTTCTAAAGTTTTTGATTGGAGAGCTTAGACCTTATAGCAAAACTGTGTATTATAGAATGGACGATCTCTCTACGCTTACCGATGATGAAATTCAGAGATATAGGAGAAAAATCTGAATTGTTTTCCAAGATGATAAACTGATTCAATCGCTTTCTATTAAAGATAATATTACCTATCCGTTAAAGCTTGCAGGAGCAAGTGAGGCGACTATTAGAGCGAAATATAAAGCGGTTTTGGATAAACTTCATTTGGAAGACTCTCCTAAGGCTACCTCTCAGAGTATTTCTGGAGGGGAAAAGCAGAAAGTTGCTCTCGCTAGAGCGTTGATCCATGATCCAGAGTTTATTATTGCTGATGAGCCTACAGGGAATCTTGATTGGGAATATACTCAGGAAATTGGAGATATCCTTATCGAGGCTAATAAAAATGGGAATACGATTATTTTGATTACCCACGACATCCATTTGCTCAATTATATCAAGAGTAAAAGTAAAATTAATATCTTTCAAATGTAATTACTACCCTATCTTTTTTAGCCCTACTCTCTTTCTCAATGCAAGACTCAACTACTAAAAAGACTCATCTTTATAATGAAATTATTTCCGCTTGCGAAAAGCTTACTATTGCCAGATATTTATTGAATGAGGTGAAAACGTCTCTTGGATATTTCCATGCATATAAATTAGAAAATATCCAAAAAAATCTCTCTACGTTTTTGGAGTATCTCCTTTTTCTCAATGAAGAGAATAGTAAACATTTACAGGCTTTACCTTTGAGTGAAGAAAATAGAAAAAGTCTGAATCATAATGTGAGGTATTTTTATGATCATGCGGAGGTAGTCGATGAAGAATTGGCTGAGATTTCTCAGAAGCTTGAAGGGAATAGTTATCAAGCGATTATTTTAATGCAAGGGACAAAGGGGTTGTTACTCTTGACGATAGATGAATTTTGTAATGCCTCCCCTACTAGGATGTCAATTAATGAGTTTATTTGGAAAGAGGAAAAGGCTAAGAGTAGGAAGAGGAAGAAATAATTTTCTATTTTTTAGCAGATTTTTTGGCTGGGGCTTTCTTTGTAGGAGCCTTTTTACTCTCTCATTTTTTCTCTCATTTTTTCTCATCGAGATTAGAGATCCCTATGATGGTAAGGGTATCCTCTAGGGTAAGATCGGTGGCATCTTTTCAGTTTTTGGGGATTTTGTAGTTTTTTTTCGCATATTTTATGTAAGGGCCATAAGGACCATTTAATACTTGGATTTCTTCGTCTTTGTAGTCGAAGCGATGGATGTATTTATTGGCATCAGCATTTTTTTTCTCTTCTATCAATTGGACGGCCTGGTCAAAGGTGATGGAGTAGAGGTCGAACTCTGCGTCTTTTTTGATGGAGGCGAAAAGCGTACCATATTTCACATAAGGACCGAAACGTCCATTATTGGCTAGGACTTTTTCTCCTTTATATTTTCCGAGCTCGCGAGGGAGTTCGAAGGCCTGGAGGGCTTCTTCTAGGGTGATAGTTTCGATACTCAGTCCGTTAGGGATGTTTGCGTATCTTTTTTCTTCGTCTTCTGCACTTCCGATTTGTATCAAGGGTCCGTATCTTCCGAGTCTAGCAATCATAGGTTTTCAGCTTTTGGGATCGGTTCAGAGGGCTCTTTCTCCGCTAGATCTTTCTGCCCCCATAGTTTCTACAATCAGTTCATGAAAGGGGTCGTAAAATCCTTTGATCATATCATTCCATTTCTTTTCTCCCTCTGCGACTACATCGAAATCCTCTTCCACATTTGCGGTGAAGGAATAATCCATAATAGCTGGAAAATGTTGGATCAGAAAATCTGTTACTACCATTCCGATGTCGGTTGGGAAAAGCTTTTGTTTTTCAGCTCCTGTGATTTGTTTGAGTTCCTCGGAGGTGATTGCTCCGTTTTTGAGGGTATATTCTTTGAAGATTCTTTCTTTCCCCGGTCTATCTTCTTTCACCACATAATTCCTTTTTTGGATTGTGGAAATAGTTGGTGCATAGGTGGATGGGCGACCAATCCCTTGAGATTCCAATTCTTTTACTAGGCTTGCTTCGGTATAGCGTGGAGGGTGATTCTTGAATTTTTCTGTAGCGGTGATGATTTTGTCGGTCAGATTTTCTCCTTCTTTTAGAGGAGGGAGCATTCCTTTTGAGAGTTCATCGTCTCCTTCTTCATCATTTCCTTCGAAATACAGTTTCAAAAATCCATCGAACTTTACAACTTCTCCTGTGGCGATGAAATTGGATTTGAAATCCCCTTGTCCTTTGGACATTCCCTCTCAATAGGGGGAAACTTTGATGACTGCTTTGGTTTTTTCAAGCTCTGCAGGAGCCATTTGTGATGCAATAGTCCTCTGCCAGATTAGATTATAGAGTTTCTTTTCACTGGCATCATTTCCTGCAAAACGTTGTTCCATGTGGGTGGGTCTGATACATTCGTGAGCTTCCTGTGAACCTTTGGTTTTGGTTTTATAATAGGTAGGGTTAGCATATTCTGCACCGTATTCTTTGGTGATTTCCTGTTGAGCTTCTTTTACGGCAAAATCGGAGAGATTTACGCTATCGGTCCTCATATAGGTAATATGTCCTGCTTCATAGAGTTTTTGAGCAACCTGCATGGTCCTGGCTACCGGGAATCCCAATTTACGGGAAGCTTCCTGTTGGAGAGTTGAGGTAGTGAACGGAGCGGATGGAGATTTCTTCCCTGGTTTTACCTCTATTTTAGAGATAGAAAAATTTGAGTTTTTCAGAGTTTCCAAGAGTTTTTCTACGTCTTGTTCGTTTTTTAGAGATTTATCGAATTCTGCTTCAAAAGGCTTTTTTGCATCTCCGATGAAGGTTCACACTACTTTGAAGAATCCTTCAGATTCAAATTTTTGGATTTCTCTTTCACGTTCGACGATTAGGCGGACTGCAACGGATTGTACACGTCCTGCGGAGAGTCAGGTTTTTATTTTTCTTCGTAAGACAGGAGAAAGTTCAAATCCTACTAATCTATCTAATACACGGCGAGCTTGTTGTGCGTCGACTAAGTTTAAGTCCAAGGTTCTAGGATTTTTGATGGCTTGGTCAATTGCGGTTTTGGTGATTTCATGAAAAACGATTCTGGGAGCGGTTTTGATATCAAGTCCCAGTTGGGTAGCGACATGTCGTCCGATGGCTTCTCCTTCGCGATCTTCATCGGTTGCGATCCAGACTTTTTCAGCACCTTTGGCTAAGGATTTTAATTCTGAAATGACTCTTTTTTTGTCGGGAGACACTTCATACTGTGGGACAAATCCATGTTCAATATCGATTCCCATCCCTTTGGTGGGCAGGTCGACCACGTGTCCGTAGGAAGCTTTGACCTCGTAGTCTGCTCAGAGAAATTTCTTGATGGTTTGAGATTTTGCTGGGGATTCCACGATCACGAGATTTTTCGCCATGCGTTGAGGATGTGAAAATAAAAACTGAACGTATTGTACAAAAGTGGGAGAAAAATGCAAGTACGGATTAAAAGCTGGTTGTAATAGGAGAACTTTCACTTGACTTTAGATATATATATTCGTATACTATTTCAGTATAACATAAAATAATAAAATTATGGCAAAGAAAAAGTTAAATTTAAATTATCTTGGCTCGCTTCAGTTGGAGCTTGATGCCATTGTGAACACTGGTGAATTTGTTGATTCCGGTGATCCACTTGGTAAAAATGATACCATTTTGGGGGAACTCTCTCCGGAAGTGAAGGCAATTCGTACGCTGATGTTTCGTAAAAAAGATGAAGCAAAATTATTAGTTGAAAAATTTCTTAAAGACGGTTTTAAACTGGAGCTTGAGGAGTTAGGGGAATTAGAATCTGTACATCAAAAACTTGAGAAAATTGGAAAGGAAATCGATTTTCTCAGTACATTGACTTGGAGAATCCTTGAAGAAATTTATCCGGATAAAAATCTTAAGCTCGTCGAAGGCTTCCGTGTTGTAAAACCTGGTAAGTCCGAAGAACAAGAAGCTTTCGAGGAAACTGTTAATAAAATTACAGAATCGTTGGGAGACTCAGCCAAAGGAGTTGCGAAGCTTATTGCTTTCCTCATTGAAGATTGATTGACTGATTACTCATCTTTGACAACCTCGCGAATTGCGAGGTTGTTTTTTATAGAAGAAAAATCTGACTATTTTTCGCTTGCAATCCCTTTCCAATATCATAAACATAGAAACTGTTATAGTGCTTCCCCCATTCATGGAGGAAGTTCTTATGTTTTATATTTCATACCTCTATATTATGCCAGAAAAAACGTATGTCTATTCCTTTGAAGAAGGGAAAGGACTTGGAAAAGACCTCTTAGGAGGAAAAGGTGCGAACCTTGCAGAAATGGTCTCTTTAGGAATGCCTATTCCTTCAGGATTCACTATCACCACGGAAACGTGTGATATTTTTTACAAAAACAACAAGACTTATCCTGTAGAAGTTACTCAGCAGATTGAAGCACATTTGCAGGATTTGGAAGCAAAAATGGGAAAAAAGCTGGGGGATGCCAACGACCCTCTCTTAGTGTCTGTAAGATCTGGTGCAGCACAGTCTTTGCCAGGAATGATGGATACGGTCTTGAACCTTGGTTTGAATGACGCGTCTGTAATCGGATTAGCAACCAAGACAGGAAATGAAAGGTTTGCTTGGGACTCTTACAGAAGATTTATTCAGATGTTCGGAGATGTGGTAATGAATGTTCCTCATCACGATTTCGAAGTAGCTCTCCAGTCTGTGAAAAATGAGAAAGGCGTACAACTCGATACTGACCTCGAAACTGCAGATTTACAGAAAGTAGTTCAGCTTTATAAAACGGTTGTTCAGAATGCTACAGGAATGATGTTTCCAAATGATGGAAGAGAACAATTGAAAATGGCGATTGACGCGGTATTTGGTAGCTGGAATAATGACAGAGCCATTTACTATAGAAAGATGAATGACATCAAAGGATTGCTCGGGACTGCGGTAAATGTACAATCCATGGTCTTCGGAAATATGGGAAATACTTCTGGAACAGGAGTTTGCTTCTCCAGAAATCCTTCTACAGGAGAAAATAAATTCTATGGAGAATTTTTGATGAATGCACAGGGAGAAGACGTGGTTGCAGGTATCAGAACTCCACAGGAAATCAATTCTTTGGCTGAGGTGATGCCTGAGTGTTATAAGCAATTAGTGGATATTTATCATAGATTGGAACAGCATTATCACGATATGCAGGATATGGAGTTCACGATTCAAGAAGAAAAACTCTATATGCTTCAGACCAGAAATGGTAAAAGAACTGGTCCTGCTGCTGTGAAAATGGCAGTGGATATGTTGGCTGAAGGATTGATTGATGAGAAAACTGCGGTATTAAGAGTGGCTCCAAATCAATTGGACGAGCTCCTCCACAAACAAATCGATAAAGGTGCAAAAACGGGTGCAGAGCTATTGACGAAAGGACTTCCTGCTTCACCTGGTGCAGCGGTTGGACAAATCGTTTTCAATGCAGAAGAAGCACATCTTCAAAATGAAGAAGGAAAGAAAGTTGTACTGGTAAGAACTGAAACTTCTCCAGAAGATATTCAAGGAATGGTGGCTTCTCAGGGAATTCTGACCGCTAGAGGAGGAATGACTTCTCATGCTGCGGTAGTAGCTCGTGGAATGGGAAAATGTTGTGTAGCAGGTGCTGGTGAACTCGTCATTGACGAAAAAGCTAAAACGCTGACCGTAAAAGGTGTGACGCTGACAGAAGGTGATTATATCACGCTTGATGGTTCAACGGGTGAAGTATTCAAAGGTTCTTTGGCAGTAGCAGACCCTGAACTTAGTGGAGATTTTGAAACCTTGATGAAACTCGCTGATAGCTTTAGAAAACTCTGAGTAAGAACTAACGCTGACACTCCAACCGATGCAACTACTGCTAAAAGGTTTGGTGCTGAAGGAATTGGACTGTGTAGGACGGAACATATGTTCTTCGCTGAAGATAGAATTAAAGCTGTAAGAGAAATGATCCTCTCTGAAGAGGAAGAAGGAAGAAGAAAAGCATTGGCAAAAATCTTGCCATATCAGAAAGGAGATTTCTATGAATTGATGAAAACGCTTGAAGGACTTCCTGTGACGATCAGATTTTTGGATCCTCCTTTACACGAGTTCTTGCCTACGGAAGATAAAGATATTCAGGCTCTCTCTATTGAAATGGGAGTAAGTGTAGAGACGTTGAAAACGAAAATCGCTAGTTTGCACGAGTTTAATCCTATGCTCTGACATAGAGGTTGTAGACTGTCTATCACCTTCCCTGAAATTGCAGAAATGCAGACGGAAGCAGTGATAAGTGCAGCGTGTGAACTGAAGAAAGAAGGGGTAGACGTTCATCCTGAAATTATGATACCTTTGGTAGGATTTAAGACGGAATTTGATTTCTGTGCGGCTATCGTAAAAAAGGTTGCTCAGGAAACGATGGATAAATATGGAGTGAACGTAGAATATAAGCTCGGAACGATGATTGAAGTGCCAAGAGGAGCATTGACTGCAGATGAAATCGCTGAAAGTGCAGAATTCTTCTCATTTGGAACGAACGATTTGACGCAGATGGGGCTTGGTTTCTCCAGAGATGATGCTGGAAAATTCATCAAAGAGTATGAAGAAAAAGGTATCTTTGAAAAAGACCCTTTCCAGTCTATTGATGAAGACGGTGTCGGACAATTGATTACAATCGCTGTAGAGAAGGGAAAGAAGACCAGACCTGACATCAGCCTCGGAATTTGTGGAGAACACGGAGGAGATCCAATGTCTATTGATTTCTGCCACAGAGCCGGATTGAAGTATGTAAGTTGTAGTCCGTATAGAGTACCTATCGCGAGATTGGCTGCTGCTCACGCTGCTTTGAAGAATGGATAAGTAAAAACTATAAGGGAAGTTGCCTGTTAGGATTGTTCCTCGGCAACTTTTTTTAAACTGCTTGTTAGATCATTTTCAGCTCATGAAACATTTTCTCATATACTTTTACTTTTTCTACTAAGGGCTTGGGATAGGCACGAGAAGAGGAAGGCATACGATACACTCTTATCTGTTTCCCCATAGTATTCAACAAGGAAAAAAATCAGATTTTTGGTTCTGGTATTGGGAAGATGGAAAGTAGTGTTTCCATTGCTTTTTGTCCTGTAATTACGATTGCCTGACATTCTGGAATTTGTTTTAAGATTTCCATCAAATTAAATGCTCTCACTACTTGTAATTTATCATCAGAAGCATTACCACTTAGGCGAATTACTTCTTCTGCTGTGTCGCCTATTCCAATACCTTTTTCTCTGCAGAAGGTTCTCGCTTTTTGCTCATCAAAGGCTTTCTTGTTTTGTGTGATAAAGTACTCTTTGTCATTATAGAAAATACTTCCTAGAATTCTTCGCATATCATTCTGAAAATTTGGATAATAAAAATTCATGGATCGGCGATTTTGTGGCGGTGGGAAACTTCCGAGCATTAGGAATTTTGTATGTGGAGGAAGTAAGAAGCCAAGAGGATGGCGTTCTATGGGTTGTGGTGTGTTCATGTTTGATGTTGTAGTGAAATGAAAATTGAAGACAAGAGAAAAAAGTCTGATTTTTTATTACCTTTACTTAACATATTGTTTTATATTCTTACTATTGTTTGTATGATGTCTATGATACTATATCATAGAATTAATAAAACGGAAGATATAAAGTGGCAAAATGTAGCGAGAAAGTGGCAAAATTTGAGGGAAATGAGTATACTAGAGGAGAAAGTATTTTTAGATGATATTATCTATTCAATGGCAAGAATTCCTGTACCAGAGGCAGTGCAAAATACTCCCTTAAAAAAACCAACTAAGAACGTTGAACTTTGAAAAATTGTTGGACGTTTGTTTGTTGGTTTACAGATAGAGAATCCTAATCAAATCAATAATTTGCAAGATTTTTTCGAAAAAGTTGAATATAAGGGAGTTGGTAAAGGACTTTTATCTCATTTGGAAGAATCTCAGACTGATAAAGGGGAAACTCTTGATTTTGTGCATATTCAGGATGAGGCTATTCCGCTTTCTGATCTTAGTATTTTGGAAGATATTTCTGATACGTTGAAGTCTGCTCGTCTTCCACAGCCATTAGGAAATCAGATAAATACTGCTATTGGAGATATTATCAAAGATAAGGTAAGAGTTCTCATTATAGATCCGACTAAACAAGCAGATTTTACTACTGCGTTAACGGGGATTGATAATCTTCATACTATAGCTAAAAAAACTCAGGATTTCCTGGCGAATGATGATGCTCTCAAAAAGAAAAATATTTGGGAAAAACTGACCATAACTAACCAAGAGATTAAAACTACTCTTGTGGCTGGATGAACGATTGTTGGACCTGATTTGGATGGACCAAGTACTGCATGGAATGGTGATGCAAAAAAATGTATGGATGCCTTAGTTTCTTTAGAACTTTCAAAATCTTTGCAGGCTAATCTTGGGAGTATTGAAGAACTTGTAGAAGGAATAAATACTACCCTTTCTAATGCATTTCCTATGATGTCCTGTATTTTGAAAAAATATCCTTTCGTAACAAAAAATTCAATCCCATCAGACTCCCCTCTCTATCCACAGTTGCAGGATACTCTTCGTCAATATAGAAGTATTACTATTAATCCTATCTATGATTCAGCAAAAAAAACAGAAAAATTAGCTGAGGTCCAGAAAGATTTTGATACTCTTTATCGAGAGGCTTATGTACTACAGATAAGGACTGATGATCCACTTTTGGCAGATTCACTTAAAGAAGTTTGAGATAAAAACTTTAACTTTTCTACAGTAGATCCAGCCAAGATGCAATACTTTTTTAATTGGATTGCAGATAATCCCTATGATGATTTGGAAGAAATTATGAAAGTTTTTAATATTACTAAATCAATTGATAAGATTGAATTCCATAAATTTTATCATGATTTAGTAGATATTTCCAAAACTACTATCGATCTGCCCAGAGGAATTAGTCTACAGGTAAAAAAAACTGTGAAAGATCTCAATATAAGTCCTCTTGATCTTTATGATAAAAATACTAGCTTGCATACTCTACCTATTAGTTATGAACTTAATACAGATGATTTTGATCAGTTTGAGATTGCTGATAGAGTAGCTATTCAGAAGTTTTTAGAAACATCATTTGGTGTTGATAATAAAACGGTCACAGTAGATGGGGATAAAATTGGAAGACTGATTTATCTTTTCTTTCTCGATAAAAATACAGATACTACCGCTATTACTGCTCTTTCTCCTCAAAATGAAAAAAGTCTTAAAGAAATTTTTGATCAAGCTATTGATATTGAACATCCCATTTTAGAAGGTATAGAGACTGTTAATCTTACTCCCAAAGAAAAATTTATAGAAGAACGAAATAAAGTTAAAGGATATCCTTTTACTGATGAAGATTGTGGATTTAGACCAGGGACTAGACTTGTGGCTGCTATTTGAGATACCCGTGTGCCACCAAAAGAAAATGGAGGTCATGAATGGATCCAAATGGAAATTGAAAGTATCGATACCTCTTCTGATCCTTCTAATCCAACTTTTACGGTAGAGGTGCATGGAGTAGAACAACCACAAGGAGATGGATGGGAATGAAGCTCTCAAAAGATCAGTATGACCAAGGAACGTTTAGAAGCATTTAATAAATATGGAGGTTTCTATAAATTGCCAGACATTAAGTCTGATAATCCTCTAAAACATTTAGAAGAATTTAAAAAAGCCAATAAAAATGGGATGGGATTTAAATGAGTTGATACTTTTGATGGTCTTGAATGGGATTCTGATCATTTTACTAAAGATTTTACTGGGGAAGGAAAAAAAGAACCTGTAGAATATTTTGGGTATCAAGATACCATGTATGATAAAAAAGGTGGTACTCATAAGGAAAATATTATGTATGCTGTAAAATACAATCCCCAAAGAAAAACCTTTACAGTGAGAGGAGAATTTAATGATTATATAAAAGGAGATAAGGCAAAACATTATCAACTGGATCCTAAACATGAGATGGATTACAATAGTTTTATGATGTTTATCTCAGAGAAAAATCTTAAACCTTGGAAAAAGGACGAAGCAGAGCAACTTGTGGAAGATCAAAATCAACAAAATATGACTCTTTTTAATAAGAAAGAATTTAAAATTAATCGATTCACTCCTCTTACTATTTGGAAGGGAATAAAAGCCAAGCGAAAAGAGCTGAATGATAAATTAGGTGAGCGTGAAAAAAACTCTCAGAAACAATTTGAAAATTTATTGGTAGATGATTTATGACTCCGAAAATTAATAGACAATACTTTAGGATGGATTCCTGCGATTTGAGAGGCAGTGGGAACTTTACAGTTGGATCGCTATAATGAGAGGGATAAAGAAGTCTTTGCAAAGATTGAAACGGTGCTGAAGGTTTTTGAGGCTGATCCAGATTTTGCTACTACTTTCCCAGAGACTCCTCCTCATGTGAGAAGAATGTTTGGTGGGAAGAGCTATAAAGAGTTTTTGGTAGGAGGTGATGATTTTAAGTGGCCGAAAGGACAAATAACTCCTTTGAAAGGAGATGCACTTTATACAGGTGCTGCTTTACTTTTGGCAAATATTACTAAAGGGAAAGGAATGTACCGTGGAATCAGTGAATACGAGAATAGTTGACTCTGGGTTGCAAAACTTTTGGGGAAAGACCATCGAAATAACTTCATGAGAAGGAAACAGGAATTGATGGCAGAGATAAATAGTAATAAAAGAGATACTGATCGTTTGAGAGAACAGCTTTCTAGATGTGAAATTGATTATATTCTCAATAATATTAGAGGGAGTAATCCTTATCCGAATACAAGATTTGGTTCTATAGAAAAAAGAGGAGAATATCCTACTGCAACACCAGAATATATTGATAATCCTTCTAAAAGAAGACTCTCAAATGCTTTTGCGGATAAGTTAGATGAGGCTTATAAAAATCGAAATACTCAGAGTAATATTGATAGTATTGTACAGACTTTACCAAATGATTTTGGAATTGCGAAAGCTGAGTTTGAAGGAAAATTAAAGTCAGGAAGGTTTCCTATTGCTATGGCAAATCTGAAAAAAATGCATACTTTGATGAGAACTGATGAGGAAAAGAGAATTGTGGAGTGATGTGTAATAGCAGTACTTCTCAGTGGAGAAATGAATACCTATCCTGATAAAAAAGTTATTAGGTGGTTTTCTACTTTAGCAAAAACGGCAGGAATTATCCCTGGTTTCGCTATTAAATATGCGGATCACCCCAAAAGAGTACTTTACCTTCTCAATAAGGCAACAAATGGACAGTTTTGAGAGAAACTGAAAGTGGGAGGTAAAACCTATAGTCCTTCAGATTTCTGACCTGGTGCTAATAAAGTGGCTGTGGGAGACTTGGTAAAAGCTGTAAATGTGTGCTGGAATAGAGAGACTGCAGGAGCTGTGCATAACTTTTTTGATGGTGATTTACGTAATAAGACATGGGATGTTTCTCCTGATAATGATCCTATTTTGAAAGATTTCCATGATGCTTTATTTAGTACAGATATTGATATCACTGATAATGATATGCTTGATAATGATGATGGAATTAATCTTCAGGGTATCAATGCGAGTAAAAACGTTGCGAGAAATAGGATGGAGTATAGGAATGGGGAATTTGATGGGAAAGATGCTGATGAAAAATCTGCAAGAGAAAGCTTTTGGAAAAGAGTAAGTGATCAGTTGAATAGTGGTGGAGTATCTCCAGAGGTTGCAATGAGAAAATTTTTAGGATGGTTTGAATCAAAGGGGTTTTCAGATAGTGAAAAAGAAAGAATTGTCCAATCTATCAAAACAGCAGCTCATTATAAAGGGCATGCGAGTATTGGTAGTAGAAGTTTAAAAGATAGCACTGGAGCTTCCTATAATATGGGAAAACTTTCTCCAAATGATCGAAAAGATATCTTACGATATACTTTTAAGGGGAAAGTAATTCAACATGGTACAGGTCATCCTCCTACTGTATTTGACAATACTCTTGATGGTTTTTTGAAGATGTTTGAAAATAATATTACTGAAATTGCTAGTGATGATTTTATTGGTAGGGTTTTTGGATCGCAATATAAAGGGATTAAGCCTCTGAAATTTGTATGATGGGATCAATATAATGCAGTATTTGGTAAAGATGATCAAAATTATTTAGTAGATGCACTTGAAGGTATGCAAGAGTATAGTTTAAGTGATAAGAAAAAGAAGGCAAATGAAGAAAGAAAGAAACATAGGAGCTTTTTTACAAGAGTATCTCAATGAATTATCAATACTGATATGAGAAATACAGAGAAATCGATTGAAAAATACTATACTTCCAGACCTCTGCTCTCACCAAAAGAAGATTTGGATAGTTATGAAGAAAGAGATGTTGCATAAAATTTGTCATTGACTTTATATATACTAGATAACTTAAGGTAATCTTAACGATGTAAGCCATTCAAAGAAGAGGATCGAATATTGTAGTGCTACTTAGGTTTTTGCTTTTATAAATTCAAGCTTGACTTTTGATATATATATCCGTATATTTTTCGTTATCTGATCCCTAAAAAGTATCAGATGAGGGCGAAGCGAAACCTCTAAAAGAAGTAGCATTACATAATAAAAAATTAATACAATGGAAAAAAAATCTGATGGAATTAATGAAATTCTGGAAAAAGTGTTAGATGATCTTGGAATCACTGAAGAAAGAATTGATGCTGCTAATGGGTTATTTCAAAAGGCTTCCCTACAATTGGCTTTAGCAGAAAGTAAGAAAATACCTCATGTGATCCTGATAACCACGCAACAATGTTATGAACTTTTCGGAGATGTCTTGTTGAATGCTGGGAAGCTTTCCAGTGAAGAAGTTCATAACTTCGGAATAAAATTGTTTGAGACTCTGAATTCTCCTGTGGCGTTAGCTGCGAAACTGAGAGTAGTTTCTCGGATCAAGATTGCTGGGGAGAATGCCGGATTTACTGCAAAGCAGGCGGAGGAATTAGCTTTTGCTTGGTATGGATCAACTGCCAAGATAGTGGAAACTGTTGTGAAAAGTTCCCAGCCGAAAGTTGATGGAAACGCATTGAGTACTCAAATTGCCAATTTTGTTAATGAGATTCTTTCTACGATTCTTGATCCGAAGGTTCAGGAGGATCTCTGGAAAACTTTCCAAGTGTTTTGTGATGCCATCCAACTCTTCATTCAGGGGTGGTGGGACGGTCTTACCCAAGACTATTTGGATCGGCGATTGAGACTCCTGCATGTGGAGTATGATCAACTTAAAGGAGTATTTACTTCTACGAAGGCACTTCAATTAATCAGTGCCAAGTTTACTGGCGTTTGAATTGATGCATCCAAGTAAGGTAAATGTAGTCAGTCTGTGTTTCTCAGGCTGGCTATTTTTTGATCAGATTTTTTTCTTCTTGAAAATCTTTTCTGATTTTGTATCTTTAGAATACGTATTTTATTCAGTGGATGATGATGGGGTTTGAGGAAAAACTTAATAAGCGACTCATCGGTGCTGTAATGGGTAGTGGCTATATAGAAAAGCCAAAAAAATCTGTTTCAGAGGAAGATGATACCAAGAAAACAAAGAAATTAGATCCTTTGAAAGATTTTTTGGAATTGGGAGTTTGAGAGCTTCATACTACGGTACATAATACGGTGAGTCATGTAAAAAAAGAGGTTAAAAGCAAACCTCCCCTTTTTAAGAAACCAACTTTTAAGAAACCTAAAAATATCTTTAAAAAACCTGAATCCGAAGATGATGAAGATCGATAAGAATCTCGTCAAACAGTAAGCCTGATTCTGTGTTTCAAGTGCGATATGTCTAGAAAAGCGTATAGCTTTTATCTTGCACTGCCCTTTCGGATAAGCTTGCATTAGGAAGTGGTTTACCACTCAGCTGATTATCAATCGGCTTGAGGAGAAGTAGTACCGCAAGCGGAACATCTTCACGTTGCATCTTTCCCCTGTACTTGGGAAGTTTAACCTTCCTTTCGTTCAGGATAGTTTACGTTTCTGTGGCACTTTCATTTGGCTGAGTTGCGTCCAGTATCCGTGAGATACCTCCCTTTTTGTAATGTCAGGACTTTCCTCCCTGCTAGGCAGGGTTGCACTTTGTTTGACGTATTTAAGTATAAGAAAAAAAAACTGAATTACAAGTTCAGAATTTTCTTATTTCTTTTATGGCAGGGCATGAAGGAATCGAACCTCCGACGCGCGGCTTTGGAGACCACCGCTCTACCTCTGAGCTAATGCCCTATTGATTACGTTATCTTATATACTCAAATGTAGCAAAAATGCAACAGAAAATTAGTGGGAAAAAAGATGATCTTGTTTTTTGGGAGGAATTCCCTACCTATAAAGATATCTATTTACTACTTTTCTAGATAGGGATGCTACAGCAAATTAGAATCTTTCGTCTCGTGAGACCTTTCATGCATTTGGGGCTGATTTTGCTGATTTTTTTGCTGATCTATAAACTTAGAACTTTGGGGAATTTTCTCCCTCTTGATATCCCTCTGATTAATGTGAAAGAATTACAGATTTTTGCTCTCCTCTCTGCGGTAATATTTGTGGCTTGGGGATTAATCAAAAATTTATATGAACTGAATAGAACTGCTGAAAGCTATATTAAAACTCTCTCAAAAGTCTGGATGTATTGGTTTATTTGTATTACGTTTGTGTCTTATTTTGGGCAAGGGGTTGTTTTTATGCGAGGAATTTCAAGATTTGTGATTATTACTACTGCTCTACTTGCTTATTTGGTGCTCTTTCTCTTTGATCAGTTGCGATATTTTATTGATTTCAAACTCCAAAAAAAAGCTGGGAAAAAGGTGTTAATTGTCTCCAATAATACGATAGATAGTGGAGAAGTGATTGATACGATTAGGCAAAACTTCTCTTTTCCGACAGAATTTATTGAGCGAAAGGATATTGAGAGTATTGATTTGCAACAGTATTCTATCACCGTTGCTTTGTGAAACTTTGAAAAAGAAGGATTACAACTGATGTTTGAAAAAATTAGATTTTATGAGACGAGATTTTTCCATATTAGTGAAGGATATTTTTTGGAGGATGTCGTCTACAAGCCAGAAAAAATCGATAATATCATCGCGATGGAGTACAAACATTCTCAATTGGACGGGCGGTCGTTAGTTTTGAAGAGGATGTTTGATCTTGTCGGTTCAGTTGTGGGAATTATTATTGGTCTGCCTTTTATGCTGATTATTGCATTGCTGATTAAGCTCGATAGCCCGGGTCCCGTGATTTACAAGTCGCAAAGGGTCTGAAAAGGCTGAAAAATTTTCACGTTTTACAAGTTTCGTACGATGTATACGCATATGAGCGTTGGATATGGAGGTAGTGAGGCTGATGAACTCTACAAAAAGCTGATTGAAAGTGACGCGAATAATAGAAAAGGTATCCTCCCAAAAATCAAGGATGACCCAAGAATTACGAAATTAGGAAAGTTTCTCCGTAAAAGCTCACTCGATGAATTACCTCAGCTTTTTCAAATTTTTATTGGAGATATGGCGTTGGTGGGGCCACGTCCTCATTTGCCGAATGAAGTAGAAAAGTATGAGCCACGAATGAGGAGAGTTTTGAGTATCAAACCGTGAATTACGGGCTATGCACAAGTTTTCGGAAGAGACCATTTACCGTTTGAGGAGGAAGCAAGATTGGATTTGTATTATATTCAGAATTGGTCGTTGGCGATGGATTTGTATGTGATTTTTGCGACTTTTGGGGTGGTATTTAAAGGTAGGTAGATTTCCTGCTTTAAAAATCTGTTTTGAAGGGGACGGATTTTCTCTTGATTATAGCAAAATTTTATATAAGCTCTGAACTAAGTGGGGGCTTATTTACCATATCCCTCATTGACCTTCAGTTTTCTGAGGGGTAGAAGCAAGATCTTTCATGGTCTGCATTATTATCTATCTGGAAGCGATAGAAACATTAATAATGTATGCTTCAGAAAAAAGAATCTCTGAGAAGATTTTCATCTCCTTATAAATAAATGAGGTTCTTCGAACAAATGGTAAATAGCCACTAACGACTAGATATTTCTTTCTAGTCGTTTTTGTTTCTATCAAAATCTAGAAAGGATTATCATCAAAGTCTTTTTCTGGATATTCAGAACTTTCTGGTTCAGAAGTATCTGTATCTCATAGCATTGTAGAATAAAACTCTTGTTTATCTTGTTGTAAATAATTCTCCTTTTCTTTATTCTTTCTTGTCTGTTTTTCTCTTTCCTCTAATCTTTTAGGGTTTCTATACCAAATGTTATAATTATCTCGTTTTCGAAGAGTTTTTTTAAATAACTCAGTAATTTCTTTCGGAATTCTTTCTCACCCATAGACTTTTTTAATACGCTGATATACTCATTGTAAAACATTTTTAATTATGGATAGAGATTCCTCTCGTGTAGAATATCTTCATTTTTCCTCAATAGCAATCCTAAATCTTTTTTTATAATAAGCATTTGCTTCCAGTTCTTCTTTAGTAAATTCAGTGAGTTCTCTAAATAATCTCTTATACGCTCATTGTGTTTTTCTATCCAGCATTCTTTTTCCCTCATTATCAAAAGTTAATCCATTGATTTTTCTATCCGTATCGCTTTGTGGTGTCCAAATATGAATTTTTCTGGGATTAACTTTTCGTCATTCCTTTCCAATAATCTTTACAATTTCATCTTTTACATTCTCTATACGTCGTGAAGAAGGGATAATTTTTTGTTTGTAAATATTTATTTGTCATATATATATCTTCTTTTGTGGCTCTGAGAATTGAGAAGAAGCGGTAATGAGTGTTTTGAGTTCCTCTATTTTTTGATTGATATATTTACGTTCAAAATTATCCGTAGCAACGAATTGTTCTTGATTAAACTGTTGCAGTATTCCTTCCATTTTCTCCTCATCAGCATTTTTAATGCTTTGTACATAGTTAGAAAATTTTTCTTCTAAAACATCTTTCGTCAGATACTGCTTAAAACTAATACTCATATCGTCTGCATATCTAGAATACGTCATATAAGAGCAACTTAATTCAGGAAGCTTTTTTTCAATTTTAGTATCAAATCCCCTCATTACAATATTTTGAATCTGATTACTTGTAGGAGAGCCTTGAGGAAGTTCATCTTCTCCAACACATAAATGAGTAAGTGCTCTAACAAAAAGTTTTTTATTTTCTGCGGTTTGTTGTTCATTATCGGATTCTAAAAGAGGAGTTCGAATATCCAGAGCTTTCCATAAAGAACCTTCTAAATTTTTATATACTCTATGGGTACTAATAGAAGGATAAGCTTGCTTAATATCTAAGGTAATAAGATAAGGATTGTATCTATGAATATTTGCATTCTTTTCAGCAGAATCTCAAGGTTTTCCTGCGGTAGAGACAAGAGAAACAGGAATACAGAGTAAACGCTGTCTAATAGTCTCTTGAATTTTTTGTAATTCTGGAGTTGGTTTGCGTATCAATCTAAATGATTCCCGCTTGTTGCCATCTTTATCTTCAAATCGGTCATCTTTTTTCTTTCTATGAAGATATTTTACATATCAAAAATGAGGTTCTCAATTATAACTTAATGTATTAGAGGTATAATTTTCAAAATTTCTTGGAGGGGTATTTCTAAGAGTTAGCACGTTTAAAAGATTTTCTTTATTTGTATTACAAAAATTAGCTAAACTCTCTAAAACAACATTTCACTCTCTAGAAAGTTCTTGTAATAAGTCATTTGGTAATATACATCATTTTTCCATAGAGCAAAATATCTATAAACAGAATTTATAATAGCGATATGCAAGGTTATGTCAAGCTAATTTACTGTCTAATACATTTACTGTCATACTTTATTTCTTTCACTCCCCTTTCATCTGTTGCTTTCTGTAATAGTTTGAAAATCTATGTGTCTCATCACATAATTTTACCAAGAGTTTATCAATCTGGTATAAGACGATTAAAACATCTCAGATCTATCATTGCTATCTGTGGAATTGTGTTTTTATGAAAAAATGGCCATTCAAAAAAGTTCCTGAATGACCAACTTAATTTATAATGCAGATTTTTCTTACAAATCTTTGATAATTTTTTTTACTACTCCGATGATTTTGGTTTCATCGTAGGGATCGATTTCAACTTTGTCGAAGAATCTATTGATACTTTCAAGCCAGAGTTTTCCTTCCTGTTTTACAATTTTTTTGAGTTTTGGAAGCTGATTGTGTACTACAAAGACATAATCGTTTTCATCATAAGCGTCTTGTTGGTGGATTAAGAGAAGGTCTCCATCTTGTACTTTAGGTTCCATAGAGTTTCCTTTTGCACGTACAAAGAAACAACGTTGAATGTCGGTAGTTCCCATGAAGGAGATCGTTACAGGGATTCTTTCTTGGGTGTATTCATTGATGATAGCTTTCCCTTGGTTTCCACATTGAGCGAATCCAAAGATAGGGAGCTGGATGATGTCAGTGAATTTGTCGGTGACGGTTTCACGTATTAAGCGGTAGCCCTTGTCATCTTTTGCGAAGAATCCTCTCAAAACGAGCTGATTGAGTTTGTTTAACACGGTTTGTGGATGTTTTACTCAGATTGCTGCGGCTATTTCTCTCAGAGTAATTCCCTCTTCGTTTACGTTTTTTTTGAAGAACATAATGAGTGCTTTTTGCACGTCATCGATTTCCTTGAATACAGGCATGGTGATAGGATTAAAAAATAAAGCTGACTATAGTATAGAAATTCCGTTGACTAAATCAAGACTTTTTTGATTTAAAATGTCTACTTTTTGACGTTATTTCGAAATGTAGGTATAAACTTGTAAAAAAAGTCTTGATTTTTTATTTTTTTTTCTTACAACCTATCACGCAATGATGTTTTATACTCTTATCATATAAAAATGACAGCAAAAAATGTACAAGGATTAAAAGATGCTCTCGCTAGCATTGAAAAGCAATTCGGTAAAGGGGCCGTAATCAGGATGGGAGACAATTCCAATTTTGGGTTGGTAAACACGTTCCACAGTGGGTCCTACATCTTAGATTTGATTTTGGGTGGTGGATATCCTGAGGGAAGAGTGGTAGAAATTTATGGACCAGAATCTAGTGGAAAGACAACTCTCGCCCTCCATGCGATTGCTGAGGTACAGAAAAGAGGGGAAATCGCAGCGTTTATTGATGCTGAGCATGCTTTAGATCCTCACTATGCTAAAAAGCTGGGAGTAAATATTGAAGAGCTCTTCCTTTCTCAGCCTGACTACGGAGAGCAAGCACTCCAAATTGCAGAAGAGCTTGCAAAGTCTGGAAATGTGAAATTGATTGTAATCGACTCGGTGGCTGCACTTACCCCAAAGGCTGAAGTAGAAGGAGATATGGGAGATAGTTATATGGGATTGCAAGCCAGAATGATGTCTCAAGGACTCAGAAAACTGACTTCTGTTCTCGCTAAGACGGGAACCACTTGTATTTTTATCAATCAGATTAGAATGAAAATTTGAATTATGTTTGGGAATCCAGAAACAACCACGGGAGGAAATGCGTTGAAATTTTTCTCTTCTCAGAGGATTGAAATCAGAAAAGGAGATAAAATTATGGAAGACAAAGAACAAATCTGATACTTTGCGAAAGTGAAAATTGCTAAAAATAAGATTGCTGCTCCGTTCAAAACCGCAGAACTCCCTGTAAAATGGAAAATGGGATATGATACGATTACCGATACGATCGAGGCTGGAGTTTTGTTGAAACTGATAGCTAAAGGTGGAGCATTCTATACGATTGGATCTCAGAAATTACAAGGAAAGGAGAAATTGGCTCAATATTTAGAGTCTGATGAAAAAGTGTTGGCAGAGTTGACTAAAAAGATTGAAGGAGCAATCAAAGATATGAGAACAGGCAAAAAAGTGCTGGATGATGAAGTATTTGATAATTTAGAGGAGATCGCGGAGGATATTACAGGAGTGGAAGAAGGAGTTGAATAGGAGAAATTTGTAAAAATAGAAAACACATTATGCATTTAAAAGGATGTTATCTTGTGTTTTTTGGAAAGTGAACATTTTTTTTGAAGTAATATCGTTTTTTAAACCCTAGTTATGAAAAAGTGAAAATATGGATGGACTTTGGCTTTTTTTTATCTGTAGTCAATTGAAAACTAGCTCTTATATTTAATCTCAACTTGTTTTTTTGAAGTGGCATCGTAATAGGATTTTAACCTCCAAGCTACGATAAGCGTTCAAGAGAGATTTCAAGATATTCCTGATTCAGATTTAATAATTTTTCGTTCTAATCCCTCAGACATCCATTGACGAGAAGGATCTACTTTTGCGATATGAACATTCCCTCTATAATCAATAATCTCATATACGTCTTCATTCATCCAATCAGGGAAACTAGGTTCACAAGTCCCCATTAGATCTATTGCTTTTTTATCTGGATTTTCTCTAAAAAATTTTGTTATTTTTTCTCGATTATGAGTTTGCAAAGGGCATTTTCTTCCCAATTTTACGTCTAGAGTAAGTTCTCCTTGAGAGGATTTTTCTTGAAGATTGAAACGTTGTAAACGTCCTTTGGAATAACTAGGATTCATCGTCCAGAACCAACGGGTGCTTTCTACGATTAAACATAAAACGTCTTCCTTACCAAACACTGAAGGTAGTCCCAAGTAAAACTCGTCTTCTCATTCAAGAATTTCTTCTCCACTTACCTCACTTTTTCTGAGATATCCTTTTTTGAGTCCTAAGCTTTCTAATTGTTTATATAAAGCTCCTCTATCATTTCTGGGAATTAGATCTAAAAAAGTATATTCGTTTACTTCTTCGTTGGTTTGTTCACGTCCTACGCCAAATAGTTGTGAAAATGCCCGAGGCTGATAGTTGATTACCTCATCTCTCCATGGCTCGTTGGAGAGCGGGATTCCTATCAGTTCAGAAAAATATTTAAAAACTTTTTTACGAATTTCTTTTATTGTTTCTGCTCCTACTATCTGGAGGTGAGTCTCGTTATCTAAATATTTTGTGCTAGGGGAGATAATTTCACTCAAAGGACTTTTAATTTCTTGTAAAATATCTGAAGAATAGTTTGTAGTTTCTTTTCCTTCTTTATAAGGACAGTTATTTGATAATGAGTTGAGCATTTTTATATACTATATCTAAAAAGCAATACTATATTATATATTTGCTATATAATATCAATAACAAATATTGATATTATATCAAATAACCTATCTCTTGAAAATACAAGAGGTTTAATTATAGTAATCCTTGTTGATCTTTGGATCGCCTTATCGTTCATTGATAATACCATACACTTTTTATTCTTTTTTATTACACCAATGAGAGTACCTATCGGAATATCTAACAGACATCTCCATTTATCACAAGAAGACGCGAATACGCTTTTTGGAGCGAATTATGAATGTAGACAGATGAAAGACCTTTCTCAGCCTGGACAATACGCTTGTGAAGAAACTTTAACTATTAAAGGTCCTAAAGGAGAGATAACAGGGGTAAGAGTGCTTGGTCCTTACAGAAAATTTACACAAGTAGAAATTCTGGCTTCAGATAATTATAAACTTGGAACGAAAGCACCCGTGAGAGAGTCTGGAGATTTGGAAGGAAGTGCAGAAATTGAAATTATTGGACCAAATGGAAGTGTAGGATTGAAGCAAGGACTTATTGTAGCCCAGAGACATATTCATATGACTGTAGCTGATGCAGAGAATTTTGGAGTGAAAAATGGTGATATTGTGAAAGTCTCTACTTCTGGAGAGAGGGCCGTAGTTTTTGAAAATGTAGTAATCAGAGCGAGTGATAAATTTGCTTTGGATATGCATATCGATATGGATGAAGCGAACGGAGCAGGATTGGGAGTAGGGGCTCGATGAGAAGTGATAAAATAAGATTACAGATATAAAATCCTGAACCTTCGGGAGGATTATAAAACCACGCAGTTCTGCGTGGTCCCGTACGGAGCTACGGGGGATTACAGAAGATTTTAATATCTGATTTGCAAAAATAAACTATATCCTTATATATGTAAGGATATTTTTTAGCTTTTTTATTTTTCTGAACATGAAAAACTACCGAAGAATTATTCTCTGATCACTTTTGGTCATTGTGCTTTTCTTTTTTTGACGAGAAAGTATTGTAGCTTATTTAGGTTCTCATACTTATTATGCGGATGTACTCTCAACAAAGGCTAATCGAGGGATTCTGATTTCTGCGATTGTGTGTGCTTTACCTCCCTTATTGTATCTACTCAAAGCAAAGCATTTTAACGTGAAGACCTTGGCGGTTTTGCTTGGATGTGGAGTAGCTGTTTTCGGGCTGATCCATAGTATACGAAAAGGCGGGACGATCGGATTTGGATGGTTTATCACTATCTTTAACTCTCTTTTGCTCTTTGCACTTGGAACATATATGTTGGTGGGATTTTTTGCTCTGGGGAGCTTTATTGAAAGGAAACGATTACAATTCTCTCACCAGAGACGACAAGAATTACTATTAATACTCGGTATCGGTTTGATCGTGTTTCTGGCAGTCGTACAAATTTTGCTAGGAATGGGTATTCTTTACTCAGTAGTGAGCTGGATCCTCTTTTTGGGACTCTGATTTTTAATCTATTGGGAAAGAAAAAAACTGAAAGAACGAGGAGGATATCTTAGTGACCTTTTGGGTGGATTAGGAAGAAAAGCTGGTGAAAATAAAGGACGATTGATTGCGATTGGAGCATTGATTTTGATTTCAATTGTGTATTGGTATTATGGATTTCAAAATTCCTTTATCCCCTACTCTACTGCTTGGGATGCTAATCATGAATATATGTACACTCCAAAAATTTTAGCAGAAAATGCTGGGGTGTATCGAGGGAATACGGTGGGATCTGCTATGCCTGGAATGTGGCATATGCTTATCACCTTCTTCTTTTCACTTACAGGAAGTACTAATGGACGACTTGGACTTTCCCCTGATACGATAGCGGTTTCTATGAATTTCTTGAGTGGAGTGTTGACTTTAATATTAGGAATTGGTTTAGTGTATCAGTTGACAGAGCTTTTTAGAAAAAAGGATGAGGAAGATGAAAAATGCTGATTGGTGATTGGGCGGAGTACGATACTTTTGTGGTTAACTAGTGGGATGGGAGCCTTTCTTGTGATGGTAGATAATAAAACTGATCTGGGAGTAATGGCACTTTCACTGTTGGCACTCTTGGCGGGAATGATCTTTTTGGGAATTGCTCAACATAAGGATCTTCATAAAAAAGAGATTTTTAAATATCTTATCATCACTGGAGTTTTCTTTGCATTTGCAACGTTGGCGAAGTCTACAGCGTTTGTGGATTTAGCATTGTTTGGAATTTTCTTGATTGGACTGTGGATTTCTCCGCGAAGTGCTGTAGGAGTGGGACTATGATTAACGGGAGTTTTGAGATATATGAATATTCTGACCTCGAGTTTTATGATTACTCAGGGGGAAGCGAAATGGCTCATTATCATTGGAGTGATTTTAACAGCATTGTGAGCTCTCTGGAAAAAGAAAAAGCTGGGTACGTCCTTTGGTTATTTACTCGTGTTGGGAATCAGCTTTTTGGTGCCGTTGGTTGTTTTTAAAGCCCCATGGCTCACCGTTCAACAACTCTCTACGGACACTTTTAGTCCAAAAGCTGTGGTAAAAGGATTATTTGCTCAGGCGGGAAATGATATTCAAGTTCAAGATCAGATTGATGCGGAAGCACTGGATTCTTCTGCTCAGAATGAAGCTCGGGATGCAGGACAACAAGATGCTCAGAGTTGTATTAGTGTGGGAGATGTTTGGAGCGAGGAAGAATTAACAGAAGGATTGCAAGAAGTGAAAGGAGGTGGACTTGTGGAAGATTTTGGAAGGTATATCGGGTTTGGATGGAAAGAGTTTCATCCTGGGAATGGATCGTATGCTTTGGCAAAGTTTTTCTTCCCAAGTTCAGAGG
>JAITGP010000035.1 GCA_031280545.1 Candidatus Peribacteria bacterium
CTATTTTCTTTACTTCTATCGCGTCTCCTTGCTTGATAATAATGTCAGGGGGATTATTTTGATTTCCAAGATAGGAAAAATTTTGATGATAAAGCTGATCTTTTTCTGGATTAGTAAGGTTGAAAGAGTTGCAAAATGCGTCTTTTACATAAGTTTCTAGTGCATCTCCCATATTATTTGCACGATTTGTCCCTTGGTAATGCTCTACAAGGTCTGGAATAGGGGTTTGAATAAGGTTTTTTATAGCAATTAAGAGGTTTGTCATTAGTTAATCAGAAATAGAATAAAACCACTATCTTCAACGGAAATTTTGGAATAGAGTTTGATTACATTGATTGTAGGGATTTTGGGGTGGGTTGCAAGGGAACCTGTAATTTTTCAATATTACGATAAAGAGATAAAATTCAGCATTTTCTCTACACTTTTTCCATACTGCTCTATCATAAAAGTGTAATATTTCCTAAGTCAAACCTCATTTTCCGAGGCTTTCTGAATGGCGTTAAAATAGGCATCTTTATTGTCTTTGAAGACGATCATCGGTAAAAATCAGTTTTGTATCAAAATTTTATCCATTAACAACCTTCCTGTCCTTCCGTTTCCGTTGATGAAAGGGTGGATTTGTTCATATTTCAGGTGAAAATCAAAAGCTAATTTGAGAGGGAAAGTAGTTTTCTTTCAGCTTTTTACTTCTGTTATCAAGGTTCAAAGAAGTTGTGCAACGCGTGTAGGATCGCTTGTGGGCTGATTATTTACGATAATCTGGTGTTTTTTGAACCCTCTCGGATAAGGATCTCCTGTCTCTTGAAGAAGGTCTTTCGTCAAGACGTGATAGAGTTTTTTGATATTAGCTATATTTCGGATAAAGTCATCTTTTAGCAAATTTCGGGCTTTGATACTATTTTTCACCTCTTGAATTTCATTTTTGATCGGATAGCTAGATTTTTTACCTTCCAGAATTTTTGTGATTTCCTCTTGAGAAATTTTACTTCCTTCAATATGATTGGAATGAAAAATAAATTCTGCTGGAAACTGGGTTTGCAATCGTGATTGTAAAAGTATTCATTGTTTATACACTTTCGTTTCTTCCGTCATAAGCGGAATAGCTTCTATAAGGTTATTAAAAAGTTTAGAAGTATACATGAGATTTGAAAGGATTTCTCAATTATGAAGTTGATTAAAAAAAGAAATAAAAGGCTGACTTTCAAAAAGATGATCACACTCTTTTTGGGTGATTTTTTCTAGGTGTGAGCTAGCAATTTCTGGCGTATCAAGTCTAGTAGAAATGGTGTCGGACGAAACTTTTTTCACTAAGAATAGTCCGGAACGGTTATTTCTAATAAACATCTTAAGGCTGGAATAGAATAAAAGTATTGCACACCTGAATAGTATGAGTTATTTTTTAAAAATCAAGAGATTTTATAGTTTTTTATGTGATGTATTAGGTGAAGAGTGATAATTTTCAACACTCCTAAAAGGTAGTAGTTTTATTTAGAATTTCTACTTACACTAAACTCATCCCACTCCTCATCACTCACAAACAAATTCGGCTTCTCTGGACTTTCAACAATTCTTTTCAACATCATCGCTCCTTTTCTCGCAATATTATACGCCCCATTTGCATCTCAGGAAGTCGGCTTTCTTACCGTATTTGGCAACTCCTTATCAGTCAATTTATACCATTCACGAGAGTCAAACTTCTTCCCCTCAACTTCCATAGGAGAAAGAATGAAATCATTTTCCACTTCTACTTTCTTTCAATCAATCTCAACTTTTTCAACACTTGTATTCCTGATTTGCATAATCACATCAATCAACCAAATCAAGTCCTGATAAAAATTTGCTGACAAATCAGCCTTTTCTTTTATCTGAGCAAGAATATCACCAGAAATCTTTATCCCATTACTTTCAAAGAGCGTTTTGAGCTTTTCCGTAATATCTTCTACCTTTTTTTGAATCCATTGTCCATGATCATCTTTTGCACCTCTTCGGCGTTCCACATTTGACCGGATTCTCCAATCTTTCGCCAAGCCTCTACCTTCTCAGAACTTTCAAGGATTATAGTCAAAATAAAAAGCTGATTTGGACTGATCATAACCGATTGCAGTAAAATTGAGAATCTGCTTTCTCATCTCTTCTCCTTTCCCTTTTTTGAGATAGAGATTTTTTCTCCAACCAGAAATAGGATCGGTTGTGGAAGTATAATTCGCACGCGTATAGAGCAGAATTCATCGTTGTTTCCCTTTAATATCCCCAAAATTACTCACAAGAGGACAAAGCTGATACGCATTCGTAGCTGATCCGGGTTCTCATAAAGAGGTATCTTTCAAGACGAGATAACCCAATTTTTTCGCCAAAGCTAATTCCAACTTTTGATAGACAGATTTTTCAATCTTTTGTCTTCCCCTTTTAAATCCACCATTTAAGTCTTCTAAGACGATAATTGCATTATATTTCAAAACGAGTTGCGTTAGTGTATGAACAACCTGTGAAATATATCAGTCTTTTAATTCTTTAATAGAACCTATCGTATCTCGATTTTGCCTTGCAGACAATCTGTCATCAGCCTTCTGAGCAAGCAACTTTTCATAATCTACTCCATTTACAGTATTCAGAGTCCCCTGTTCCACGATGTTTCCTTGCATATCAATCACTGAATAGAAATTGAGATGTTTTTCTCCACGATCCACGCCGATGATATGCATTTCATCAAGATGAGACAAAAAATGCTGATTCATTCTTTGGTTAAATTTTCCCTCGGCTTTTGTCCCAAAATGAAGCGTAATCGGACAATGAAAGAGGAAAGTATCTCTAGTATATCTTCAGCTTTTTATAGCTTTTTCATTTTCTATCTTATGATGATGCTTTTGGGTAATAATTTCTCCTTCTGTTTCTTTATATTCTAGTGACGCTTTACGGAAAAATATTTGTGCTTGACTATTGAGTTTTATATTACTTCATTGTTCAAAAATACTTTTTCGGTAAATTGTCTGTAAATCCTTTTTTCCATTAGCTTTATCTTGAAAATCTTTTGATTGAATTTCAAATAAATAGATATTTCATTTTTCGACCTCTTCTAATATCTTTTCTTTCTTTACCGTGATAAACTCTATTTTATAACAATCAGACATTGTATTCATTACAAGTTTATCAAACTCTTTTTTTGTAGTAATCTCCGTATCTACAATCAACTGTAATTCTGGATATTTACTAAGATATTGTTTCTTTATCAATATTTTTAAGTGTTCTATTGCATCTGGATCTTCTGAATAT
>JAITGP010000013.1 GCA_031280545.1 Candidatus Peribacteria bacterium
TTGATACACAAGCATCGAAAGTAGCACGTTTATTAGTTGCAAGTGATAGGTGTAAAGAACATAAACTTCCAAAAGAATATCTTGTGTTTTTCAAAGAACGATGGAACACTAACCATGGAGGTTCCGAGAAATTGTCGGATCAAGATTTGGATGATTCTCGTAAAATGGATGAATTTATTGATAAGAATATTTTAGCTCTCTGAAGGTCAGGGGATGCTCAAGAAGAAAAACATATTATTTGAAGTCAGCCAACTTTTAAACCTGCAGACTAAACCCTCATCACTTCCATTTTTACTCCTTTCCCCCTTTCTAAGAGCCATACGAGCTCTTTTTCTTTCAATAAAAATTTCGGATCCTGATTGGTCCAGACTTTCACACTATACTCACTTTCTTGTCCTTTTGTTAAACGTTGAAAACAGTCCTCTATCACACTCAAATCATGAAATCTGATTTTGTTGAAATTGAAAAACGCCTTGATGGTTCTCTGCATACTAAAATACTGATAGTGCATGGGCAAAAGGGTATCTACATTCGCGTCTTTAAAATATCTCAAATCATTTTTCAGTGTCCTGATCAAATACGGATTATGTACTCCCAAGTCAGCGATACCTGCAGGTCGAGCTTCTGCCACTTTCCTTCGATAGTGAAAAGGAAAACTAAATGACTTAATATTCTTTTGGTTAGCTGTGGGCTGATAATTTTTTGCAACGTTCTCTAGTAATTTTTGAACGCGGTCTTCACTGCCAAAATCAGTCAAAATTCAGATTTTCCCGACGAAGGAATACCTAAAAGCATACTCCTGAAGATACGTTTGAAATAAGGGAAGAACATCCTTGCTTGCGAGAGCAAGTTCATAAACAGGATCCATGATCACTACTTTAGCTCCTTGCTCATGTAAAAATCAAACAGCTTTTTTTATCTCTTCCACGATAAAATTAACCTCTTTTTCTCCAAAAGGAAAATGAAGCTGATCATGATACACGAGATATTCATGGTCAAATTTTGTCAAAACTTTCCAGAGGGAGAGGGTATCATTTCCAGAACTGATCAAACCTATTTTCATAGCAGAGATTGTTTGAGATAAAGATAACTAGGGATATACTCCATAATTTCATCAAGGGTGGTAGCATTGAGCAGATGTTGAATTACTTCTACTTGCTGAGTAATGAGTTGGTAGCTAGAAAGGGTTCTTTTATCATTAGGATTCTTTTGAACTTCTAAGGCAAGTTTCCTTTGAATAGTTGGTAAAGTGTCCAGATAAGGGCTTAAAGTCTGAGTCAAGGAGGTTTTATAGAGCCAGAAAAATTTGGTTTCAAAGGATTCTAATGCTTCCACTAATTTTGTCTTGTAGAGATAGAGCTTGAGAAATTCACTCTTTTTTTCAGAGAAGATTTCTTGTCGATAAAAAACATCATCTCCCTGACGCACGTATTTCATAGTCAGGAGCACTTCATCATATTTTTGTTTCGTGAGCTGTTCCAAATTCCTGAGATAACTTGCACATTTTATTAACCCTACTTCCTTTTTTACATACAGAGTGAGTGCTTCTCCCTCAAACCTACAGTACATTTTGTCTTCCAAATACCCAAAAGCAGATCCTCCACAGAAGATCAAGACAGTTGCAAGCATACAAAATACTTTTTTCATAGTCAGGAAAGAAGATAAAACCGTGATAGAAAGCGGTTCCAACAAAAAAAGTATACAGTTTTATCTTTGGTTTGCAATAGGGTTTATTCGTTGATTTCGTCCAATAAACTTTCTAATCCAGTTTTCAACTCTTCATTAGTAGTTTTATCGATTAGGGTTTGAATATACGTTTTGGCGGTTTCAGAGAGCGTAGAATCTTCCAATCCTGAAGTATCAATTTGCCCAAAAACATAATCTGAAATTGCTTCAGGTACCTCTTTTCCTAAAATCTTGAATACCTTTTGGATAAAGGAGTGCTTTTCCAGACCTCTCTCGTAGAGATCTATTTGTTCTAAAGTGGAATCAAATTCTTCTTCATAAGCTTTTTCCAAATACTGAGCTCTCGCCATAATATTCAGAGGACTATCCTTTGCTGAACTATAATTTGGTAAAATATCGAGCTTTGCATAACTAGAGTCAATCCCAATTTCCTGATCTAAATACATTTGAGCGATTGCAACCGTTAATTTTCCACATTCTGGGGTGAGTCCAGCGATCAGATTCAGCTTTTTTTGTGCTGGGATATGATCATCATTTCCTACTCCATCTTCAGAGAGTACCTGAGAAATATCATGAGAATAGGCTCTGATTTTGTATTTTTCCCAAACTCTATATCCGATCTTTTGAAAATGGGTTTCAAAGCTGAAAACTACATCATACATATTCTCGATATCGATGAGATTGATTACAATATGAGGCTTAACTCCAAAATTATTTTCCACTTTTTTGAGATAGATTTCCAAAAAATCACAGAAAAGCTTTTCATCATCCATAGGAGGATTATCTATGATATCTTGTGCTTTGATACAAAAGAGGATATCCATTTCATATTTGTAAGGAGCGAAAACCTTTTTGTAGGTGTCAGATTCAAAGTTAGGTAAGAGTGCCGTAATATTGCTTTGATCAATGAGATTCCCTGTTACTTCTAAATAAAGCTTGGAATCTTCACTGAATTTGTCTTGGAGTTGTTCTCCCAAGATTCTAAGGTAATTTTGGTAATCAAAGGTGGATGAGGCCATAGTGATTTTTTGTTTATATTTATAAAAAGCTGAATGTTTAATTAAGTATAATCGAAAGGGATATTTTTGTCAATTTTTTTATAAGATTTTTTATGGAAATTTTCTATTTGTGGTGATATTTGGATTGTATAGGAAGTAGCCTAGAAATTTATACTTGACTTCTGATATATATATCGATATAATAGATAATGTAAAAATAATTAAAAAAAAGTATGAAAAAGTTATTTTTTGCGATGTTTATCGTCGCTAGTGTGTTGAGTTTTTCTTCTTGTAAAAAAACTAATTCTCACCAAGGACAGTTTACTACGGATTTAACCCAAAAAAAAATTATTTCTAAGATTCAATCGCAATCTCCGTGGTCAATCTCACGAAAGACAAACTTGAGGTAGAACTTCTCCAAAAACAGCTGGGAAACTAATCACAGAAAAAGGCAGAATCCCCAAAGCCAAAGAAGAGGGGAAAATTAAAAAAAACAAAAATCATGGGAGATTTAGCAACCCAAAAGGGAAAAAAATTTGCTTTGGCTGCATTAAAAGAAAGACGCCAAAATCCGCCTGAACAAGTAAACAATTCTTCACTTCGTGCAGGATCACCAATGTATTATTATTGTAATACTTGTGGACACTTATCTGATGTTCTGCCAGAAGCACACATTGGTAGTCCTAAAAGATGGTGTAAAGAGTGTCAAGCTTTAAAAGATGAAGGCTGGTTGGTATAAAGTCTTCACAAACAACAAAACGGTTAGACGTATTTGCTAACCGTTTTTTGGATAAAAGTTTTACTTCCTTTTTCCCTTTGAAAACACTTAGCATTTTATTATACTCCAACCATTGCGAAAACAATCCAACCCTTGTGAAGTTCCCAGCTTTTATCCTTTTTTTAACCTCATGCATATTGGAATTATTATTGATGGTAATCGTAGACGAGCTAAACAAAGAAACCTTCCTGCTCGAGAAGGACATATTGCTGGTGCAGAGACTCTTAAAACTGCAGTCGAACTCATCTTTACTAAAGGAATCGAAACTCTGACAGTATACGGTTTTTCTACAGAAAATCGAAAAAGAAGTCAGCCTGAAGTAGATGCATTAATGCAGATTTTCACAGACTATCTGATAGAAATGCAGGACAGACTCAAAGACAAGGACGTAAAAGTAAATATTCTCGGAGATATTACGGTCTTTGATGAAAAACTTCACAAAGCGATTATCAATATCCAAGAAAGCACCAAAAATAAATCTGCTCATACTTTTAATCTTTGTTTGAATTACGGAGGGAGACCTGATATTGTGCAGGCTGTACAAGTCCTTTGACAGCAAGTTCAACAGGGACAACTCATTCCCTCTGAAATAGATGAAAATCTGATTTCCAGCCATCTCTACACTACAGGACAACTAGATCCTGATTTGATTATTAGAACCAGTGGTGAACAACGCCTAAGTGGATTCCTTACATGGCAAAGCTCTTATGCTGAATTATTGTTTATTGATACGTTTCGACCAGATTTCGATGAAAAGACTCTAAAAGACTGTCTCGCTGAATACGAAAGAAGGACGAGAAGATTTTGAGGATAACCTATTGCAGTTCATTCATTTTTTCATATATTGAAAGAGCTTTATTCTTTCCTATCCCATGAGCTATCTAGGAATACTCCTCCTCACTCTTCTCCTTGCTTGGGCAGGACTATATCTTTTTAAAAAATGGAAAATTCTGGATAAACCCGGGAATGACCTAAAAAACACGAGAAAACCTATTCCAACCTTGCAGGGGATTTTCGTGTATCTCATGGTGCTCGCGGTACTCGCAATTTTTCACCCAGATTTTTTTCTTTCTCCCTTAGTGCAAGGGTTTTTGGTTGGAGGAACCATTATTGTTATCGTTGAACTTTTCGCAGAACTCGAATATATGGGTAGAATCAAATGGAAATTTCCTCCTTGGTTCAGATTTCTCATGCATTTCTTGGCAGCAGGGATTGCCTTATGAATTAGTGGTCTTTCTGACTATTCGTTTTTACTCTGAGGATATGAATTTATTTTGCCAAATCGGCTATTATATCTTGCTTTTTCTATTTGGTCCGTCTTCGTTATCAACGCGGTCAATCGAATTGATGGAATTTACGCTCAAGGAAACGGGATTCTAACGATTGGATTTTTTACGATTTTTGCTCTCATTCAGCGGGTAGTCTTCAAATCTTATACGGTATTTCCTCCTGCATGGCTCGATACCCTTCTGCTCGTCAAAGAGCTTGCTCTGATTCTTGCTCTGATTTCCCTCGTCTATACCTTCATTGAATATAAGCCTTTAGGGTTGATTCGTGATGTGGGAACTATGTTCCTAGCATTTTGACTTGCTTATCTCTCTGTAATAGGAGGAACAAAAATCTGAACCGTTGTTGTAGCATTATCGTTAGTAATCTTTGATGCGGTGCGAGTAGGGTTATACAGGATCTTTATCGCAAAAAAATCTCCTATGAAAGGGGATTATACCCATCTTCATCACCGCCTATTAGGGCTAGGACGATCGAGGGGAGAGGTGAGAGCTTTTGTACGAATTTTTTCACTCGTGATGATGCTCTTGATGCTTTTGCAAGGAACCAATAGACTTCATAAAGTAATCCTTTTTGCTTTGATGGCACTCCTCTTTTTCGGGGTAAATGCCTATCTTTTTCTCTACAAAAAAATGCCTTACGGTCTGCCAGAAAAAAAGGAATAGTTCCCTATTCCTCTTTTTGTATTAGGGCTAAGTATTCAGTAAATTAGCCGTTCTCATGAGCATAAGCATGACATATCCTCTGATCTCCTTATCTTGCGGTGAGGAAATATTATTCATAACTCAGAATTTTTTGAGCTGTTGAAGATGAGAGGTGTAGTATTCTCCTTGGTTAGTATTGTAGGTAGTACCCCAAATAGCTCTAGAAAGCACGGTTCCAAATTCAGCTCTGGTCATTTCTCCATTAGGATTAAAGGTATTAGTCCCTATTCCCATAATACCAAGCTGACAAGAAGTCTTCATCCAATCGGTTAAATCGCCATGTCCCGCCATATCTCAATATTGACAGGTTTTAGTTGTATCAGGTTTTCTATCCAATACTTGGATTGCAAATTGAGACAGCATTTTTGAAGCTTGGGCACGAGTAAGATTTCCATTGAGATTTGCTTGATCCACATTCTGTATCGTGGTGATACCAATATCACGAGCATAGGTATACGCCTGAAGTAATTCTCTGCCATAGGTAGTACGTTGAATACTTGTAGCTCGAGAAGTATCTGGAGCTGTTGGTGAAGAAGTGGCAGGTTTAGTTGTAGTAGCTTCCGTTGTTATCGGTTTTTCAAAAATCTCTTCCTTCTCTCCTGTATTTATGCTTCCTGTAGTGATTTGTGGAGGAGTCCCACATTCTTCATCATAAAGATCACCACTATAGTCGCCTTTGGGACAAGAGTCTTTGGTTAACGAACTTCCTCCTCATCCACCACCACCTCAACCACCACCTCCTCATCAATTTTGTGCTTGAGTGATCCAAGTGATAGCAATTCCTGTAGTTGTTTTATTCCCTGCAAGGTCGTAGGCAGTGACCGTTTCTGTAGTATTTGCACTATAGGATTTAGTAAAGACACGATTATTACTTGTATTCCATCCTGCAAGCGTTCAGGTTTCATTGAGGGTAAGAGTTGCTTGTACAGATCCTTGAGTAGAACTAGTAGTGGAATAGCTAACAGAGAGTATTGGAGCAGTAGTATCCAAAAAAATCTTCACTTCCCCAGAGAAACTTTTACTTCCTGTTCAAACGGATCGTGTGATAGTCTTAAGACCATCAGAACCAGAAAGAGAAAGCGGAATAGTGATATTTCCACTACCCTCACCTGTCAATACTTCAGTTATGTCTCCAGAAATCGTATATTCAGCTTGGAGGTTAAGTGTTAAAACTCCATTAACAGCACTTCCTGAGACATAAGCAGGGAGAGTAAAAGTTGGAGTCAAAAGTGTTGGACAGTTTGGTGTGTTTGCGGTAATGGTCAAAGATCCTGTATTCCCTACTCGGTCTTGTACTCAAATAGTCAAACTAGTAGCTCCAGTAGTTAGGGTAGTAGTTCCTGTTCGTGTTGTTCCATTATCGAGACTATATCTCAATCCTTCCTCAGCTAGAGCCAAATCGTCGCTTCCTGTGAAAGTATAGATTAGCTTTTCAGTACTACAATACTCTCCTGTATCTACGGTTCCTGTCAGAATCGGAATAATAGTATCGAGAAGTTGAAGAGAATGGTAAAGATTCAGCTTTTTATTTCCTGCGATTGTTCTTCCTCAATAAGGCAGTAAGGTAGTATCTGCTCCATTAAATAATGCATCTTTAATTTGCCCTCCCGTAAGATCAGGCCTATAGCTCCATAAAAGGCTGAATGCTCCTACTACATGGGGGGTTGCCATGGAAGTTCCTTGCATGTTTGTATAGCTACCACTACCAATCGTACTTTTTATATTTACTCCTGGAGCAGAGATATCTACGATATTTCCATAATTGGAAAAGGAAGCTAACGTATCAGAGGAATCATGAGCTGCTACACAGATAATTCCAGGATTAGATTGCTTGAAATTACAAGGATAGATAGCAGAAGAAGTATTATCAGTACCTGCATTTCCAGCAGCAGTAATAAAAATCCCTCCTGCATTAGTAAAATCTCTAATTGCACCAGAAAGAGCGTTGTCTCCTATTCCCCCTCCTCCTCGACTAGCATTGATAATTTTTGCTCCATTGTACCTAGCAAAAGCAATTGAATTAATGATAGCATTGGTAGTTAAAAATTCATCTGAAGAAGTGTTATATCCTGCTTTAATTGCCATAATTTCACTATTAGGATTAACCCCTACAATTCCTATCCCATTATTCATTTTGGCTCAGATAGTTCCTGCAATATGAGTTCAGTGAGTATTATATTGTGCTAAATTAGTAAGAGTTTCTGCGGTATTGTTTGGATTTCGAGCAGTATCTATGGGCAAAGGATTTTTATTTGTGGTTTGATACCCTCGAAGTGTACCACCAGAGTAAAACGCTCCACTCAAGAAAATACTCGCTCCATATTGGCAACCATTCCAAGCTGCTCCCGTAGAGGTTTTACAACTATTCCCGTTCCACATTTGTCCCGTAAACTCAGGGTGGCGATAATCTACTCCGAGATCAATAACTGCTACAATGCTTCCTGTAGTATTAGCTCTTCCTGAAAAAACTTCCATAGTTTCTGATCGTTTAATATTCCCCAATCCTCGCAAATTGTTTGGGTAGTCAGGATCATTTGTAGTAAATGCAAAAGTATGATATAAAAAATTGGGTTGTACATATTCTACGTTGGGATCTTGTAAGAGTAAATCAATAAGTTCTTCCGTACTTTCTCCATTTTTTCCTTCGATCACCGCTAGCGTATCTCCTCCTATGGAAAGGGTCTCCAAAGTGATATAAGTTTCCTCGGTGAGAGTCAGAATTCTCATTCTAGAGTTTCCTAGAGTGTGGGTTCCATCTTTATATTTTACAAGTACTTCTCCCTCTACATACTCTCACTCTATAGCTTCATGAGAGGGAGTAGAAATGTTCGCTTCTTCTGTCTCTGTATTAGAAATATCTCCCTCTGAGGCTACAGAGGATTGAATAGTATCTGAAATTAGGTCTAATAGAGATTCTGAAACGAGAGCAGTATCTTTGTCCAGTATTATATCTTCATCAATGCTCTTCTCATCAGATACTTCTTCATTCAAAATATTTTCTTCCTCTGTAGGAGTAGCAGTATCTTCAAAATCTGCTCGGAGGAGCGTTGTACCATATTGTTGAGTGATAAGGAATCCGAGCATGGTTCGGTAAAGAAACTTTTTCATTGTTTTTGTTAAAAAAATAAATTACTGACTATAGTATATTCAATAAGTGCATTTTTTGCAAGAAAAAAATAGGAATTTTTACTTGTGAAATAATTTATCATTTTTTCTCCATAAAAGGTTTAGAAAAAAAATTCAAAAATCTACTATTTTTTTATTATACCTATTTTCTTGATTTTTTGAGGATAAAAAATAGAGATATCACTGTTTTTATCTTAAATATTGCGTATATATTGAAAAAATAAAAATAGGCTTGACTTTTGATATATATATCGTTATAAATATAAATATCAGAAGTAAGTCTGATGACGCGATCTTTAACAAGAGTATAAACAATAAATTGACTACAAAGTATCGTAGTTAGCAATAAATTATTAAAATAATGGAAACAATCAAAAAAGTGCCTTTTAAGGATTTTTTTAGGAGTGATATCTTTGTCCCTTCAAAAAAAATGGATGTTTATTTCCCCTATCAACATTACGTTGCAGGAAAAATGATAGACCAGATCCTCAAGTTTATGGCGTATCTAATAAGATATGCTGTTCAATGTGTTAATAAAAAAATTAGTAAAAATAATTAAAAAATGTAAAATTATGGATTTAAAAAGTTTATTATTTAGATCAGGGGATGAAACACCGACAAGTGCTACAAATCCTGTGGGGACAGATTTGCCAGGAGCTACTATTAGTGTGCCTGCAACTGCTTCGAGAATCACTCGTGTAGCTTTAGCTACTACGGGTTCAGCTTCGGCTGATTTAGTGACAGAATTGGTTTTGAAATTTAAAGAAGCTGTAAAAGAACAAAACATCCCGGGAATTGATTTCTACGAGTTTTGTACAGCTTTATTTAAAGACTCTTCCAATCCACAAGCCCCCGATTATCAGAGGACATTCGCCAATCTACAAATGGCAGCTGAGTATTCAAGTCCCCCTCAAACTTTAACATCGCAGTATTTGATAGACACGGCCCAGAAATACAAAGATATTGTAGATGGGATTGTTCGTGCTTCTATTACAAAAGCTACGGAGAGAAATAACGAAGAAACAGCAGCCAAAGCTAAGGAGACAGAATCCTTAGAAAAAGACAAGACGCAGGTTGTTACGGAAATTGACAGCTTGGAAAAAGCGTTGAATGCAGCAAAAGAAAAAAAGCAATCGATTATTAATTCTTTGGAAGGCATTGACCAAAAATATAAGCCAACCTTAGACAAAATTGCAAATGATCTCGCTGCTGTCAGAAAAGCCGGTGAACAGGTAATTGGGAATTTCGATGAAATCGAAACAGGAATTAAAAACAACATTAAGTAAACAATCAAAAAAAGTAAAATTATGGCAACACAACAAGCTTCTAGCACAAAAACAGGAACTTCTGTAAGTTGGCCCACTTCATTATTGGATGAAAAAGCATTGACAGACAAAGTTTCCAAAATGAGCAATTGGCGAAAAAATGAAAAAGGTGTCGCGAAAGTCACAGGGGTGGTCATTACGGGCGTACTCATTGCACTTGGTGTAGCATTCTTTAAGTATGCAGTACCATTAATTATGGCAATGATTTCACCTGTCGTCGCGGGGATTATTGGATTCTTCCTGGTATTGTTCGCATTCTCTATGGTAAAACCTGCCTGGAGATGGTTTCGTGGAATTGCAAGGTCAGTCCATAAAGCCATTATCCGTTGGACGCCTTGGTTGGAAATTGAAGATAAAAAGAAACTCCTGCGAGCTAAATACGAAGCCTACAAGGCTGGTAAAATCAAAGTTAAACAAGCAGCAAATGAGTTTAGAACAAGATCTTTACAATCAGAACAAGATGCAGAATCCTTTGAAGAAAAAATACGAGAGGACAAAGAAAAAGGAGGAAAATTGAGAGCACAACGGGATACATTAAAGGCTCAAATTAAAGAGAAAGAGCCTCTAGCAAAAACGAAGAAGGAAAAAGAGGAACTTTACCAACTTCAAGATGAACTCTCTAGTGTAGAGCGTGCCTATATCAATGCTATGTCTGCTGCTCGAAGAAACGAAGATTCTATGAATAAAAATATAGAATGGACAAAAAAAGATGCGGCACGTGCAAAGATTTTTACCAATCTGGATTACAGATTGGCATTAGGTATGACGGTGATGGAAAATCAGATTGAAGACTTTAACCGGTGGGCTGAAGATTTGAAGAAAGAATTTGAATCCTCAAACGCAGTACGTAATGCCACGGATCTTTTAGTGCAAATAACAGGTCCTAATGGCACCCAGGATTGGGAATTAGATTATGCAGTAGATTTTGTTACTGGACAAATTAGTGAAAACTATTCAGCAACGGCACAGAATCTGGAAGATCTGAATCGTTATATTGAGAATTTTGACTTTGACAGTGATGCTGCCTACGATCATCTCGAGAAAGTGCTGGCAAAATTGGATGCAGAGGAAATTGTAATTCCATCCAGTAGAGAAATCATGAATTCGACTCATCGGCTTACCTCTGAGGAAAAAAGAGCAGCAGGGCCGTTAGGAGAGTTAGATTTATTCTAAACATTAAGTAACAATTAAATTAAAACAAATAAAAAAAGTAAAATTATGGCAAATTCAAATTCAACAAAGGAACCGTTTAACTTTCCGTGGTTCCCAAAATCGTGGAACTTAACAGTAGGGTTCCAAGTTATTATTACCTTGCTTGTAGCAGGTGTAATAGGTTATGGTATTTATTTCTTTAGTTCAAATTCGGATAAACTTGGTGGTGGTAATTCATCATCAAAAACTGATGTGACCATATTGGTAAATAACTTCGTTGGATTTGCTCCACCTTTGTCTTTATTTGATAAAGGAATGGAAGCAACCAAAGACAGTCGGCTTTACAAAGAATTCGGCATCACAGCAAAAATGATTGAGTTTAAAACCGACCAAGAGTTCTTTGCGGCACTACAATCTGGAGAAGGTGATGTTATGTTTGTTACCACCGATATCTTCCCTATAAAAATGGAAGTAGGTGGAGACTTTACCAAGATTGGTGTCGAGGAGTTCTTGAAATTGAATGACTCTCGTGGAGCAGATGTATTCGTAGTTGATAAAACTATAAATACAATTGCTGATTTGAGAGGAAAAACTGTTGCCTGTGCCTTAGGCTGGCCCGGGAATACGTTGCTCCATAAAACCTTAGAGGCTGGTGGATTGACTGCAAGTGTCTATGGTAGTCCTGGAGATGTGAATGTAAGTGACTCTCAAGACCCAGAAGAAGCTATAAAAGCTTTTAAGTCAGGAAACGTAGATGCAATAGTTGTTTGGTCTCCTGATGATATTGATTGTATAGAATCTCGGAAGGGTGCTAAAGTACTTACTTCTACAGAAACAATGCCTCATATCATTATGGATGGTCTCATCGCTAAGCACGAAATTATCGAAAAAAAGAAAGATAAGTTAGTGGCTTTAGCAAAAGCTTGGTTGACTGCAAATGCAGAGATGTCTGATCCGCAAAAGATGAAAAGTGCGGCAAAGGCGTTTCAAGAAGCGTTTGGTTCAACACAAGATGTAGAAACGTTGATAGGAATGATGAAAACTGTTCATTTCGCTACATATGGCGATAATAAGGACTTTTTTGGTCTTTCTACTGATTTTTCTGGTACGACAGGACAAACTCTGTATACCAGTATGGCGAAAGTGTACAAAAACGGCTATGGAAATAATTTCAAAGAAATTCTCCCTTGGCCTCAGGTGTCAAACGCATCGATTATACAAGCGATTACTGGACTAGACGGAGAGATTCATCAGTCAGAAAAACAGATTACCTTCGCTGCGATTGATGAAACCTCTGCGGCAAAGGCTATTGCTGTCGCGTCGAAGCGGGTTTCGGTTAACTTTGAAGTGAATTCTTCCCTTCTCTCTCAGATAGAACGGAATAAGATTCGTAGAGAAGTAGGAGAAACCGCATTGAACTTGGAAGGGTTCCGTATCCGAATCGAAGGAAATACTGATAGTACCGGTTCTCGTGAACTGAATATTCGCCTTTCAAAAGCAAGGGCGGATGCAGTGAAAGAGTACTTGGTCAAAGAGTATGGCTTCGACCCGCATCGTATCATTACGATTGGGAACGGTCCGGACAAACCTATTGCCGATAATGGAACAGAAGCTGGTCGTGCGGAAAACCGCAATACCGCTTTCGATTTCATTCCGGCGAAATAAATAAGGGAGTTTTCCCTATGGAGGAGGGGTTTCCCCTTCTCCATTTTTTGTCTCATAAAATATAAAATAAAAGTTTAAAAAAATGGATACAATAAAAAATTTATTTCGTATTGGGTCAGAAATCCCACCTAAAACAGGAACTCTGCTTTCTGTGATTGGTTGGATTATATTCCCTTTTGGAATCTGGTGGCTGATTACGGCGTTAGGTTGGGTAAATCCGTTTATTCTGCCCTCTCCCCAAAAAGTCTTCCAATCCTATGGAATCTTATTCTCCGAAAAAAATTTAGTATATCATACTGGCTATTCAATCTCGATTAACCTTTTAGGCTATCTACAAGCAGTCGCTATTGCAGTTCCTGTTGGATTTCTAATCGGTCTTGTTCCTATCTTTAGGGAGATGATTATGAAGCAGATTGAAGCAGTACGATTTACTCCACTTCCTGCCACGACGGCAATCTTTATGACAATTTTTGGGATTGGTCTCAATCTGAAAATACAATTTTTAGGATTTGGTATCTTCGTATATCTTCTCCCCTCGATTGTACAACGGATCGATGAAATCAAAACCAATGACCATTTAAAAGCTCTACAGCTGACGATGAAAACCATGAACGCTTCGACTTGGCAAACTTTGAAGCATTTCTACTTCCCCTCGGTATTATCCAGATTTTTCCCTGACATTATTAATTTAGTGGCGGTAAGTTGGACTTATATCGTGATTGCGGAATTGATGAATGCAGAAGGCGGCTTAGGATTCTTGATTAACAGGGCTTCTGGTCGTGGTGGTTCGCATATAGAACAGGTATATGCAGTAATTATCTTGATTATCGTGATTGGGGTTATCCAAGACCGATTACTCAAATTATTAGATAAAAAGTTGTTCAAATTCAAATACGCATAAAATATGGCAGGAAATATTTTTGATCCCAACTATGGGACAAAGCAACCGGAAGTATTGCTGGTCGAACCGCAAGTAAAGGATGAAACTACCGTTCAAGGTGGATTAGCGAATATCGTAGATATCAATAGCGTTGATCAGATTTATGTGGATGGAAAAAAGACCAACACGGTTTTCAAAAACTTCACGATGAATCTGCCGGATATTCCAGATAGGGGTCAGTTTATTACGATAATGGGAACCTCTGGATGTGGAAAATCTACACTTCTGCGGTATATTGCTGGATTACAGAATCCAACATCAGGAGAAGTTCTGATCAAAGGACTCCCTCGTAATCCTCAGATTAGTGTTCCGATGGTCTTTCAACAGTATTCTAACTTTGAGTGGAAAAGTGTGTTGCATAATGTAACACTTCCCCTTGAACTTCAGAAAATTGGGAAAAAAGAGGCAGAAGAACGTGCAATGCAAATGCTGAAAATCGTAGGGTTAGAGGCTCATGCTGATAAATATGCGAAATATCCGAATTTATCCGGAGGACAACTTCAGCGTGTCGCTATTGCTCGAAGCTTAGTAGAGAATCCTACGATTCTTCTTATGGACGAACCATTCGGTGCGTTGGATGTGAAGACCAGAAGAGAGATGCAATTATTTTTGCGTTCTATCTTTGAAGCACAATCAGATATGACGGTGATTTTGGTCACCCATTCCGAAAGTGAAGCAGTGTTTCTCTCTGACAAGGTAATTGTTTTGAATGCAAATCCTGCTACGATTGTGGCGGATATTCAGGTTGATCTCCCTCTCAAAAGAGGGGATGCTGTACGTGATATGCCAGAATTTGAGCACTATGTGTCTCAGGTTCGGAAAGCACTAAATTAATGTTGTTGCATAACTTTGCAACTATATCGAGCTGGCCGTTATTTGCGGTCAGCTTTTTTCATTATACCAAATTTCCACTATAAACAAAGACCCTTGAAATATTCAAGGATCTCTATTTTCTAATAATGCTTTGATTCCTTCCAAAAGAATCTTGTGTTCTTCTTGTTCAGCTTTCAATTCTTTTATTTCTGCTCTCAACTCAGCGAGTTCTTTTAACATTTCATCATCATTATCGTCACTCATCCAATCTCCAACACTATTATTATATACAATTAACAAATATGCATAAATAACAAGTTGTAAAATGAAGTAAAACTGAATCAGATAATAAAAGCTCCCTTCTCTAGTATTGCAGATGGAGGCAGGAATTTCATACCATCCTTCTATAGTAAATACTTGAATGGTACTTAGAAGAGATAGAGCAGGATTCCCAAAGTGCTCTGGTGAAGACGACTGAAAGAAAATCGTCGAAAGACTTGTAAAGAAGAATATTCCTACGAGCAGAAGAGGAGAATTTATGATTCCGGCTTTTAAGCCGATCTGAAGAGAATGTTCTCCTTGACGACTTTTGAAAAACCTAAGCATTCTGAAGATTTTTAATATTCTTATCGCTCGGAATCCTAAGACTACGAGTTTAGCAATATCAAATACTCCTGTTAGGATCAAAATAAAAGTAGGGATAGTTAAAATACATATAATGATATCCGCACGATCCCAAACATCACGAAAGACCCCTTTACCCTTAACAATCACCTTACATAACATTTCAGAAATGAAGGCTATTGTAAGTCCGTATTCTATAGAATCCAGCACTGAAGACTGGACAAAACATTGAATCAGTATTACCAAAACATTGATAATGACGATCCAGTTTGTAACTTTCTCACCGAGAAAGAATTCAATAACTTTTTTCATTATATCTTATTTTTTATTTGTTTTGGATAAGTATATGTTTTCAGTATAAAAAGTCAAGCTAGTATGCTATAAATTATGTTTTATCTTTTATACAAAATAGACTTGACATCGTATACTAATATATATAATAAAAATGTTAACATATAAAAAACAAATACAAAATGAAAACAAAAAAAGTAAGTATCAGACTAAAAAGTGCTGAAGTTATGATTGGATTAATAATCCTTGTTGGAAGTGGAATTATTGGAAGTGTTGTCGGAAGCTTTATTTTCATTTCTGGAGTCTATAGAATCCTTTTTATGGGGTTAGGACTTTTGGGAGGAGGGGCTATTGTAGACTGCCTTTTGAAGGGGAAGCAAAGAGAGTCTGAAGAAATAGTACGGAGTTATTTGGAAAAAATCCATAAAGACTACGGTACCATCTCTACTGCTCGGCGAGAATTATGTTCTTCATCGTCTCAGAATTTTTCAGAGATGAAGGCACTTTTAACTGAGTATTGCAAAGAAAAAGAACAGGCTTTTGCTCAAGGTACTCCATCACAGGAAGTACTGGATGCGTTAGAGGAAAAGCTTTTTCTTGCTGTGGGAAAGGCAAAACTGCTGTATGCAGACTTAAGCCTTTTGAAATGGATACTATCATCAAAAGATGCAAGGAAAGCTGAATTCCAAGAAGAGGGTATTAACCATGACTTGGACATCATTCTTGCAGAGTTGGATAAAGAAATGTTCAGTTTGGAAAAAAAGGCATAATTAAAAAAAGGGGTGGTTATTTTCAGAGATTTTGGTCTATCACTTTAAGTTTTCTCCACTTTTTTAATCATCTATGGTGTTTAACATTCTGTTTCATATGTCCAAAGGTTGACTCTAGGCTATTACTCGTTCTTGGAATATCAATAATTCACTCATAATCTTTAAAGGTATACAAATACTGTAAATTTCTCTTTATACTTTTATATGCACTCAGTGTCCTAGTATGAATTAGCTTATTTGAATAATTTCTTTCATATAAAAAACTATTATGTCTCTTGTACCGGTCTTCTAACAATAATTTTACGTTTTCTTTTCTAAAGTCTCAAATACATTCACTAATATCTTTGAGTTCCTTATTGGCTTCCAATTTAGGTTTCTTCGTAATGTATCTTTGGATAATTTGCTTTTGGTGAAAAATACACATCTGCGTTGGTATCTCTCAAAATCCTCATAACATTCACTTTTTCCCATCACATACAATAGCCTTGATTATCCATCACTGAGATTGTAATTCTTTTACTCAATCTATATATGCTTGCTTAGTTTCTCGTGGTACTTCTTCCCATAAAAGATTTTTCTTTAGTTCATAACTTCTGAAAGTCATTATCCCATATTTTCTTCAAAAATATGTGGTATCTATAAATAACACGGTTTCTTGAGGTACTAACTCTTTTTTTTAACAATAACACTATCTATTCTTTTTTGAATTGTGGGAATACTTAATCAATGTCTCTCAGATAACTGCCTATATGTCTGTTTTCATTGAGTATATTCTTCCCATAATTGTCCTCAGGATACTTTATGGGTACGATTTTGAAACACATATCCACAAATGATACATTTATACCTCTGTTTTCATCTCTTCTTCCCATCTTTTTTTACATTATGGTTTCAACATTTAGAACATTTCTTCTTACTCATTTATAAAAAAATAGTAAATAAATTAGTTATCTACTATTCTTTTCCTCTATTTTAGCCACCCCTTTTTTTAATTATGCCGAAAATGATAATTAGTATTATAATTATCATTATATGAGGGAATCTTCTCAATCTATAAAATTAAGCTGGTCGTAAATCACGATCAGTTTTTTATTCCTAAATATTATTAAAACATCTATTGATATTGACTTATAAATAACTATAATATAGCACTATATTTATATTATTTAATAAAGCATTGATGACTAAGGGAATCCCAAACTTCTCCCTCTATAATGAAGAGGCAAAACAAATGGTAAATACAATGAGTAGTTTAGCTCAAAAAGATGGATATAAGGTGATAGATATTGCCCATCTTTTTACGGTGCTAATCAATAATACCGATGATAAAATTCCTGAAATTTTGCAACTCGCAGGAGCAAATTTAGAACAAATTCAAAAAGATACTAATGAGAGATTGCAGAAAATCCTTTCTATTCAGGGAGAACTCAGTGCTTCCCTCACACTGAATACTATTTTGGAACATGCAAATACTATTGCTAGGGATTTGGATGCAGAGGAAACTACTATTTATCATATTCTACTTTCCCTCCTACAATCTGACCATCCCTTGGCTAAAAAATTAGCACAGCAGGGAATTGGTTATAATAAAATAAAAAAGTTGCTTCTTGATAAAGGACATCTTCAAACTGCTTCCTTAGGAGAAATTCTAAAAAAGAAGTTTTGGGAAGACCTTACGGAACTTGCTAAGGCGGGAAAACTCAAATCGGTGATTGGAAGAGAAGAAGAGTTTCACAAAATGATCGAAATTCTCGCCAGAAAGGAGAGAAATAATGTCCTTATTTTATGAGAACCCGGAGTAGGAAAAACCGCTATTGCAGAGCTCCTTGCTCAAAAAATTACTGCAGGAGAGGTGCCAGACTTTCTCAAAAATAAAAAAATTCTGAAAGTAAATCTGGGGGAGTTGATTTCAGGGAGTAAATTTAGAGGAGAATTTGAGGAAAGAGTATCAGCATTGATTCAAGAAGCAAAAAAGCCTGAAGTATTGCTATTTATAGATGAATTTCATAATATTAACGGAGCAGGAAAGTCTGAAGGTTCTATGGGATTTTCCGATCTACTTAAACCAGAACTTTCTAGTGGAAATCTCCAAGTAATCGGAGCGACAACCACAGAGGAGTATCGTAAACAGATTGAAAAAGATTCAGCGTTATCTAGAAGATTTGAAAATCTTACCATCCCAGAGCCTACGAATGAAAAGATGCTTACCATTTTAAGACAAATTGAACAAAGTTATGAAAAGCATCACGGAGTAATTATTACTGATAATGCTTTAGTAGCTACGGTTGAATTATCTGATAAATATATCAAAGATAGAAAATTCCCCGACAAAGCGATTGCTGTGTTAGATCAAGCAGCTGCTAGAGTTCATTTGCAAATGACAACTCTTCCTCTTTCAATTACTCAGAAACAACAGGAAGGTATCGATCTCAAAAATACTCTTCGCTCTCTGCAAGAGGAAGTAGATTTGGTAAAAAACTCATTGGAAAAGGCAAAAATCCAAGAACAAATTGACCCTCTTCCTGCTAAAATTGAAGCATTAGAAACTGAATATACTCAGCAGAAAGAGAACTGGGAACAGCTCAGCAGACTTTATCAGGAGCAAAATCCTTCTAATGCAGAAGCAATCCAGCAGTTGGAGTCAGTTTTTTGATTTTCTATTAAAAATACTGTAGAGAGAGATGATATTGCTCAGATTATCGCAGAAAAGACAGGAATCCCTGTAGCTAAAATGCAAGAAGGAGAAGAAGAAAAATATCTTAATTTAGAAACAGAACTTTCTAAGAGAGTTGTGGGACAGGATGAAGCAGTGAGTGCCATCAGTAATGCAATTAGAACTTCTAGAATTGAATTAAGTGATAAGAAGAAACCGATGGGATCTTATCTCTTTTTGTGACCAACAGGAGTTGGGAAAACAGAACTTGCTAAAGCACTAGCACAATTACTCTTTGGGGATGAAAAAGCATTAATTAGATTCAATATGAGTGAATTTCAAGAAGAACATTCCTCAGCCAAACTCATCGGGGCACCAGCAGGATATGTGGGATATGAAGAAGGAGGAGATTTGACCAATAAAGTGAGAGAAAAACCCTATTCTGTACTTCTTTTTGATGAGATAGAAAAAGCTCATCCAAAGGTTTTTGATCTCTTTTTGCAGGTATTGGATGATGGGATGCTTAATGATAATCGCTGAAAAACGGTAGATTTCAAAAATACGATCATCATTATGACTAGTAATATTGGTTCTCGTGAAATTATGGAAAGTTTATCAGAAGAAAATCAAGACATAGGAGATCTTTATCCTATAGAACCTGTACTACCTTCTCATTCTGACGAGGAGGTCACTCAAAAGAAGAGAAACCGTAGATGGAAATTTAAAAAGGAAACTCCTATTACTCCAGCTCCAGATCCTATCGCACAAAAAAGAGAACAATTGGAAGAGATAGTAAGACCGGAGCTTCTAGAGTTTTTACGCCCAGAATTCCTAAATAGACTTGATGATAATATTATCTTCAATCCTATCTCTCGCGAAATGTTTAAACAAATCTTAGAAATTCAACTTAATCAGAGAAAAAAGCAGATTGCAAAGACGAATGGAATTACACTTGAGTTCACCCATATTGCAAAGAACTTTCTAGCAAAGAAGTGACGAGATCCTAAAAATGGGGCACGTCCTATTGGTAGAGCTTTAGATCAATATCTTAGAAATCCTTTGGCTAAAGAAATCCTTTGAAGGAAATTGGTAGCAGGAGACAAGGTGAATGTGGAGGTGGTGGATGGAGCACTAGTATTCCAAAAAGCTGAATAAGAGAAAATACTACATAGTAAGAGAGCTATCCAGGTAGAGATGCCGAATAGCTTTTTTCTTATGCTTGATAAATTAGACAATGAAAAAACATCACAAATGCGATGTTTTTTCTATCAAGACTTCTCTACTTATTCTTCAATTGATATACTCCTTTATCTACTCTTTCAAAGAGATCTTTGAATTTCTGGAGATTGAGCATTACCGTATTTGGACTTACCATTTTTTCTTTCAAGACTTCTTTACAGAGTTCTTTTACAGCCATTGGTCTATCATTTTTCTTGAAGATTCTTTCGAGGATTTCTTTTACTTGTCCTCCTTCATATCCCCATTCTTTCAAACCATAACGTCCAAGTCCGAGATTTACAAAGATATCATTATTCTTTACTAATTCATTGTGAATAGTATTGATCTTTACACTTTTTTCAGGGAACCATTCCAAGATTTTGGCAGGTAATTCCTGGAAATGAACAGGTTTATTTAACCTTCTCATAGTGTAGTAGATTTTGAGTTTCATAGTCTTTGGATTTACATCTGCGAAAGACTCAAATCCAACCTTTCCATCAAATACACACATTCCTCTGATGATAGAGAAGAAGTTCATATAAAACAGATCATTTTTGAGATAACTCACTTCTTTGTAGTCTTTGAGGAAAGCGTCTTTGAGTACAGCGATGAATTCGTATACATCTTGAGATTTCCCTCTCTTGGTAAAGTAGTCATTTGCATACAATACCATCTTGGTTAGCAGGTCCTCATAAATCGGCTCAATATAGAATGCTTTATGCAAGTATTTATTTCTTTTGAGGTAAGTGACATCAAAATCTGAAATCAAAATCAGTCTAAGTTCAGATTTTTTGAATTTGAAAAGATTTCTATTAATGAGTTTTGATACAAGAGTGTCTTCTGCAAGTACTCCTCCGTGAGCCTCCAAGATTTTTTTTGCTTCCAGCAAAACATTCATATAGGTATCATTTCCTACAATCAACCTTCTAAATCTCATGAGAGCTTGGGTTTCGATTTGTCTGATCCTTTCTCTAGTCAGATTATACTCAACTCCGATTCTCTGCAAAGGAATTCCTTTTTCAGCCCCAAGACCAAATTTTTTCATTAATACAAGCCTCTCTTTGGGTTTGCAGTAAATCAAAATGTCTTTAAGGTTGGTTCCTTCTACATCGACTTTGAGTTTTTTGTCGTCTAGTTTTACGTTGAAGTTCATGTTCACAACGTTTAAAGATTAAAAGTTATGTGTATCCTAAAGATATTTGCACCTTATATAGCTAGAGTATAAGAAATTGCCTTTCAAAGTCAAGCCCAAATATATCTTTTTTATAAGACTTGCCGTAATTCCCAGAGAATAGTATAAAACCTCTTCCTTCTCTTTACATAATGTTTTCATACAGCTGTGTGGTATCATCCTTATCCAAAAGATGGTGTACTTGTTGAAGATATTTGTCGTCTACATGCGTATAAATCTGCGTCGTCGTGATGGAAGAATGTCCAAGCAAGGCCTGCACCGATCTGATATCTGCTCCTTTTCTGAGTAAAGAAGTAGCAAAGCTGTGTCTCAGAGTATGAGGAGTGACTTTTTTTTGGATTCCTACCAATTCAGCATAGTGCTTTACCAGAAATTCGACACTGTTTCTACTCAAAGATTCCCCATAACTATTTCCAGAGAGAGAAATAAAAAGAAAATCTGATTCATCCGCCCTTGCGAGTAAAAAGTTTTTGAGTTTTTCTCCGGCCTGAGTAGTCATAAAAACGGAACGGAGTTTGCTTCCCTTTCCGATTACAGAAAATTGTTTTTCTGACAGATTAATATCAGATTTTTTCAAGGAGATAAGCTCTGTCACACGTAGTCCTGTCCCATACAAGGTATACAAAATTGCCTGATCTCTCAGCGATTTTAAGGAGTTTTTCTCGAACTCAATTGGAGCATTCAGAATTTTTTCTACTTCTATTTCAGAGAGATAAGAAAGCTGACGAGGAGGAATCTTTGCCAACTCAAGTCTGTCTGGGGCTATGGTTTCGACATCAATTCTCATCAGAAACTTAAAAAAGGACCTTAATCCCACAATATGATAATTAATCGTTTTATAGCTCAAGCCCTGTTTCGTCAGAAAAATTCTAAAATCCTGGATATGGAGACTATTCACTTCATTTGCTTGCATATCCCCTACATACAAAATGAATCTATTTACTCGGAGGCTATAATTTTCTATGGTTTTGGGAGAGGCGTTTTTGGTATATTGGAGATAATTCACAAATCTCTCTAAATGAGTACTGAGCAGATTGAAATCCTTTCTCCCAGCATTAGTAGACTCCGTTTTGACTGTAGACAAAATCTTGGAGCTGTTGTTTTTCTTGCTCTGGGTCTGTTGGAGTTTGTTGGTTTTGCGGAAGGTTTGGATCGAATTCTCCATTAAGATAAGCTTGCATCTGTGATAAAAAGGTATTCATACGATTAGATATCATCGTATAATAGTCTATATCTAAAGTTTCTCCGTTTTCAAGCCTTTTAATCAAAAGATCTGACTGATAGACAATATAGCCAGCATATTTTACTAAATAAGCGTCATCCTCTTTTTCTCCTACTTCTACTAACTGTAGAGCAATATTAAATTGAGACATCAAATTTTGAGCCATTTCTTGGGAGCTAACTTCGGCAGTTGGAGTAATATCTTCTGGTTCATCAAATCCATCCCAAGGTTGTGGGTCGGTAGAACTACTCTCAGGATCTACAAATGGAAACTCGTCTTCAGGTTCTTGAGTAGGAAGCGTTGTTTCCTCAGATGGATCTGGCAACAGGGAGATTCCTCAGGAGTTATTTGGAGTTTCTATAGCACTATTGTGATCAGGGTCTGGAATTTGTGGTTGAGTAATCTCTGGAATAGTAGTCTCAGCTGGATTATTGCTTCCACTTGGGAACATCGTCACTAAGACAAAAATCAGAATAACGATACTTCCTGCTCCAGCGAGAATCATAGGATTCTTTTTAAGTTTTTCTAAAATTCCACTCAAATCCATTTTTGTAGAAACTTCTACAGCAGGTTGAGACTCTTGAGGAATCGCTATGGTTCCTGTATCGATAATATCATCCAAAGAAAGTGTCCCAGCAGGTTCTGAAGATACTTCTGGTGTTTCTTGCTGTTCTGGTTGTGGTTCTGGAATAGTCTCTTCTTCGCTTGCAATAGGGTCAGCAATTTCTGCAGGAGCAGAAGTGGTATCGGTATCCACAGCAGAAATATCGGGTGTAGCTACAGGAACTTTTTCTTCAGCTTCAGGACTAAGAACTAAAGGAACACCGTTCGCATCGACACCTTTTTCTTCCAGTTCTTTTCTTTCTTCATCTTCTAAAGCTTTTTTCATAGGTGCAAAAGGATCGTCAATAGGATCAGCAGGGATGTCTTCTCCATTAAATTTTGCGACCATTTGATCCAGATTGAGAACTTTTTCTTCTTCAGGAGAGGATGTTTCTGGAGTAGAGGAAGGTAAATCTTCAGAAGACATAAAAGTAGTTCCTTCTGCCTTCGCAGTATTGAGTGCCTCCACTGTTTGACTGAATGCGTCTGGAGTAGGTTGATAATCACTAGAGGGGGTAGCAGTTTCGTCGGAAGTAACTTCAGAAAAATCTACAGGAGGTGTATCTGGACTAGAAATCGGAGCGAAAGATTCTGGATTTTCTAAGGAATTCGGAATTGAAGGGGTATCGGTTCCTTCTATAGGAGTAAATAATCCTGAAGTAGATTCTTCAAGAGGTTGCTCAATAGATGGTTCAGCAATTTCTGCAACAGGTTCTGAAAGATTTAAAGTCGGCTCAGTAAGAGGAGTAGCGGGAGCAAAAGCATCTGCTCCCAAATCGAAAGAAAAATCATTGCTGGTTTCTTCACTTCCCGCAGGTTCTGAAAAATCCAAAGCTGGTTCAGGTTGTTTAACGGGTTCTTCCTGAAGTGGGGTAGTTTCTTCATCAAGAGGAGTAGCGGGAGCAAAAGCATCTGCTCCCAAATCGAAAGAAAAATCATTACTGGTTTCTTCATTTACAACAGGTTCTGAAAGAGGTACTACTGGTTCGCTACTAGGTTGTTCAATAGGTTGTTCAGAAAAGTCTAATGTTGGTTCACTAGTATCTGGGAGAAGAGTAGTTTCTTCAGCAAGAGGAGTGGCAGGAGCAAAAGCGTCACTTCCCAAGTCCAAAGAAAAATCATCAGATACGGAGGCAGGAGTATCTGTTTCTGCAGAAATCGGAGTCTCAAGACTAAAATCTGCAACCTCAGGCGTAGCTGGAGTGTCCAATCCTAGATCAAAATCTGTAGATACAGGGGTTGTAGTAGCTCCCGTTTGAACAGGGATTTGAGTGTCGTCTGTACTAACCATCACATTAGAGATAAGAATAAAACTTATCTAAGTATATTCAGAAATACAAAAAAATGCAATTTTTCTGGCACTTTTTATCGAAATAAGTATAAAAGGGTATTCTTTATCCAAAATTTTTTCTTATGTTTGCCTCAACTCCCTCTCCTCTCCATGAAAAGGAAATCAATACTTTCCCTTCTACTACTGAAGTTTCTCCTCAACTTCTCCAAATTTTACAATCCGTGGAGGAGATTGGTGATCTCAAATATGATGATTTAGCCAGTTTTTTTCAACAGCTTAGCGAGGTATTCTCTAATAATACGGTACAAAGTCATCTTCACGAAGCTTCTCTCTCTATCCAGCAGGCTTGGAAAATTAGTAAACCCTATATGGTAGATCCCGCCACAGGCGACCTCAAACCTACCAAACATCTTTCTCATATGCCTTCTCTAGGTATTCCACTGGAGGAAATTGCTCAGCTGATAAAAAAAGGGAATCCTGTGTTTCTTTCTCAGTTTTTTTCTGTTCTTTCCTCAAAAATAAAAAAAGATGCTGAAGGTGACCAAGCTAGAGGAAGGAAACAACTCTGTACTGCTCTCTTTGCTTGTGCTGAACATCTGTATCATATTGCGAATAGCTTTTCTTAATTTCCAATAAACCTCCAAGAGGAGGGAGAATTGAACTCCCATTTTCGGCTTCGGAGACCAACGTGCTACCATTGCACCATCCTCTTACTGCATGTTTCTAGCCACTACTGCTCCCCAAATGTTTAAATCATCTCTTTCCTGTTTGATGACCTTGGCGATATGCAGGAGGGTAGACCCCGTAGTGGTCACATCATCCACGAAAAGTACCGTTGCACCATGAGAGAGTTTATCGAGCTGAAAAGGAACGAAAACGTTTTCCAGATTTTTTTTCCTTTCTTCTCTCTTGAGTTTGAGCTGAGAAACGGTATATTTCATTTTCTTCACCAATGGAAGTATAGGTAAATCCAGTTGCTTTGCAAGCTCTTTAGCCAAAAGTTCTGACTGGTTATATCCTTTCTCCAGATATTTTCTCCTTCGATGGGAGGGAATAAAAGAGATAAAAATCTGATCATCCTTACTTAATTCACTCAATTTTCCATGCGTCTGTACCAAGAGAGCGATCCTTCCCGCCAAAAATGGGACAACATCCTTTTTGTGTCCAAATTTCACCTTGAGAATCAGCTTTTTAATCAAGGTCTGATAAGAAAATCCTATCAAAATCCCTGTTAAAGCATCTTCTTGCCCCTTACAAGCAAAACAAGTCTGAAAATCCGTGGACGGCTTATGACAAAACGGGCAAATCTCCGGATGAGCAAAAAGCGTCTTTTTACAGGCAGTACAAAGATATTCTCCAGGTTTGCGACATCCTGCACATTCACGAGGGAAAAGGAGATCTAGGAGACCCATGGGTTAATCGATATCAGCTAAATTAACCTGATTTTTATGGTTATTTACTAGCACTTCATAGGGCACTCCGAAATATTTTAGAGGATAGAGAAAATGTAATTTTGCACCGATTCCCGCTTCTGCGAAATAGAATAATTTCATGGTAGTTGCTACTCCCGCTTTGGTCCAATCAAAAAGTTCAATAGGAGGAATCTGCTCCTGCAACATCGTAAAATATTGTAAATCTTCATGCAAATGTGCTGGAAAATAGATGGGCTGAGCGTTGGGATGTTTTCTGAGAAAGCTTTTAATCTTTTTGATTGCCTGTGGAAAGGTGCAGAGAGGAGAAAGATTAATCAGCACATAAGGATCGCGAGAAGTTTTGATTTTCCCTTTTTCAAGGAGCTTTTTACTTTCCTCCAACAGAGAGAGCGAAAAATCACCTATTGTCTGTACTTTATATCGCATATTTTTGGGGAGCAGCTTCTCTGCCAACCCTTCTGAAAAACTATCACGAAGCACAACAATCTGAGCTTTTTCCAAGAGCATTTTATGTAAAATAGGGGTTCCATCTTTATTTTGCGTTCCAATTCCTCCGACCAACGCGAAATTTCCCTTGTTAATCACTCTCCTGAAAAGCAAAGGCAGATTTCGTCCATTATGAGGAAATTTTCTCTCTTCATCAACTACTTGTCCTCCTCCAAAAATATAAAAATCATATTTTTTTCCAAATCCGAGGATCATTTTTAGGTATTCCCAAGGGGTCGGATTGGGCATAATTTGCAATTTATGTAATATTGGTGGGAAAAAGTCTTTATGCTGAATTAGCCAATCTTCCAACCAAACAGGATCTCCAGAAAGAAGAGAAATCTGGTCTGGATTTCGGGTATCTTGAATTCGCGTGAGTAGAGAAAAAAGGATGATTTCATCACCCAGATTTTTATAACCGTAGTATCATTTCACGAGAATATGCATTATAGCCTAGTGCTCAAAACAAAAACACGAGTGGTGAGAGGATCGAACTCCCGATAGCGGTTCCGAAGACCGATGTGTTACCACTACACCAACCACCCAATGATTATTTTACCAAAATTTTCACAACGCTCTGCTGGATCAGTTGAGTGAGCTCAGCTTTATTTTCTAGGTTTCCCTGAGTAATGAAAGCTAAAAGCTGATCTCTTACCTGCATCGCTTGTTCTTTTTTAGTGATTTGCGTAAACTTTTCAATAGGAGAATACCACTCCGCGAAGATTTGCAAGAGTTCGTAGTCGTTGCTAGTGATTTGCAGGGTAGTCTTACTTCCATTTTGATTGAGGCTGGATTGGAGGAAGATTCCATGGGATTGGAGAGATTGCACTTGTTTTTGAAAAACCTCATGGAGCTCAGCATAGGCACTCAAAAGAGGAATCTGAATTTTTATACTATTGAGCTGTCTCTGTTTCGCTTCAAATTTTCCATAAAGCAATAGTAGTCAAAAGAAATGACTCAAAAGTTCTTCGATACTTCCGCCAGCTGGCAAATCCAAGGTATTCGTCCAAGGAGCAACTACCCCTTTTGTAGTGTGAGAAAGTGGAAAAGAAATCCCAATCTGCTCCAAAACTTTGTTGGTCTCTTCGACACGTTGTGGAGAAAAATATGGCAAAAAATGATATCTTTCACCCGTTTCTTCATCGAATCCTCCAAAATGTTCCCCAGCGAGATGAACGTATGCGGGTACCAGATTCATATGATCAAAAAGAGCTCTTTCTCTGATATAGAAAACTCCCATAGTCGAACCGATATTTTTTAATTCGATTAGCTTGATTTCTTTTTTATGCAGTACGAAAAAAAGTTTATTTTCCTCGGTGATCTTCAGACCTTGAAAGTCTTGTTGGTAGGTTCTGCCGGTATCGAGGGTAGGATTTTCAATGGTGAGGAGATGGTTTTTTTCTAAAGTTGCCTGCATAATCAGAGAGGAAAATAAATACCTCTTCAGTATATGAAAAAAAAATCTGATTTCAAAAGAAAAAGTATTGATTTTATATTGTCTTTCTGTATACTGATCCCTGCTAATATAACGATGCTCCTATAGTTCAATGGATAGAACAACAGCCTTCTAAGCTGTGGATCCAGGTTCGATCCCTGGTGGGGGTAAATTACTACTAATATTACCTAAAATAAAAATAGTTCAATGGATAGAACAAACCCGCTTTAGCAGGTTGGATCTAGTGTTCGATCCCTGGTGGGACAATTTGCAAAATACAATAAACGAGCTCTCGTGGTCTAGTGGTTTAGGACGCCACCCTCTCACGGTGGAAATCGCGGGTTCGAACCCCGCCGGGAGCGGAAAATATAGTCAGATTTTAACCTTTCTCATTGCCTATGGATTGAAAACCTTTTGTGAAACCGGGGACAGCTCCGAGAACTAGTACAACTCCTAGAAGTAGTACCGCACCTGCTCATCCTTTTCATGGAAATAATAGAGACAATACGGTCAATCCCAAAGCGAGAATGATGTATATTAATGATCAAATTAAAGCACCTTCCATCACTATTATTGACGATGAAAAGCAGAATCTTTGAACTTTCCCTAGACGTAGAGCTTTGGAAATGGCAGAAGAAGCAGGATTAGATCTCGTACAGATTACTTACGATCCAGAAAAAATGCTTTCCACCGTGCGTATGACTGACTACGGAAAATATATGTATCAAAAAGGAAAAGATGATAGAGAAAAAAAGAAAAGTCAGAAAGGGAAAGATATGAAAGAAATCAAACTCTCTTACAATATTGGAGAAAATGATTTGGCACTAAAAATCAAAAAAGCTGAAGAATTTCTTAAGGATTGAGATAATGTGAAAGTAAGTATCAGACTCAAGGGTCGTGAGAGAATGTATGCAGACAAGGCATTGGAAAAAATCATCGCCGTCAAAGATGCACTTTCTACCCTCGGAAGATCTCAGTACGATACACCAAAAAAAGAAGCACAAGGGTACAGCGTTATCCTCTTCTCCAGATAATGCACTCTTTCCAATCTACGGATTGGGAAGATTTTTTATTTTTTTTATCTCTCATCGTGGGTAGCTATCTTGGACAAAATTTCCTCACCGATACCAAGGTCAGGCATCGAATTGCAGACAAAGTGAAAAACCTTTATCAGCAGTGGAATGTAGAGGCGATCATAGAAATCTGACCAGGGAAAGGAGCGATCACCAAACTCATCAAAGGGATTTCTCCCAATTTTACGGTAATTGAAAAAGATGAAACCCTTAAAACAGGACTAGAGGAAATCCTTGCTGACCAAAAAGCTACTCTCGTGATCGATGATGTCCTCAATATCGATCTCCAGTCCCTTTTGACCCCTTCGCTCATTGTAGGAAATTTGCCTTATTATATCACCTCACCCATCCTGAGAAAATTTTTCAGTCATGAACATCCCAATATCCTTGGAGGACTTTTTATGATTCAGATGGAAGTTGGCGAAAAGATCAAACGAGACGCGGGAAAAAAATCCTATCTTTACCGACTACTCAATTACGCCTATCGCGTTGACTATCTCAAAACCATTCCTGCCAAAGCTTTCAGTCCCGCTCCGAAAGTGAAAAGTTGCTTAGTCTCATTAGTAAAAAAGTCTGAACTTCCTCAGCTTTCTTTTGAGCGTTTAGTGGAATTTCTCGACTTCTTTTCTCCCTATAGCAGAAAAACGCTCGGAAAAATTGCGAAAATGGTCGAAAAAAAAGAAAAACATTTCTCTATCCCTGAAGTGCTCCAATGAAAAAGACTTGAAGAACTCTCTCGATCAGACTTAGAGCTTATTTTGAAATAAGAACGGTTCCAATCCAAATCCCTGCGACCACTAAAAGTGCGAAGAGTAAGAGAATATTTTTGAGTAAGGTTTTTTTATGTTTCGCTTTAGAGAGTGCTTTTTTCTCTTCGGGAGTGGTAAGGTTAGGTTCGCTGGTTTTTAGGAAAGCATAGTCAGGATTTCAGCTTTCTGATTTTTTAATTTTCCAAAGTTTGAATTCTTTCAGAAGGATCTCGAGAATTTCTGCAGGAGTTCTGTCGGTGGTGTCTATTACGAGGGTATAGTTTTTATAGTCCCAAACATCGATATCATACAGTTTTTTGTATCTAGCTTGATCATTTAGATTTCTTTCTTTCACTTTTTTCAAGGCTTCTTCAGGACTCTCAAATTGATCGGTTTCTCTCTGAGCTCAAAGGATTCTTTTACTTGCCACCTCTTCATCCACATCCAGTAGGACCTTAAAAGCCTTAGGCTGAGCGTAAAACCCCAATCTACTATCCAAAATGATCTTCTCATCCAGATGAAGATTTTTCTGATACTCCTCATATTTGAGATCAAATTCTTGTGCTTTTTCTGGGCTATCACCAAGTAGGTTGAATTCATAGATATTGAGTCCCATCTCTTCCGCCAGCTTTCTTTTCATCTCTCCGATAGAGACCGTTTCATATCCAAGTTTTTGGGTTAGGAGCTTGGCGATAGTACCTTTCCCACTTCCCGCTTTCCCTCAAAGAGTAATCAACATCTGCTTAAAAAATAAAGTAAAGATTCCCCTTCTTGTACAGATACGCTCAGCTTTTTCAAGAGGAACGATTAAAGAAAATTTTGTCTAGCATTCGAGACCTATTTCCATACATATCTTAAAAAAAGATGGTGCGATTCTTAGTACAGGATATAGCTCTTATTCAAATGTTGATACTGAAAAACCTAGAAAATATTTTGCTATAAATTATAGTGGAAATACTGGGTCGGCTTTTATTGGGGGAGCTCAATGGACAAGTTATCTCACAGGAAATACAAATACATATTCTGATATGCAAGCAAGATTTCAATCCTTTCAGAATGTGTTTGTTGGTTTAGATCCGCTTTTGAATAATAAGCAAAAAACTAGTTCTATACAGAGAACTATGGTGGGTATTCCCAATCAAGGAGGATCAACGGTATATATTTTGGTTGCCAGTGCAAAAACTCAAACAGCAGTAAACTCCATATTAACTGATACTTTTGGATGTAGTGATGTGGTTATGTTTGATGGCGGGGGATCTACT
>JAITGP010000010.1 GCA_031280545.1 Candidatus Peribacteria bacterium
GATCTAAAACAGTTTTCCACCCAATTTCTTATAGATCAGAAGATTTCATTAACTCCTGAAGAATTGATTCAAGAGCAAAAAATTCTCGAAAAGAAAAACACATTAAATAACTTACCTGATCGGTGGACAAAGGAACAAAGAGAAGACTTTCTTATTATTTCTGCAATTAATACTCATGTGCAAAATGATAATACAATTTCTACAGAGGCTAAAGATAAACGGTGAAGAAAGTTTGATACTTTGATGAATGATTTAGGCTTCACCACAGCAGATCGTCTCACCAAAGACATCCAAAAATCCTCTGAAGAACTGATAAGAACAAATCAACATCTCCTCAATACCTCAAATACCGTTCTCAAAGATAACCAGGAAAATAGAGCAGAACTCTTTGGAACGGAAGCGTTAAATCTAGATACTCTCAAAAAACGATTTGGAGAAACAACCAAACAAAACCCTGATGAAACCGATGAAAACTATCAACAGCGTCTCCAGCTCCAGTATGAAGCAAAAGTACAAGAACAGATTGCCAATAGCGTTGCTACCTACCCTGCCCTCTTTTTGATGGAGTACTTTGATGAAAATACGGCTAGTGAATTCGCCCTGAATAAAGGAAAAGATATTTCTATGGCTCATAATGATTTGGTGATCCAGGGGCTCATCAAAGGAGAGACTACTCTTCTGAGATATCAGCTTTCTCCTGACAATGGAAATCCTAATCTTGAAATCAATGATTTCCTAGATCATAAGGAGAACGATTTTTCTTTCAGTTTGCATAATTTCAAATCAACTGGATATGATCTTCCTGCACAGACCAAGATCAATGAAGAACTGAAAGAAACTTATAAAAATACCCAAAAAGATCTGTTGAATACGGGGAACTTTGAAGATGTCCAGAAAGCACTCGGTGAGAAGTTTCAAGACTCTACCCATAAGCTTTTTCCTGATAAAGAGCATGCTCAACTAGCTATGGAAAGGCAAGTCCGTAAAGATGTTGCTTCTCAGAAGCTCATCCCTCTTTTGAAAGCAAGTGAAAAGAAATCTGACTACAATATCAGTGAAGAAGTGAAGAAAAATCCTGATTTAAAAGACTTCTTGCGTTATCGAGATAATGTACTGGAGACAGCTTCTATTAATGAGGTTCAGCGTTGCACTAACATCATTGAAAAATTGACCACAATGTCTGCGGTTCCATGAGAAAAGCATACTCATCCGATCATGAAACACTTCCACCCAGCGGGTGGGAAGATGGATATCTTCTGACTTATAAAACTCTTTTCTGATGAAGGTATTTCTAGTGCGAATCGTGATGATAAAAAGAAAGACCTTTTTCTGGGGATTGATGGATTAGAGCAGTTGATCAAGGATGATGAACAAAAGGAGACCACAAATCGGCGTCCAGAGCTATATCCTGATGCACAAAAAACTTTTGAGAAAGAGGTAGTAAATCTCCATGATAAAATAGCTGGAGAAGAAAGCCAGAAAGCTGATGATGATCTCTCTAACCAACTTAATGCACTCGAAAACCTTGCTTAACCAATCATCGCCTTCACCAACCCGACAAACAACGGATGTGGAGCTAAAGGGCGAGACTTCAGCTCTGGATGAGCCTGTGTCGCAATCATGAAGGGATGATCTTTCAATTCCACTACTTCCACTAATTCGCCATCTAAGCTGGTCCCTGAAATATGGAATCAGTTTTTTTCAAATTCTTCTCTAAAGGTGTTATTAAATTCATAGCGGTGTCTGTGTCTCTCTGTGATTTCTGTCTTCCCATACAGCTGGAAGGCAAGACTTTCAGGGTCTAGTTTGCAGTCATAGCTTCCTAGTCTCATCGTTCCCCCCTTGGTATGCACTCCCCTCTGGTGTTCCATGAGATGCACGACATTATGCTGTCCCTCAGGGGAGAATTCCTCACTATGAGCATCTTGGTATCCTAGGACATTTCTAGCGAAGTCGATCGCCATGATTTGGGATCCGAGACAAATCCCGAGGTAAGGCACCTTATGTTCTCTAGCATATTGGGCAGCTAGGACCATTCCTTCGATTCCTCTATTTCCAAATCCCCCTGGGACGACGATTCCATCGTAGTCTGCCAAGATTCCTGTTCAGTTTTTTTCTAATTCTTCAGCATTTACAAAAGAAATCTTGATTTTGATGTCATTTCGGTAGCCAGCCACTTTGAGTCCTTCATTGAGGGAATAGTAGGCGTCTTCAAGTGCACAATATTTTCCAACCATCGCTATTTTTTTCACTGTTGTGGAGTTTTCAATATGTTGGACTAGTCCTTCTCGTTTGGACATATTGAAAGGTTTTTGAGCGAGATTGAGTTTTTGGAGGAGGATGTTTCCTAGAGCGTGTCCCTGATAATTTACGGGCACTTGGTAGATAGATTTTACGGTTGGAGACGGGATTACGCAATTTTCCTCTACTCCTGTCATGAGAGAAAGTTTATGAATCAGATTTTTTTCGATAGGTTTATCTGCTCTGACTACGAGAATATCTGGTTCAATCCCTCTGGCACGTAAATCACGTACAGAATTTTGAGCGGGTTTGGTTTTAAGTTCTCCAGAGGCTCCTAAGTAAGGTAAGTAAACGAGATGGATAAACAGTACGTTCTCCTCACCTAGTTCATGACGAAGTTGGCGGACCGATTCAATGAGATATTCGTTTTCCATATCCCCAACCGTTCCTCCGATCTCTACCAGAGAAATGTCAGGTTTGAATCAATCCTTCTCCGCAGCTTCGTGCGGGGCGAGTATCTTTTCTTTTACAAGTTTGGCTACATGGGAAACTACTTGTACAGTTTGACCAAGGTATTCCCCTTTTCTTTCTTTTTCGAAAATTTCCTGATAGATTCTTCAGGTTGTTCGTGATGAATTACTATTTAAACTGGTATCAATATATCTTTCGTAATGTCCTATATCTAAGTCGGTCTCTGCACCGTCATCTGTCACGAAAACTTCACCGTGTTCAAGTGGATTCATGGTCCCGGGATCTACATTGAGGTATCCATCAAATTTTTGCATAAAAATCTGATACCCAGCCGATTTGAGGATTGCACCGATACTTGCACCGGTAATTCATTTTCCAATTCCAGAGAGAACTCCTCCTGTCACACAGATAATTTTCATCGTTAAGTTTTTTAGTGGGTAAAATTATCTGTATTCTTTTTTTTTCGTTTTTCAAGAGGAAGTGGATTTTTTTATGGCGTATATACCCCCACATAAGGGAGATTGCGGTACTGTTCATCATAATCAAATCCATATCCTACCACAAACACATCAGGAATCACTTTCCCGACGTACTCTGGTTGGAAGTCTTTCGTTCTTTTGGAAGGTTTATCTAGGAGGGAAACTACTTTCAGACTTTTTGGATGTTTATTTTGGAGAAAAGAGCAGACATTTACCATAGTGGTTCCCGTATCTATAATATCTTCTACGATCAAAACATCGCGGCCCGTGATAGAAATATCGGTATCTAGTTCGATGTGGATATTCCCGCTGGAAGCCATTCCCGTATAACTACGGACTTTCATATAAGAAATTTCTACGGGAAGTGTGATCTGTCTCATGAGATCAGAGAGAAAAGGCTGACATCCTTTGAGGATCCCGATCAGTAAGAGCGAACGACCTGCGTAGTCGGTGGAAATCTGTTGACCCAGGGTGGTGCAAAGCTCCTGCAACTCTGAGGCGGTGAGATAAGGGGTAATAGACATGCGTGGATGATGATTAAGAGATAAAAAAAGATCGCTAATGAAGCGATCTTCTCCTAGTAGTTGATTATTTTTTGAGAAAGTCTCCGACTCCTTTGATGGCCTCTAAAATTTCCACAGGCACCATCCAAATCGTGGTATTACTCTGGTCTGAACTTATATCGTTGATAGATTGGAGTGTACGAAGGTGTAAAGCTCCTGGAGTTCTAGCGAGCATTTCAGCAGCTTGTTGAAGGTTTTCTGCAGAGGCAAGTTCCCCTTCTGAAGTGATAATTTTTGCTCTTTTTTCTCTTTCAGCCTCCGCCTGTTTTCCGATGGTTCTCTGAAGGTCAACAGGAATATTGATGTCTTTGAGTTCTACAGACATTACTTCTACTCCTCGGGCATCAGATTTTTCATCTACTATTTCTTTAATTTTGTGGCTGGCTTCTTCTCTCTTTGCGAGCAGTTCATCCAATTCAAACTGTCCTATAATATTTCTCATGGTCGTCTGAGCAAACTGGGTCATAGCGTAGTCAAGATATTTTACGTTGATAACCGCTTTGTAAGCATCAGATTCTCTGATTTTGTAGTAGATTACGGCGTTGATCGTACAAGAGATGTTGTCTTTGGTCATCGCTTCCTGAGAAGGCACGTCCACAGCTTTCTCTCTGACATCTACGGTAGTGGTCGTCTGGATAAAAGGAATGACAAAATTCAGTCCAGGATTCAGGATGTAGGAATACTTTCCTAGAGTAAAGGTCACTTTTCTCTCGTACTGTTTTACAATTTTAACCGTAGCACAGAGAAGAATAAAGACAACAATTGCAATAATTGTGATGAGTGGTCCCATGAGTAAAGAATAGAAAGATAAAACTGACTTTAGTATAGGAAAATCTCCTTCAAGGTCAAATCTTTTTGGAGTTTTTTTATTATGACCGCTTTTTGGATTTTTGCTTGAAAGTATCGCTAACTTTGCTATACTACCCTCAACGTATCATCCAACCGTTCATCATTCTGAGTGTTAGCGAAGAATCTAGAATCGCTCCTCGCAATGATGAGCTGACGGTAGGATATTCAGTCTTTTATTCTTCTTTTTTACCTATGAAATATTTATCCTCCCTTATCAAAAAGTACATTTCCGTCAACGACACCACCGAGAATATCGCCAATAATCTCATTCTCAAAACCGTGGAAATCGAGGAAATCATCAAACGTGAACTCGCCCCAACTATCGTCATCGGAAAAATTCTGAAAACTGAACCTCACCCCGATAGCGACCATATGAATATTTGTCAGCTCGACTGCGGTAGTAAAGGACAATTTCAAATCGTCTGCGGAGCTCAAAATGTCGTAGACGGGCTTTTCGTCCCTGTCGCTCTGGAGGGAACTACTTTTGAAAAAGCGGGAATAACGATTGCGAAAAGGATGCTTCGTGGTGTGGAAAGCAACGGAATGATTTGTTCCAAGTCTGAACTGGGAATTAACGAAGATACCGAGAACCCTCGAATTTGGGATTTATCTCAGGATTTGGAGGTGGACGAAAACGATTTGGGAACGCCCCTCGCTGAGAAATTTGAATGGCTCAATACGTTCGTCCTCGATGTAGATAATAAAGGACTCACGAATAGACCTGATTTGACGGGACATTTTGGGGTCGCTTGGGAACTCAATGCGATGTACTTCCCACAGGGGAAAATCAATTATAGCAAGCTCCCCGATTATCAGAAAGCCTTTGAAACAACCAGCATTTTGGACCTTTTAGAGCATACAGAAAAAAAAGGTAAAAAGCAGATTATCGCCGAAACGCAAGGATTGAACAATTATATCTTGCTGGAAATCAACGATGTAGAAGTAAAAAAGGCTGACTTCTTTATGAGGTTGCAGACCTTGGATTTGGGGAACGGACCCATCAATAATTGGGTAGACTTCTCCAACCTTTTTATGAATATCACGGGGCAGCCGGTGCATTTCTTTGATGCCGATAAGGTGGAAGGAAATATCATCGTGAGAAATGCTAAAGACGGTGAGGAATTCACCGACCTCTTCGGGAAAACGCATAAACTCATTGCTCAGGATATCGTCATCGCTGACGAAAAGAAATCCCTCTGCCTCGGTGGAGTAATGGGAGGAATGAATAGCGGAGTGACTGATGAGACGAAGAACATTCTCATCGAAATCGCCAATTTTGACCCTGTGGCATTGAGAAAGACAGGGGTTCGTCTTGGACTGAGGACGGATAGTGAATTGAGGAATGAAAAGAATATCAATCCGATGTATTCTCTCTATTGTTTATTGCTGTTGCTTGATGAGCTGAATTATTATAAGAAGTCGCTTGGAAATTTTGAGATTGGTGGATTGAGTTCATATGTGAAGCCAGATTTGCATCCTATGCCTGCAAAGAATATCACGGTAGATTGGGAGAAGATGGAGAGGCTGATTTTTGGAAAAAGTGAATAAAAAAACTGAATTTGAACATAGGGTGAAATTAACCATAGAGGGAATATATTTTATAAAGCCCTTTTTACCCCTTTTAACTATCTCCTCATATGAAAAGAGTAATCATCACCGGTGGAAGCACGGGACTAGGACAAGAACTTTCCAAACAATTCCTCCAACAAGGACGAGAAGTGGTCTGCCTCTCCAGAACCAAACCACCACTTGATGTCGCACATCTGGAAACTGACTTTACGGATAAGGGAAGTATTGCTCAATCCGTAGCCACTCTCAAAAAGCAATATGCAGATTTTTCTGTAGTTATCTGTTGTGCGGGGATTGGCTACATTGAGAAGTTGGAAGAAATGAACTATGAACATACTCAAGCAATGTTTGATGTAAACTTGATTGGTCAGAGCTATCTTCTTTCGGGATTGGCTGAAGAAATCAGACACAATGTCGCCGATTTGGTGTTTATCGGGGCGACGATTGGGTTCAAGTGAAATGAATATATGCCGATGTATAGCGTGTCGAAACGAGGATTGAGAGGTTTGGTAGAGAATTGGAGAATGACGTTGAAAGGCAATAAAAATAGGATATTGGAAGTTTCTCCGTGAGGAATGGACACCGAATCCAATATTTGACCAGAAGGAAGAGAAATGAAAATTGCGAGTGATACGGGAAGGCAGGTTGGGACGATGTTATCTGCTTCCAAAATAGCGGAATTTGTATATTCGTTAACTCAACTTCCAAGCAATATGGAGATTTCCTCGGTGATAATCAATAGAAAATAAATCAGCCTTTTTATCTCTTTTATACTTTACCAATTAAGTCTTTCATGCATATTCTTTACATTGATGCACAAAATATCCACAAATCCACTCAAGAAATGGGACGAATTATTGATTGGTGAGAGTTTTTGGCTTATACACAGAGAAAATTCAATATCAATACAGCAAAGATCTTTTTCGGCTATGTTGCGAAATATGAAACACTTTACCAACAACTGCGTACTCTTTGATATGAAATAATCTTCAAAGAAACAATGATATTACCCAATGGAGACACCAAATGAAATGTTGATATTGATATCGCAATTCATAGTATTTTAGATGTCGTAGAGTGATGATTAAGTAAAGCATATCTAGCAAGTGGAGATGGTGATTATAATACTCTCGTAGACTTCTGGAGAAAGAGAGATGTCTTAGGTAGAGTGTTAATTCCTCATAGAGAAAAAGCCTCAAAACTACTAAAAAAATCTGCTTGACCAGATATTCAGGTTTTGGAAGATATAAGATACTTCATAGAAAAGAAAAATCCCTCCGCTTCGCAGAAGGACTTCTCATAGGGGAGAAAGATAATTGCTCTCTACACCCATCGTGAACATATTTATGATACTCAAAAAAAACAAAAAATCAAGTAAAAATGCACAAAATTTATTTCAGCCTTTTTTTACCCCTTTTTTATCCTACCAATGGCAAACGAAACGTTCACAGAAAAAGCTAAAACAATTCTGACCGCTTTAGGATTTCAAGTCCACGAAAATACGATAACTGCTCCGATTTGGAGAGGTCCCGAAGATATGAATATTCCCGAAGACATCACTGAAGAAGTAGCGAGAATTCGAGGCTACGAACACGTGGAAAATACCCCCGCAAAGACCGAAATCAAAAATCAGGCGTTTAGTGGTATGGTGCAGAATATGAGAATCACGGAACAAGTCCTCGTAGAAAGGTGCAGATGTCTGCAAACCGAAACGTATCCTTGGGTCAGCGAGAAGATGGTCGAGCCTTTTTTACAACCCCTTCGCCCTACAGGCACCCCGCTGTATAGCGGAGAAAACTCCGAATCACAGTTTACTCCCCTGTCAGGGGGAGAGGGAGGAGGACGAGCCAAGAGTAGGACGACGGAAGAGGGGGTTGCTTCACGTCTTCTGGAACTGCAAAATCCCGTAAATCCGGAATGCCCGCTTCTTCGCGACAGTTTCATTTATCAATTTATCCAAATCGCAAATAAAAATGCGAAATTCTTTGATGAGTTCAGCATTTTCGATACGGGAAAAATCCGAACCACGAACGCACCTCACAATGACGAAGCCAAGGAATTCGCTAAAGCTCATCTGGACGAGCAATTCCATACGGGAATTTTACTCTACAAAAAATCAGCGAAATCCCGAGAGGAAGATACGCTTTTAGAAGCAAAAGGTATCGTGCAGATGCTCTTGAATGGATTAGAACTTGACGGAGAAATCAGCTATGAAGCGACAACTCTCCCATACTTCCACCCGAAAAAGCAAGGGAACATTCTCTACAAAGGAATAAAAATCTGACTTTTATGAGCATTTCACCCGCTCATCTTGAAAGACCATAAAATCCCAGAAAACGCCAACACTTGCTTCGTAGAACTCAATCAAACTGTCATTGAGGAGATCAGAAGCCAGCTTGGAGAGAGGACGTATACCTACGAAACCATCCAAGACCAGATTCTGCGAAGAGATTTGAGTTTTGTCCTTGATGAGCAGTCAGATTTTTCCGAGCTCTTTAAAAGAATCAAATCTATCCCTGAAATCAAAGAGGTTGAAGTATTTGATGTGTATCAAGGGGAGAATTTACCAGCAGGAAAAAAGTCTGTTTCTCTTCAGATTAAGTTTGTGGGAGATGGGAATATGAGTAGCGAAGATATTACCTATGTAATGAATAAGGCGATTAAGGCGGGAGAAAGTGTGGGAGCGAGTTTGAGAGGATAGTTTTATCAACGACCTATGTATAAAATGCCCCTTATCAGACCAGCACAACCAGCAGAGTTGAACCGTTTTTGGTGAGAAACCCACAGAAATTGGAGGAAAACCCTACACAGAAATCTGATTTATTTTTACCTAATCCCTTCCCCAAAATGAAGAAATTCGCCACAAATATGCTCATCAGAAATAATCGCTTGCCTCTTATGCAAGAAAAAGGTATCATTATAAACTATGAAATCCTGTCTGATGAAAACTATATCAAAGAGTTGAAACAAAAACTCATTGAAGAAGCCATCGAAGCCTCTGAAACGAATACTCCAGAGGAACTCAAATATGAACTTGCTGATGTGTTAGAAGTCATTGAGCATTTGATTGCTGTACATGTGTTAGATAGGGAGGAAATTAGGAAAACTCAAGAAGAAAAGCAGAAAGAACTTGGAGGTTTTGAAAAGAAGATAAAGACCCATTATGTTGAGATAGCTGAGGAGAGCGAAGAAATAGCATATTATCTCGCTAGACCAAATAAATATCCCGAGATAAAATAAAAAATCTGAATATGTGTGAATAAATTATTATTGCTCGCCAAAGGACGAGGATTTTTGAAATGATAGTGATCTGTGAGGGGAATGCAAAGGGGAGATTAAAAAACCATTTCTATGAGTTGTTGAAGAGTAAATACTACTGCTCGACCCACTCTACAAATACTTGGTAATCATGCAGAATTGTCTCATCAATTTTCAGTTTTTTCTCGATATTGGAAATGGCATAAATCGCGGTAGCGTGGTTTTTCCCACCGAAGTAGTCCCCTATTTTCTCAAGGGTTCGCTTGAAATATTTTTTGGCAATCAACATCAAAATCTGTCTGGCAGTGGTGATTTCTTTTTTTCTACAGTCGGACTTGAGTTCAGCGACTGAGAGGGAATAGTAATTGGCTACCATTTCCACGATATTGTCGAAAGATTGGTCAGATTTTTTATTGTGTGAGGAAGCCTCCTCTATTGTCGCTCTGGCGTGTGAAGAAGTGTAGCCCAGCGTTTGGAGGCAGGCTTGTACATCTTCGGAAGATGTTTCTTGCCCAGAGAGTTTTTTTCTCGTGAGGAGGATATTGAGTGCACCCTCGAGTTCACGGACATTAGACTTAATATACTGAGCGATAACTGAGAGAAACTCGGTTTCGATACTCTCCTGCTTCGCCTCTAGTTTAGCCTCGAGAATTGCGATCCTCGTTTCGAAATCTGGAGCTTGAATATCGGCTACCAAACCAAGAGCAAATCTACTTCTCAACCTGCTTTCAATATCGATCAGTTCCTTGGGAGGGCGATCTGAAGACATGATGACCTGTTTTTTCTTGGAGTGAAAATCATTAAAAATATTGTGAAAAATCTCCTGTGTCTTATCCTTTCCAGCGAGAAACTGAATATCATCAATCAGCAAAGCATCCACGTCATCGAATTTTCTCATCAGGGTATTGAGTTTATTCCCTCTAATGGCTTGCACGATTTCGTCTACGAGTTTAGTGGCAGGGAGGTAAATAGCAGTTTTTTTTGGGTCATTTGCAGTGATTTCGTTTCCTATGGCTTGCATGAGATGGGTTTTCCCGAGTCCCACGTTTCCGTAGATAAAAAGTGGGTTGTAAGCGGTTCCTGGGTTTTCTGCAACAGCTTTTGCTGCAGAGAAGGCGAACTGATTATTTGCACCCGCCACAAAATTGTCGAATCTGAAATTCGGATCAAACAGAATTCCAAAATAAGAAGATAATTCAGATTTTATTTCTTTTCCTATGGGCTCTGAAACGGAAGTGTCTTTGATATTCAGGATTTTTTTTAAGTCAATGAGGAGTGGCGAACCATTTGAAAAGGGTGGATAAATTACATATTCTAGGCTAAACTGAGGGTTATAGAGTTCGTGGATGGCGTCTTTTAGGGATTTATTGAAAAGTTTCTTTGCTTGCGTCATGGCAAACTCATTTGCGAAACCGAGGTAGACTTTTTTTTCGGTTTCTTCGATATTCACGATACCCGCCTTGGGGAGGAAAGTGATGAGTTTTTTGTGGTCGTGCTGGGTAGAGATATGCAAAATGACCTTGGTTCGCAGGTCAGTAAGGTAGGCTTTTTTTTCTGGAGTGTAGGTTTCGGGGAGGTCTAGAAGCATTGAGAGATTTAAGGAGAGTATGAAAAGTGATTTTTATTTGTTCGTATTCCTTTATAGTAATGTGAAGGAAAATTACCAGAGAAAAAATCTCTTCTGAAATTTGTGTTTTTTATTTTTTTGGTTAATTATATTGTATTTTATTTTTTTAACATCATAAATATGACTATAACGGTAGCTGAACATATAGAAGAAGAGAAATCTATTCAGAAGATGAATTATTTAATGTAATTAAAGTGAAATCTGATATATATATTCAAGTATAAAAAAAGGACGGCACTGCATTTCAGTGTCGTCTTCTTTTTATAATCTTTACAAGTAACTCTAGTCCTACTTCCATAGCGGTTAATAACCATTCTATGAAGATTTCTATAGCTACCCAGAGCAGAACCACACCACCTAAAGTGACTAATGCCACGTCTGTGGTGCCTGGAACAGGAATAAGAAACATCACTAACACGAGGAAGCGAATAGTCGCTTTTACTGTCTTGTGCTGTAATTTTCTTTTCACTCGGGTAAGATACCGAGATTTTTCGACTACCTTATCCAATTTTTCCTCAAATCTCCCAAACCAAATCCAGATTTTTCTCCCAAGTCTCGTTCGAAGGATTAATATTTTCACCTTTTGAATAATCCTTTGGAGTTTTAAAAGGAGTTTTGGTGGATTTGGGGTTTTTATGACTTTTTTCTCTTTCTTTTTCTTTTGGTGTGGGAGTTGGAAGATAGTGATTACTCTTTCCATCTCCACCAAGATAAAAGCGATCAAAAAAATGGCCACTTTGATGTGAGAAGTCGGAATCCAAACCATCCCAAAATAAATTAGTGACCAAATCACAAGTCTCTTCATAAAAGAGTGTGCTCTGAGAAAATAAATTTTGGATAATCTTTTGAATTTTTTTTGTGTGTTTTTTCTTGACATAGTTTTTATATTTTTTCTTAATTGTACAGATATATCCCTCCAAAATCAAGAGCAAATTTATCGGTTGAAGTTGAGAGAGGAAAGCGTATATATAAAGATATGGAACTCAAGCAACTTCTCAAGACCACTCCTCGTTATATTAGTATTCTTGCACAGAATGGGATTCAGACTTTGAAGGATTTTTTCAATTATTTTCCGAGGGCGTATGAAGATAGAAGTCAGATTAAACCACTGAATGCATTGATTTTTGATGAGAAAGGTAAGACTGCGACCAAGGGAATGATCGTCCAAAAAAAGCAACGAAGTAGAGGTTGAAGAATGATTTATGATATAAAATTTCAAGATGAGAATGGGAATATTGGCTATATCAGTATTTTTAATTCAGCTTATTTGGCTAGTAAATTAGTGGAAAAAAGCTGGTATATTATCGTTGGGAAACCACAGATGAAGTTTGGAAAGATTATCTTTTCTCACCCTGATGTGGTGCCAGCGACAGCTCCTGAAACCCCCTCGGATTCGCTGTATCTCCCTTCTCATGGGGAAACAATAGAACATTCAGACGATACTTCCTACAATTCCGGGAGAATTTTCCCTATTTATTCAGAGATGCAGGGAATTAAACCAGGGCGATTCGCTCAGAAAGTATGGAATAATTTAGATAGGATTCCTGAAATCTTTTCTGAATATCTCCCAGCAGAATTTATGCAACAGTTTGGATTATTAGATGTGGTGGCTACTATGAAAAATTTGCATTATCCTGAAAATGAGGAAATGAAGAGCAAGGCCTTGCATAGACTGTTTTTTGATAGGTTGCTTAGGATTCAGCTTTTTTCTCTAATGAATAAATTAGAGTATCAAGGAAGTTTGGAGACTCCCCCACTGCAGGAAACCCCTCATTGGGAGATTTTGAAACCGATTTTGGATCAGCTTTCTTTTTCTTTGACTGTAGCACAGAAAAAAGTGATTGTGCAGATTTTGGAGGATTTTTATCGTGGGAAGCCGATGTTGAGATTATTGCAAGGAGATGTGGGAAGTGGGAAGACCATTGTGGCGACGATTGCAATGTGGTATGTTTGGAAGATGTTTGGTGGGCAGTCAGTGCTCTTGGCTCCACTGGAAGTCTTGGCAAATCAGCATTATAAAACACTGGCAAAGCTTCTTTTACCTCTGGGACTGAGAGTGGAACTTCTTACTGGTTCACTGACCAAAGGAAGAAAAGAGGAAATAAAACGCTGACTCAGAGAAGGGAAAATCGACGTAGTCGTGGCTACCCATGCGGTATTGCAGGAAGACATTGGGTTTGCTAATTTGCAGTTTGTGTGTATCGACGAACAGCATAAATTTTGAGTGAAGCAAAGGGCGATGTTCAAAAGGTTCAACTCGCCTCATATTTTGCAGATGACCGCTACACCGATTCCCCGCTCTATGGCACTGGCTTTTTTTGGGGAATTTGATGTGAGTGTGATCGATGAATTACCTGCAGGGCGTGTACCTATTGAGAGTAAAGTGATTTCGGAAAATGAGTACTTAAAGCTGAAGCCTTGGATTTTACAGAAGATCGAGCAGGGGCAGAGAGTCTTTGTTGTGGTGCCATTGATTGAGGATAGTGAAAAAATGGATGACGTAAAATCTGCAACGACGCAATATCATGAAATTTCAGCCTTTTTTTCTGAATTACCAGAAGGAAAAATCTGACTCTTACACGGAAGGATGTCAGCCAAAGAGAAGGATGAGGTGATGAATGATTTTAAATCAGGAAAGAAATGTTTGCTCGTCTCCACTACAGTAATTGAGGTAGGGGTGGATGTACCAGAAGCGACTATCATGATTATCAAAAATGCTGAAAGGTTTGGACTCTCGCAGTTGCACCAATTGAGGGGAAGAATTGGGCGTTCTACGATGAAATCGTATTGTTTTTTGGAAACTCAAAAAAAATCTGGTGACGCTTACCAGAGATTAAAAATTATGGAAACGACTACGGATGGATTTAAGCTCGCAGAATTAGATTTGCATAACCGCGGTTCAGGAGAAATTTTGGGGACCATGCAATCTGGGGAAAGTGATGTCCCTTTGGAGGTATTGACGGATTTGAGATTTTTGGGAAAGGTACAGGAATGAGCGATATGGTTATTGAAGACGTATCCGAAGTTGGAGGGATTGCCGGGGTTGCAGAAGTTTTTGGAAGAGAGGATCGGGGATGTGTTAGCTTAGGACCTAATAATCAAAAACATAATTGATAGGTCCCCTATTTTCTGAAGTGATGTGCATATCCGCTCAGAATTCTCCTGTTTGTAATTTTCGACCAGCGGAAAGGGCTTCTGCAATGAAGTAATCATAAATGGCTTTCGCCTCACTGAAGGGAGCAGAACCTGTGAACTCCATGGAGGTGCCTTTATGATTGGTGCCGTAGACTGTGAAATTGGAGATCAGCAAAATTTCGCCATCTACATCGTTCAAAGACTGATTTATTCCTTTTTCTCCCTCTAAAAATCTGATGGTTGGGAGTTTGCGGACAATTTTTTCGATTTTTTCTGGGTAGTCTGGGAGATCGGCGGTGGAAATTCCGAAATAGATGACGACTCCTCTGGAGATAGACCTAGAGATCCCCTCATACTCAGGAAGGCGAACAGAAGCAGAAGAGACGGATTGGATAACGAGACGCATTATTTTTTCTTTTCTCAGGTAGTAAAAACGTAGTGTCGGATGATGAAAAACGGTATTAAGAGCTTTTTGAAGGTCGGTTTAATCCAAAAAAGTGCAGGGAAATCCTTAAAAAGCAAAGTAAAAAGCTGATTCGCTCTATTATTGGTTTTATCCTTTTGGAAGGGATAAGTGAAGAGGTCTTTGAAAAATCTGATCATTTTGTGTATAGTTATTTTTTAAATACTCCTAATCCTTTTTTCAGCAGATTCTCTCCAGCTCAGAGGAGTTTTTTGGCGACGTTTACTCCTGTAGAAACTGTATCTGTAGCTAGGATGGTTCAGCTTTTTATAATTTTTTCTCAGATATTGGAGAGCTCGGAAATTGGTCTGGCAGGTTGCATTACTCCCCCATCGGGTTTCGGTTCCGTCCGTACATTTGCGAGATCGGATCCTGTTTTCATAATATTTTCTACCGTTCCTGTAGCAAGTCCGACCGTGTCGGCAGCCAGATTTTTTACGCTTTCTACACTTGCTCCTACGATATTTCCTAAGGTGGAGACGGTTTTTGCGGGTTGGAAAAGTTTCCCTGGCTCTGCCATTATTTCTCCTACATTTTCTACAATATTGTGTCCAAATTGGTTTACCTCTCCTACGAAATTTTGTCCGACAGAGATACTTTCTTTTGCCAGGTCATTGAGAGGAGCTGTCGCTTGAAATACAGAAGAAACACCAGAAGAAAAAGTTGCCTCGGTCTGTGGAGGGATTGGAGTTTCAGTAGGATCTGGTGGAGTAAGGATAGGATCAGTCATAAGGGGAAAGTATAGTAAAGGGGAAGAATTTAGGGAAGATTACTACTGAGCAGGGACACTAATCAGATTTTTTGCTTTCAATTCTCTGATGAGATAATCGGTATCATTCGCGATATTCACAGCACTATTGAGATCGATGATACCCTTGCTTGCCAAGTAGATAATGTGATCTTCAAGCAACTGCATCCCCACGTTTCTATTGGCATAAATCGTATTATTAAGCTGATTCAGTTTATTTTCTCTGATGATATTTTCTACAGCGGTATTGGTCAACAGAATTTCTTGGACAGGCACCATTCCTCCTCAGATTTTTTTAGCTAATTTTTGTACAATGATAGCAGAAAGGGTATCAGAAAGCTGTTCTCTGACGTGAGGTTGCTCGTTTGCTGGGAACATAGAAATAATTTTATTGATGGTTTGCTCGGCTGATCTTGCATGGATAGTCGTCAACACGAGATGACCTGTTTCAGCTAAGGCGATAGCGTTTTTAATCCCTTCGGGGTCTCTAGCTTCTCCAAAAAGGATGATATCTGGACGTTGTCTTAGAGCATATTTCATCGCAGAAGAGAAGGAAATGATGTCTTTTCCGAGCTGTTTTTGTTCAATGAGTGCCTTTTTCGGGGTGAAAATATATTCGATAGGGTCTTCTAGGGTAATGATGTGCTTTTGTTTGGTCATATTTACTTCTTCCAGCATGGCCGCGAGGGTCGTAGATTTTCCTGATCCGGTAGGACCTGCTACGAAAATAATTCAGCTTGTTTTTTGCATTAATTGTCTGAAAACGGGGGGAAGTGCGAGATCATCGATTGTAGGTACTTTTTCTGCGAAAAGCCTAAAAACAATCATAATATGCCCAGATTGCTGAGAAATATTGATCCTGAATCTGCGTCCATGAGCGACATATCCGATGTCAACACTCATATTTTCCTCAAAGAGTTTTTTATCCGTCTCATCCATGAGCGTGGTAGCGATCTCGTTGAGTATTTCATCAGAAAACTTATCTAATCCGACAAGCCTGTAGATTTCATCATTGACCCTGAGAGCAGGCTCTTCATTGAAGGTAAAATAGGAGTCGGAAGCTGCATAATCGATATGTACCTTGAGCAGATAGTAGAGATATTCTTTCGGGTCAGTAAGATGAGGATTTTCAAAAGCCATTTCCAGGAGGGAAAAAAGATAAAATATCTCTTTGTATATACAAAATTGTGTGATAAAAGCAAGCAGTTCTCTTTTTTTAGTTTATGTGTTGACTTTTGGTGCCTTTTTGTGTATTATGATAGGTAGTAATTTTATTGAAACCTCTCCAACTGCATGGAAACCCCTGTTCATTCCCACTTCCACAAAGTATATTCTACGGTACTGGTTAGTGCTGCACTTTTTGTAGTAGGAGAACTTGAGACGGTGCAGGCAACAAATCTCGTACTGGGAGAGACCTTGGAAGCAGCCGTCACGCCCAATATGCTTTCCCAATCCCCTGCTTCCATTACGTTTTCAGAAGCGAGTGCCACAGCAGACCCTACCGCTGTAGAATATAAAGAAATCTTGGAAGCTCAGATCCCTGCATTAACCGCTAGCGTGATGATCTCCTTTTGTGAAGAGGAGATGAAAGTAAAATTTAAAGAGCAAGAAAAGATTGAGATTACCAAACATCTTACCCAGTTTTTTAAGAACTCCCCTGTTTGTCGCATTGAAGATGGCAAGGTAAAACTTCTAATGACTGCAGCTTATGCTGATGATGCAGCTAAAGAATTGATGCCATATTTTGTGAATAAAATTGATGGACGGCTGAAGGTAGGATATGAAGTAGGTGCGTTTTTGGGAGGACATGATAATATGAATGCCTATGTATGGGGAAAAATAAAAAAACATCTCAAAACTCTAAAGGCTACAGATGCAAAAAATACGTTTATCAAGGATATTTGATCTGCTTTTAAAAAACTGAATAAAGCTGTATGAGATACCTACAAAACAGAAACTGGAGAAGAAATTTCGTTTACTATCGGGGACTATCTCACTATGATCACAGCCACTTTCCCCAATCTAGCTATTGCAGAACGCCAAAAAAACCCTCCCCAAAACCTTAGCCAATCAATCAGCAAATTAGACTACACCAAATGGTAATTATTATATTAACCGATGCTAGGTACAGGATAGGTGGTACAAAATTCTTTCACCTCTCCACGTAATTGTGCTAATTTTGCTTCATCGTCCCTTGCGAGGATCGCCTGATGGATGAATGAGGCGATTTTTTTGGTTCCGTTTTCTTTTACTCCCCTCGTAGTCATTGCGGGCATTCCAATACGGAGTCCTGAAGGACGAAACGGTGGATTTGGATCGTCGGGGATGGTAGATTTGGAGGTAGAAATGCCAATTTTATCTAGAGTGGATTCAACGATTGATCCATTCATCTCTGTATCAGAAAAATCCATGATAACCATGTGGTTATCAGTTCCACCTGTAACAAGTTTGTAGCCGTAATTGAGGAGTTCGATTGCGAGTATTTGAGTGTTTTTTAAAGTCTGCTGAGCATAGTCTAGAAAATCAGAAGTCTGAGCTTCCTTGAGTGCAACAGCGATGGCAGTAATCGTATTCATATGAGGGCCTCCTTGCATTCATGGAAAGACTGCCCTATCAATTCTAGTTGGGAGGTTTTCTATGGTGTCTTCTGGCTTTTTGAGCGGATTGGAAACGATTCCTTTGGAGAGAATCAAAGCACCTCTAGGTCCACGAAGAGATTTGTGGGTTGTCGTCATCATGGCGTGAAATCCGTAGTCAAAGGGGTTTTTTAGTAAACCTGTAGCGACAAACCCCCCAATATGAGAGATATCCGCATACAAGATAACTCAGCTTTCTTTTGCTATTTCTGCAAATTTATCATATTCTAATTCTCTGGGATAGGCACTGAATCCTGCGAGAATGACTTTTGGCTTGAGTTCCTGTGCGAGAGAACGCACCTGAGCAAAGTCGATTTTTCCATCAGGGAGGGTTTTATATCTCTGAAAATTGAAAATCTTAGAAAAGAACGTCACGGGTGCTCCGTGCGTGAGATGTCCCCCGTGGGTGAGGTCCATCCCAAGAATGGTATCGCCAGGGTTCATTACTGCGGAATAAAAGCAGAGGTTCGCTGCTGCTCCAGAGAGAGCTTGGACATTGGCATGATCAGATTTAAAAAGCTGTTTGGCTCTTTCGATTGCGAGGGTTTCGATGATGTCGGTGTTTTCCTGCCCACCGTAGTATCTTTTTCCTGGAAATCCTTCGGAATATTTATTGGCGAAGACGGAAGACTGGACGGAAAGGACAGCGGGAGACTGGTAATTTTCGCTGGCGATGAGCTCCATTCCATCAGATTGGCGTTGCTCTTCGTTTTGGATGGCGGTGAAGATTTGGGGGTCGGTATTTGAGAGGTTTGTGGACATTGGGAGGTAAACGGATAAGATAAAATGCTGTTGTGTAGTATAAAAATACACAAACTAAATGCAAGAAAAAGAAGATCGTCATTCTGAGCAATAGCGAAGAACCTAGCATTATTTACTGGATTCTGTCTGTTTCACGGGACTGTAGTCGTCCTCTACTTCGTTTCGCCCTCAGAAGGATAACTTATAGAAAAAAGTCACAAAATAGTTGCAAAATCTAAAAAAAATAGTATACTTTTGATGATGTGTTCGTTGAAGCTTCTTATTTCTTCACGAATCGCTTTTTATTCTTTATACTAATAAAAATGAAAAAAACTATCTATGGATTCCTTCTTGGAGTTGTTGCTCTTGCTGGAATTGGAAGTGTTGCTCTCACTAATGTGGCTGAGGCTCAAGGTCTTCCTGGAACGGTTAATGACACAACGTGGGCTAATCCTACAGGAGACAATGCGTTGACAGACACTAAACAAACAGGTTCTTCACTTATCACAACCATTAAAACTTTCATCAACTGGATGTTGGGAATGTTGGCTACTATCGCATTAGTGATCTGTCTTTATGCTGGGTTCTTGATGGTGACTGCCGCTGGGGATGATGCTAAATACAAGAAAGGTATGAGTATCTTGAAACAAGCTGGTATTGGTTTAGTTATTATCGGATTAGCTTGGATGATTGTCAGTGTAATCTTCTGGTTGATTGGTAGCATGTCTGGTGGAACTACTGCATAGTTATGCTTTTATCTATATAATAACAAAAATGAAAAAAATTATTTATGGATTCCTTTTCGGGACTATTGCTCTTCTTGGTGCTGGGAGTACGCTTTCTGTTGTTGAAGCTACAGGTGGTCAGAATGACGAAGCTTGGGGAACTGTTAGAAGTTTTGGAACTGATGACACTATCTCAGGAACAGGAATTGGAACAAATAATACAAAAGGATCAGGATTGCTTGATACTATTAAAAAGACTATCAACTGGTTATTAGGAATGCTCGCTACTATCGCATTAGTGATCTGTCTTTATGCTGGATTCTTGATGGTGACTGCCGCTGGGGATGATGCTAAATACAAGAAAGGTATGACTATTTTGAAACAAGCTGGTATTGGTTTAGTTATTATCGGATTAGCTTGGATGATTGTCAGTGTAATCTTCTGGTTGATTGGTGCCATGTCTAGTACTGGAACTCCTTAATTTATTTTATAGAACCTATTTTTGATGAAAAAACTTTTATGATTCTTTAGTCTTTTGTTGGGAGTTGGAGCGATCCTCTCCCCTGCTATTACGTTAGCTGATGACTGTGTAGGGTTTTGATGTGTTAATGAAGTAGGCAATATTGCAGTACCTGGTACTGATGAAGCTCACAATTATGGAGATTCAAGATTGCTTGATACTGTAAAGACCTTCATCAACTGGATGTTGGGAATGTTAGCTACTATTGCATTAGTATTAGTTCTTTGGGCTGGGTTTCAAATGGTAACTGCTGCTGGAGACGATGCTAAATACAAGAAAGGTATGACTATTTTGAAACAAGCTGGTATTGGTCTTGTAATCGTCTGACTTGCTCGGTCGATTGTGAGTGTGATCTTTTGGCTCATCGGAGCGATGACCACTTAACTAATATCCCTTGTAAATAATCAGATCTTCTTCAGAGGTCTGATTTTTAATTTTCTTTTTATTTTGGCTTGACTTTGTGTATATAAATTCATATAGTAAAGTGAATATAAAAAATTAAATACAAGTAATCATGAAAGTTGTAAAATTTGCAATTATCGCGATCATTGGTTTGTTCGTGATTGGGTTCATTTTTGGACTCTTAAAATGGATAATCCCGATCATCCTGATTGGGGTATTAGGTATCTTCGGATACAAACGAAAAAATGCAATCCTGAAATGGCTTGCGAGAAAATAAAATATTAATAAATTAAAAAAAAGAAAATTATGGAAATTAAAGACAGAGTAAAAAAAAGGCTCATTGAATTTGGAGTAACCGATGACCAATTCGAAACTGGCTTAAACAGTGCGAAACAATTCGCAGGTAAAGCTAAAGATCTTGGCAAAGGTGTGATGAATGTGGCAAAAGAAACTCTTACCAAAGATGCTCCAGCCGCAGCTAAGGATCTTGGTAAAGATCTCAAAACTGTTGTAGATGGTACTAAAGGTGCTATTAACAACCGTAAAAAAAAAATCGCTAATGCCAAGAAAGAAGCAAACACCGAAGCCAAAGAAGAAGTAATTGGTGTTGTAACAGAAACTGCCAAAAACATTGGTGGGAAGATTGGGAAAGGAGTAAAAAATCTCGGACAAAAGGCAGTCTCTTCGGCAACAGCAGGAGCTACTACTGTAAAATCCAAAGTGAATGCTTTCTTAGCAACTCCTGAGGTTCAGACGATATTGAAGGATACCTCCGACACTTCGAAAGATCTCTTTGAGAAGCTGAAGGAAGTTTTGGAACGTGGAGAGAAACTTGGCGAAAATGCTGGAAAACAACTCCAAATTAGTGCTGCTAAAATCGCACTGAAAAATCGTGCTCTGGAGGCTGCAAAAAAAGCAGGATTTCCGGTACTGAAAGCAAAAGCACTTGTAAATGCTATTTTCTCTGAAGGTAGCGTCATCAATGCAGTTCTTAACGACCTCTCTGACGAACATTCAGAAGCTGGACAAGAGTTCATCGTGAGCTTTGTCCAAAAGAATAAAGGTTTCTCTCGGGAGACGTTTGTAGAAGAGGTAGTAAAGCCTGAAAACAAAGAGATCCTTAAAGAACTTGTTAAAGAGATTAATTTCTCTATTTCCGGTTGGTATAAGGGTATTACGGAAAAAAGATTGAACGAGTTTTTCGATCTCATCTATGACAGCTATACGAAGGAAACTAGTATATTCGGCGAAGAGCAAGCCTTCCAACTTGCGAAAGAAAAATCGAAGCTCTTTGTTTAAAGTTGCTTCACACAAAAAAAGAAGGATTGGGTAACCCCCGATCCTTTTTTTAATTATACCTATTATTTTGATTTTTTTATCTTGAGGACAGGTTCAAGACCTGTCCCTACACAACTCTATGCACTTCTTCAATGGTGGTCATTCCTTGCACTACCTTCAAAATTCCGTCTTCTTGCATAGTGATGAACCCGTTTTCTCTGGCTTTGGCGAAGATCTCAAAATCTCCTCCTTGATCCACAATCAGCTTTCTAATTTCATCAGTAATTTCTAAGAGCTCGAGAATGGCTATCCTGCCTAAAAATCCTGTTTGATTACATTGTTCACAACCATTGGCTTGCACGACATCACCTTCGTAAGTCGGCATGATCACATTTCCGCCATTGCCCAAAGTTTCAAGGGTCTTTTTGATCTCTGCATCTTCAGCGTAGCTGGCTTGTCTTTTAGTGGTGCAATGCGGACACACTTTACGGACGAGTCTCTGCCCAATAATTAGTTGTAAAGCTGGAGCAAGCAAATACGGTTTCGCATCCATTGAAATCAGCCTTCCAATAGAAGAAATCGCACTATTGGTATGGAGTGTAGTAAAGACCAAATGTCCTGTCAATGCTGCATTAACCGAAATTTCTGCAGTTTCTGGGGATCTGGTTTCTCCTACAAGAATAATATCTGGATCATGACGCAAAATAGCTTTCAAACCCGTTTCGTAGTCATAGTCTTTGCTGTAATCAATCTGAGACTGAAAAATCCCTGGCATTTCGTACTCGATTGGATCTTCAAGCGTGATAATCTTATTTTTCCCTGTATTTAAGGCATTGAGAGCAGTGTAAATCGTTGTAGTCTTTCCTGATCCTGTTGGTCCCGTGATGATGATGATTCCCGTAGTTTTGGCACTGTATTTTTTGATGATTTCATAATCTCTATCGGTAAATCCGATCTCTTGAAAAGTAGAAACCCCTTTCTCACCATCCAAAAATCTGATTACAGTAGACTCCATCCCCATTCCAGGCATAAAGCTGACTCTGGCATCCACTTTCTTTTTCTCTCCTTGAGGAGAGCTCGCTTCAAAGCCAAAGCGTCCGTCCTGAGGTAGATAATCGATATTCATCTTTACCCCAGAGATAAATTTCAGCTTTTGGAGGTATTTTCGGAAATCTTTTTGATCAAAATTCACCACATCTTGTAAAATTCCATCTAACCTAAGACGAAGGGTCATTTTTTCACCTTCTGGCTGAAAATGCAGATCGGAAGCACCAGACTGAAAGGAAAGACGCACGATTTCCATCACGAAATCCCCAGGGTCCATAGTCTCCCTTTTTTCGTAAAATTGTTGCAGAATTTTGATAGCTGATTTTCCTTCTGCTTGCTGTTGGATTGTGCGTTCCTGCTGTTTTTCTGCTTCCTGTTTGGCAAAATCATCATACCAAGTCAAAGCATACAGGAATCCTTCGATAGAGGTATAGAAAATCTTTGGAGTCAATCCCTGATCGGTCAGCTGTTTGGAGATTTTTTGTAATTCCTCGGGATAATTATTGGTGGTCAAAATATATACAACGTGTTCAGAATCTTTATAATAAATGACAGTCTGAATTTTTTCTGCGGTTTCTTTGGGGATTTTCTGTAATTGGGAAAAATCCACCTGCAAGGCTTGGACATCGCTTAGTTCGAGAATAGTATTGATGAGTGGAGTTGTCATCCGTTTTCGAAGTATTGAGATAAAGTTCACTCATCTTAATTATATCCAGAATCAAAAAAAAAGCAAAAAAAAGCTGATGAAAACGCAATGCGGAGAGTTTTGTATAGGAATACACAAAAAAGATGGTCTCTATAGACCATCTCGTTGGTTTAAAATGAGGTTCCTACTTTTTCAGTGCTTTCATGGTAGAGATATTTCAGCATGCCCGCAAAATATGGCTCTTTCCCGTTTTTTTCCAAGAGACGTTTGTTTATATTCTACAGATCTGGCATAGTGAGAGAAAGATTTTCCAGTTGCTGAAAAATCTCCTCCACTTCACGCACGAGGTCATCAACTTCGTACCCCTGCTGAAATAAGAGTCCCAAGAGAAGGCGGAGGGTTTCTTCGTGGTGTTTATGGACTTTCTGTTTGAGTCCCTTTCGGTCTCTTCCTTTTAATCGGGGGAGAAAACGATGGTCGTAGTTCAGCTTTCAAATTTTCATTAAAAAAGCCACTGCTGGATATCCAAGATAGCCTTGATTGAGAGAACCGCTATCATTGGAGACAATTACCTTCAAGTCTGGGTTGTAGTGGATGACATACTCTTTTCATGGAGTGGAGGCGGAAGAGACTTTTCCTGAATTTTCCAAAAGCCCATCTAATTCTACTCTTTCATCAGCGATCGCACCAAGTGCCTCATAGATTTTGATTTTAGGAGGAAGGGTTCGTTGCATGGAGAGAGACAGAAAGGTAAAACTATTTTGTATTATTTGATTTTTAGTCCATCAATCTGAACTCTTATATTCTCGGCAATATTCCCTGCTTTTTCTTGTATTCGATCTCAGAATCCTTGACTAGCCTGATCGATTCCGGAATTTACCTGACTTTTAGCCTCTTGGGCAAGCTTTTCTGCTTCTGTCTTTGCGGTATCTATGGCAGTACTCACCGTTGGTTTAATTTGGTCATTGTAATACTCTTGTCCAACCTCTTTTGCCGTGTTCCACGCTCCAGAAAGCATTGCTTCACCAGAATTGACTACGCTATCCAAATCAATAGTATCTAAATTGATATTTTTGGGTGAAGAAGTGAGAAAATCACATCCTCAAAGCAGAATCAAAGGCAAAGATAAAGCTGAAAGAAGAAAGAGCTTTTTCATCGGAGAAAGGTAAAAGTAAAACTTCTCTTTCTTTTTACTAAAATTTATCCTAGTTTCAAGCAGAATTCATCTATGGTAGCTTGTATATTATGTTAACCGCAAAGACGATGTCTCCTGTAGATTAATTATCTCTTGATTTTTCCTCTCAATTTCTATATAGTGTAGAAAAAGGGTTCTTTTCTAGGACTGAAATTTATCTGTTTGATGTCTTAAATTATGCGGAGGTGATCAACCTCTCTTTTTAGCTTTTCTTCTCTTTGTCATGAACTACACAAAAAAACCTCTTTTGGAAGAACTTAGTGCAAATTATCCTCAATTCGGACCACGATTCGCTGGTATCTCTTTTGTAGAAGGAAAGAATAGGAAAAAGCAATTTCTCACAGAAATGTGGGAAAGTCAGATGGAAACCCATACCCGTTGGGAGTATCTGGATATCGTAGAGGATTTTAAGAAAAACCTCCTAAATGTTATCGACTTTTCTCCACTCATTTCTGCTTGAGAGAGACAAGAATGGGAAAAGCTTTGTGAAGAGTATAGTCAGCAATTGCTTATTCTTGCATAAAACATCTATTGACTTTTGCTGTCATGTTCTGTTCTCAATTTTTATTTTCATTAGGACGGGTTCAAGACCCGTCCCTATATTAGTTGGGTATCCCAATGATATTTTTTGTAGAAAGATTTTTTATTCAGATTTCTTATTCTTTTTTTCTGCTGGTTTTTTTTCGTCTGACTCCCCTGCTGTCGGATTAAAATGCTCGTAAATTTTCTTTTCAACGGATAAGTCTTGGCTATTCCAATCGATTTCGATTCCGAGCAATTCAGTCACTTTATTGAGGATGAAGAATTTTTCGAGACTCTCAGAAGAAGCTTTTTGGATGTCTTCTACAAACTGTTTTCTCTGCTCTTCCGTCATCGCTTTTAGGTATTCTTCTACCTTTTCTTTGCTACCAAAACGTTGTTCGAGAGACTGTACTCTGGATTTGAATTCCTCGTCGATCATGGTTTTTGGGATAGCTACCGACATCGCGTCTTTTCTGATCTTGCTTACAAACTCCTCTACTGCCGTAATGAGTGCGGTTTGCTCTTTTTGAGCGAGTAGTTGCTTTTCGATAAATTCTTTGAGCTGAGTTTCGTTTTTCACTTCGCTTTCTTTCCCGAAGAATTTCAAAATATTTTCCTCCGTAAATTCGGGAAGAACCTGCTTTTTTACATCTTTGATCGTTGCAATAAGTTTAGCTGGCTTATTCTCAGGTTTGGCGTGAAGTACTTCAGGAAGTTTTTCATCGTATTTAAGTTCAATTTCTGCTCCTTTTTTCTGTCCTACGAAAGTTTTTTCTCGGAAAGGATCTTCAGCAAATTCTGGTTCTCCGATATAGGTAGTACC
>JAITGP010000033.1 GCA_031280545.1 Candidatus Peribacteria bacterium
AGACGTTTAGACTCAACTTTCAAGCTTTTTTTTGGATGAGGGCACCTGCGGAAACCGCTAATCTTTCTGATAGTGAGGCCTGGGAAAGACTTCCCCTAGATCAGGTTTGGGCGACTTGGGCTACAATGGTAGAAAACCTTGATGATACTCGAGTAATCCTAAAAATCATCAAAAGGCGATGGATAAAATGGTGTCAAGAGGAATCATTAACCGATTTGACAGGAGAGTTTTCTAATCTGGAAGTAGAAATATCAGAAGTCAAAGAAGACAAAAAAGAAATTGACGGCGATATAGAGTCTCGTACTTCTCAAAAATTAATGTATGACATTTTTATAAAGGAGTTAAGATGGAAATTAAAAACACTCAAAGAAGCGATTGCTTATAGGGTTAGCTCAGAAGTAGCTCTTAAAAAATTGAGTAATGATGAACTTGATGATTTAGAAAGCTGGATCTTGGAGAATGATGAAAGTAGCTATGAGGCCTTTGCTGTGATTAAAAAGGTTCGTGAACAGAGGAATCAAGCAAAACTCCAGAAGAAACAAACAAAATCTTTGGTACAACGGAAGACTCCTTCCTCAAAGCCAAAGGCTTAAAGGAGAAAGCGTTGGGGAATTTTGCCCTGACGCTTTTTGTTTTTCTCTATACACCCTTGCATATTCTTATCCTTTTTATATACTAACAAACAATCAGTCAGATTTTTTATCTATTATCAGAAAGCTGAATGCAATTTTATGATGAAGTTCGTATCACGGTCGAATCCTGAAAAGGGGGAAATGGGATCGCTAGCGGTAGAAGAGCCCCAAATATTCCTCATGGAGGTCCCAATGGAGGAGATGGAGGAGATGGTGGTGCTATTATTTTTAAAGCTACCAAAGATGAAAACACCCTCTTAGAATACAAGTACAAAAAAAATTTTAGGGCCAAAAACGGTGAAGACGGTAGGACCAAAGACCAATACGGAGCAAATGCTGATGATTTTTTTCTGACGGTTCCTGTAGAAACTCTCCTCAAAGATGCAGAAACCTGAAAGATATTGCATCATTTTACCCAAGATGGCGAACAGTGGATTGCCTTATCTGGTGGAACTGGTGGAAAAGGGAATATTCATTTCAAAGACGCTATCAATCAGTATCCTGATTTCTTTCTCTTGGGAGAACCTGGTCAAAAACTTGAACTTATCCTTGAACTTCAGCTTTTAGGAGATGTAGGACTCATCGGGAATCCTAGTGTTGGAAAATCTTCTCTAATCAATTGTGTTGCCTCTACCAAAGCCAAAGTTGCTGATTATCCCTTCACGACCTTAATTCCCAATTTGGGGTCAATTTCGGTAGGGGAGTTTAGATACAATATGGTCGATATCCCAGGTTTAATTAAAGGTGCTTCAGATGGAAAAGGTCTCGGAAACGACTTTCTCCGTCATGTTCTCAAATCTAGAGTCTTTGCGATGATTATGGATATGTCGAGATATGATGAAGGAATCCAAGAAACAATCAATCTTTTTGATGAAATTATGTATTATATCGAAGATAAATTTTTGGCGGGAGTAGAGGACTATGCTTTCAGTTTCAAACAGGAAGAAAATCTGATTACCTTTCAAGTGACAGTCGATGATGGAGTAGTCCTTTCCAAAAGGGTGATTTTTGTGCTCAATAAATATGACCTCATCAATGATGAGGAACTTATCGCAGAATATCAAAAACAATTAGTAGAGAGATTTTCTATTTACCTTACGGACAACGGATTTGATCAACTTTCTGAAGCTTTGATTAGAACAAATACTTTCGTTACCTCAGCAGGTACCTATTATGGGTTAGGAGAACGAACACGTGGACTAGCAGAAATCCTCAAAAAAACACCAATAATGACTTTGCCATACATCGAGCCTGTGCAGATTTTTATCGATACGGAAGAGGATGAGATGATCACCGAAATCACTGAAATAGAGAAGCCATGGCTAGTGGATAATGATTACTTAGATGAAGTGACTGCCAAATATGTGAATGTTTACTTGATCCAAAATCCTGAAATTTGTAGACTCGTTTTTATTACCCCACGAGGTAATGAAGAAGCTGAGCTCCGATTTCGAAAACAGATTCATCAAAAGGGGTATATTGATCTTTTTGAGCAGGCGGGTATTAGAAAAGGTGATGTCCTAAAGATTAAAAGTTATTATACAGGGCATGATGATAAATATATTGTATATTAGATATTTTTTGATATATATAATTGCTATGTTGTTAATTTCCTCTTGCAATCCTCTCTCAAATCACTATACACTCATTATACAATCTTTCCAAAAGCCGACTTCTACAACCTCCCACTCTATCGGGAAGGCTAGAGCGAGCGGGATTTCGCTAAGGTGATAAGATAGCAAAAATCAGACTATCTTGGGCCAGGAATCAGGATTTTTTTTCGAGTGAAAAACAAAACTCAAAAAATCCCTTGCAATTTATCGAGAGATTGTTATAAGGAAAAACATAAAATCTTTCAAATTTAATCTTTAAACTTTCCTCTTAAAAATGACCTTTAGAGAAAAACTTCAACAAAGAGCGAAGAAATCCGTAGCACCAAAGGCTCTCAAAACCTTTTCACCTTATGACATTATCTTGTCACCTCTTCTTACGGAAAAAACTCACAAAGCACAAGAAGCTGAGCAAAAATACGCGTTCAAAGTGCACGGAGATGCAAACAAAAACGACGTAAAGCAGGCTATTGAATACCTTTACAAAGTACACCCTTTGAAAATCAATATGGTAAGTGTACCTTTTAAAGGACGCTCTCAGAGAAAATTGGTAAGAGCTGAATACAAAAAAGCAATCGTTACTCTTTCTGCAAAAGAAAAGATTGAAATCGGTGTATAATAAAAATAATCCAAAAAATTCAGATTTATAATTATATTTATCACAAATGGCATTGAAAAAATATAAGCCTTATACCCCATCCAGAAGATTTATGGTGGGATACGACTTCTCAGACATCACTACTAATAAGCCAGAAAAATCACTGACTGTATTTATCGGAAAGACTGGAGGAAGAAATAACCAAGGGCGTATTACTTCTCGCCGAATGGGAGGAGGACACAAAAGACTCTACAGGCTTGTAGATTTCAAAGGATATGATAAAGCTGGGATCCCTGCAAAAGTTGCTAGCATTGAATACGATCCTTATAGGACGAGTAGAATTGTTTTGCTCAACTATGCCGATGGAGAAAAAAGATATGCTCTCGCTTGGAATGGTGCAAAAGTAGGAGATGCAGTAATGAGTGGAGCTGATGCTCCAATCGCCAGTGGAAACAGAAAACAGTTAAAAGATATTCCTGAAGGTATGAATGTACATAATCTTGAAATTACTCCATTCTCTACCGGAAAGATCATCAAAACTGCTGGTTCATCTGCATTGATTTCAGGTCGTGACGAAGCAAACCATTTAGTGTTTATCAAGATGCCATCAGGAGAAGTTCGTAAGTTTAATGAAAATTGCCGAGCTACCATTGGAACTCTTGGAAACGAACAGCACAAAAATGTGGTAATTGGGAAAGCTGGTCGTATCAGACGAATGGGAAAGAAAGGAAGAGTACTTGGAAAAAATATGAATCCCGTTGACCATCCACATGGAGGAGGTGAAGCTCATTCACCTATCGGATTGAAAATGCAGAAATCATTTTCAGGTAAGAGAGTGGCAGCAGGAATCAAAACTAGAACCAGTAAAAAATGGTCAGAAAAATTTATTGTATCCAGGAGAACAAAATAAATCAGATTTATTTACCTTATTACTACTAAAGTATGGCTAGGTCGCTAAAAAAAGGTTTCTATGTGAACGAAAAAATTCTTCGCAAAGTCACCAAAATGAATGCAAGTGGAGATAAAAAAATCATCAAAGTGTGGGATAGAGCTTGTCAAATTATCCCTGAGATGGTTGGATTTACCTTCGCAGTGCACAATGGAAAACAATTCGTCAGTGTATACGTGACGGAAGATATGCTTTGACATAGATTAGGAGAGTTTGTCTTAACTAGAACTTTCAAGGGACATCCTTTCTAGTCGTTCAGCCTATTGAACATTACTTTATTTACCTATTAAAACTTTGTTGATATGACACAAGTAAGTGCAACATTGAAATATGCATTGCTTTCAGACAAAAAACTAAATCTGATTGCCGACCTCGTCAGAGGGAAAAAAGTGAAAGATGCATTCAGCCTTTTAGAGCACATGCCTAAAAAAGGTGCAAGAACACTCTATAAACTTTTAAAATCTGCTACCGCAAATGCCGTGACAAACAAAGGATTGGCTCTGGACGACTTGTGGATCTCTACCGTTGAAGTAGGAAGATGACCAAAAATCAAGAGAGTAAGATTTGTTTCTCGTTCAAGGATCAGTCATTACGAAAAATATAGAGCTTATGTCAAAGTCGTTTTAACTACTAAATAACCTTCACAATATGGGACAAAAAGTAAATCCAGTTGGAATGAGAGTGGGAATAATGAAATCTCGACCATCTGAATGGTTCGCAAAAAGCCAAAGACAAGGTGCTGATTTCTTTATTGAAGATATTCAGATGAGAAACTTCATCGATAAATCCTTTCCTCGTGCAGGAATTTCTAAGGTAATCCTCAGAAAAACTGCAAAAGAAGGAGAAGTTATCCTTTTCGCTACCAAAGTCGGTGTAATCATGGGAAAGAATGGTGATAAAATCAAAGAAGTTGAAAAAAAACTGAAAGAGAAATTCCACAAGGACTTCAAAATTAACGTGAAAGAAGTTCGTACACCAGAATTATCAGCTCGTGTAATGGCAGAATTCATCGCTACTCAAATCGAAAATCGTATGCCTTATAGAAAAGTCATCAAAAATACGGTTTCCAAAATTATGGAAAAAGGTGCTGATGGAGTAAAAGTACAGATCGGAGGAAGATTGAACGGAGCAGATATCGCCAGAACTGAACATTTTATTGATGGAAGAGTGTCTTTGCAGACATTCAGATCTGATATTGACTATCATTACTTACAAGCTATGACCAAATATGGAGTGCTTTGAATTAAAGTTTGGATCCAAAAAGGAACCCAATACTCATCAGTAAAAAAGAATAAAAAACCTGTATTGGAATAGAAATATTTTAATTATTTGTACCTATTACGATGTTATTGACACCAAAAAGATGGAAACATAGAAAGCAATTCAGACCACACCTCAAAGGAGTGGCTACCAGAGGAAATACCGTTTCTTTCGGAGATTTTGGACTTAAAGCTACTACTAGTGGCGTAGTCACCAATAAACAACTCGAAGCTGCCAGAAAGGTAATCGTAAGACATACCAGAAAAACTGGACAAATCTGGATGAGAGTCTTCCCAGACACTCCAATTACCAAAAGAGGACTGGAAATGCCGATGGGATCAGGAAAATCTGACGTAGATGGATATGCAGCACCAGTAAGAAGAGGAAAAATCCTCTTTGAATTCACGGGACTTGATCGCGATACTGCAGAAAAAGTAATTGAAAGTGCCTCTAAAAAACTGCCAGTAAAAGCAAGAATGGTGCTCAAAGGAGAAGTAAGATAATTTTTTTACAGAGTTTCATTAAAAAAAGATAACTTATACTTGTAAGCTATCTTTTTTTTAGGATCGGAAGGGGTCAATATTATTTCTGCTGCTGAGACAACTTCTCATACCTATCAAAAGCCATCGGATTGAATACACTCAAAACAGCTCTCGGATTATTAGAAAGATGTGCAAGATTTTCTTTATCTGCTGCATCTATCGGCAAACTAAAGTTTCTGATCAATAAGGTTTCATTAATGTTTGGAATCACATAATAAATTCTAGAAATCACATTGGTTACCACATCATATGTACCTTTCAACGTAAATTCTCCTAAAGTGAAAGTAATCTCAAACACAGGTCCCTCTAAAACCGTAATCGTCGGCGTAGTATTAAGATAAAGTTTCATTCTTTCGGTAATAATCAGCTTTTGTTCGATATATTTATCTTCCGCTATCGCAGGCTTTTTATCAAGAATATCTTCAATTAAAGAATAGGTCGTATTAATAGTAATCAGACTATTTTTCAGCATTGCTTTAATTTGTTCCTCCAAAACAGGATCAGAAATCACTACATCCACCAATACCTCATCTTCTATAATAAACGTATAATTGATACCAGCCTGAATCATATCCACCAAATGATCATTACAATTCACGAGAGTCGCCTTACTAGACATAGTTTGAATTACCTCACAGAGAGTCTTAGTGCTATCGCCTGTTTCTTCTTCATGATACAACCCTATATTTTCATCAATCACATTAAGCAACTGAACAAAGGAAATCTTCTCATTAGCTAAATAACTCTGAAGAAATTCATGCACATCTGGCTCGTTAAGGATAGTAATATTTTTAACATAAAGCGTACTCTTATCTTTGTATAATACTATCTTTGCTCTCAGATTCATCCCCAATGTGGTAGTGATATCACTACTAAAGATTTCTGTATTAAAAGTGACCGTATCTCTCTCATCAGACACTTGATAAGATTGAATTCTGAGACGATTTTTGAGATCCAAGATAGGTTTGAGCAATTCCTCAATATCCTTGGTGGTAGTAGTGATGACTCAAATTTCTCTTTGTTGCACCAAACCTGCAGTAGTAAGCTGTTTCTCTAATCCAATCGTCCCTAAAGCAGGGTTTCCTTTGTTTAATTGATTAATTTTATCAAGTATTTGCTGAGTTTCTGCCCTAGAAAGCGTTTTATTATCGCTGATTTCCAATCTAGGAAGCAGGACTGCGTTATTCATTCGATAAAGGATATCCTTATAGAGAGGCAGGATATATCTATCATTTCCGTTGTTTCTATTGATCAAATTCTGAGCATAGTCCAGATAACTAGAAATATACGTCTTATTCAATACTCCTGCTAAAAGATTTTTATAGAGGATTTGCTGAGTGGAAAGTAATTTATACGCATTAACGGATTTATTAGTATAAATGGTAGAAGAGATAAAACTCTTACTCAGTTCTTGTTCCACCTCAATAAAATTGGCAAGTTCCCTGTATTGCTGAATTTGTGCAGTACTACATTGCAAAATCAAATCATTGAACGCTGGATAAATCATCCTATGATACAGAGTTGTATCATACATCAACCTACAAAGGGGGTCTTTATCTTTGATTATCCTCAAGAGGACCTCCATATCATCTTTATAGGCTCCTACATTATAAAATTTTCCATCCTCAAAAAAGGTTGCCAAAAATTTATCACACAAAATGGAAGAAAGCTTCTGCTCTTGTAAACATTGAAGATTAAAATCTTCAATAATTCCCTTGGAAAGAGCTAAACTCGGCTGAAACGATAAATTCGAAGTTTGGAGCAAAGGAGAAAAGATTAGTTGATCAATCACTTCCACCAAATCCCCACTGGTCGTCTGTTTATTCGTAAATTTTTCTAGATCCAAAAACGGTTCTTCTGAAAGAATACTAAACACTCTCGGAAGCACAATCCCCTGGTAAATAGCCAGATTACTTTTGGTAGAAAGAAGTCCCTCTCTCATCTCACTTTCTCCATAAGGGATCAAAACTTCTAAATCCTGATTTCCCTGTTGAGAGAGTTGTTTATCCCAAGCATTTCTCGCCAGAGTGAGCGAAGTAGAGGTCAGAGAAGAAAGAGTCTGACTTTTAGCAATCGTTTGATCACTGAGTACCTGCACGATCACCAGAGCCATAATCCCCATTAACACAAAAATCCCATTTTTAAAGAGAAAACGATGGATTTTCCTATACATTTTAATGATATTGAATTGATATTGATTGAAAAAAATATTCAACTCATTACCAGGCTGGGTAAGAGGAGCAACAGATACATTAGGAGTAGAGGTGGGAATTTGAGGGATCTCTGCCATACGTAGTACTACTCAAAAAATAAATAATTATCTTCTAAGTATACTGAGAAAGGCATTTTTTGTCAACTTTTCGAGCAGAAAATACACCTTGGGAAAAATAGAAAGAAACTCTGTTTAGGTATTCGTAATATTTTCATAAATTTCTATAATGGTTCCATATCTAAGAAAAACTGCATCCATTCTGATTTCTGCAAACTGTTCCTCTCCGTATGTTCGCAAAAAACTATCCAAAGCTTTTTGGAGATGTCAGACTTTTCTGCTCGTGATATAATTATCCAACTCCTCTACAGTATCTAAATTTTTCACCTCAATAGCCACCAGAGTAGAATCCTTTTTCATCACCAAATCAATCTCACCCCCTTTCACGGTAAAATTAGCCTTTAAAAGGCTGAATCCTTGTTGCTCGTAATACGTTTGGACGAGTTCTTCCCCCTCTTTTCCTTTCTCTCTCGTATTCATAAAAGAACAGATACTTATAAAGTGCTAACATATTCCCAGTTTACGATCTTTCGAAAGTTTTTAAGATACTCAGGCCTGCGATTCCTATAATCAATATAATATGCATGCTCTCGTACATCTACTGTCAATAAAGGAGTTTTCCCCTCTCTCAGAGGATTCCCCGCATTGGAAGTATTTAAGATTTCAAGCTGTCCTTCAGGAGTCTTCACAAGCCATGTCCATCCTGATCCAAAATTATTGATAGCACTAGTCTCAAAAGCTGACTGGAAATCCTCGAAACTTCCCCACTTCGCCACCAGAGCCTCAAGCAATGCACCTTTAGGTTTATTCTCCTCTTTTGGAGCTTGAAATTGTTGTCGAAAAAGCTGATGATTGAGGGCTTGTGCAGCGTTATTAAAAAGAGGTCCAGGCTGAGCAGTTTTCACAAGTTCCTCTAAGGTCTTGTGTTCATCAGGTGTAGCTTGTGCCAAGGTATTAAGTTTATCAATATAAGTCTGATGGTGTTTTCCATAATGATATTCCAGGGTTTCGGGAGTAAAAACAGGTGCCAGAGCATCAAGTGCATAAGGCAATGAAGGAAGTATAAACATGGTAGTTAAAATAAGAAATAAAGGTAGTAAAGCCAATATTCAGAATACTGACCCTAAAAGGATAGTGATTTTTGGAAAGGATACTAGAGATTTTTCACCTTATCCCTTGAAACTAAAAAGGAATTTTATATACTACTAACATTCGGAATCCATCTTTTAAATTTATGAGAGAAACCTATGAAAAAATGAATCCACGCTCAATATCATAAGGATGTAGAAGTAAACTGCATCTGTGGAGCAAAATTTACCATCAGTGCTACCGTGCCTGGACCTATCAAAGTGGAAACTTGTTATCAATGCCACCCCGTTTTCAATAAAAATAAAGAAGTGAAAAAGGTGGTTAAAGGTATGATGGAAAAATACCTCGAAAAGCAAAAAAGAATCGAAGAAGCTCAAAAAAAAGCTGCTTAGTTTCACTTTTTATCAGGTAAAAAACGCAGTTGATGTTGAGGAAATACCTGATCCAGCATTATGTAGATCTCAAGGACGTTGAAGAACTCCTAGGGCACAGCTCTTTTGTATATGTGAGAGGAGTGGTGTTGTATAGTGTTCTTCTTTTTCTTGTATATATAGGATATGCCATTTGGCATCAATATTCTCCAGATCTCCTCTATATCAAACGAATTGCGGGAGTGGTAGGATTAGCCATGTTTGCTTTTTGGGGCATCAGCTTTTTAAATCTGTATCTAGATTGTTTGTTGCTTTCCAAAAGCTCTCTAACCGTATTTTTGCGAGACGGAGTCTTGGAATACCGCACAGAAGTGCTAGATCGATCAAAAATCAACGTAATTTCTTATAAACAAAACTCCCTCTGGGATAGAATTTTTGGGAAGGGAGATATCGTAATCCAGCTCGGGAATGTGGACTTTAGTTTCAATGATATCTATTACCCTAAAAAATATGTTTCCAAACTCATGCTCTACAAAAAAAACTATGAAGACGATCAAAAAATCAAAGTTGAACAAGATTTAGCAGGCGATCAGAAAAATTTTGAAGTAATTATGGATGCTCTAGGAGAGGTAGTCAGAGAATATATAGAAGGGAATCCTGAAAAAGTAAGTGAAACGTATGAAGACGATGAGGACTTTAATGATACTGAAGAGTAAAAAGATATACAATACTCCAAAAAGAAGATTCACCACAAAGAATACAAAGATCCTTCTATAGTATACTTAATAAAATTCTTAGTGTCCTTTGGGATAAGAAAAAACACTACAAGACGGAAAGAGGTTTGCTAAACAAACCTATCCCTTTTTAATAAAACATTCAACTTTTTCTTTCTCCTCTTCTGGAAGTTCAAAATGGCTCAAAATCTGCTGTACATACCCCTCCACAATCATCTCCATTGCAGTAGAAACAGTAAATCCTCTGCTCTGCATATAGAATAATTTCTCAAGCGGAACTCTATGTACTTTCGCACTATGAGACGCCTGCACATCAGGAGAAGCTACATTTAAAATAGGCTGTAAAGAAGTATAATTTGCATTTCAGAGCAAAAGCACCTCCTCCAATAAATGCCCAGAAACTTTTTCTACTCATGGAAGAATATTGATACTTCCTTGCATTTGTACTTCATCTCCCTCTCCCTGAATAGCAATCAAATGAACTTGGACAGAAGTATGTGAAAACTGAAGACTTGTCTCCACCTGCAAAGAAGTCTGTCCTCCCACTACAAAAACAAAAATCTGTCCTTTTACCTGAGGGCTCTCTGCCAAGATGGTCAGTTTTATTTTTGCGTTTTTGAGAAAAAGAGCATAGGTCAAATCGGCTCCCTCAGAAAGATGAAGGACATATTCCTGTTCTATCTCTTCAAAAAATTCTATTTGTGAGATTGACTCACGAATGGTAAATGACCCTCCTTGCATAAACATATTATTCATTTGCAGTAAAACCATATTCTCCTTGGATATTCTCATATCCCTGATTATTTCCGAAAAAATCTGATAAATCCTGATAAAAATCATCTTCAAATGTCGGAGCAACAGGAAAAGAAGTCTTCCCAATTCCTGTATCGACAAGTACAGGATCTACACTAGGAATTACTTCCATAGAATTTGCTGTATATTTCCAAACATAATATCCCACTCCTAAAGCGACAATACAAAGAACAATCAGGAGATACAATAAGATTTTTTTCATTTTTGCGAAAAAAAATTAAAAAAGACTACCTTCAATATAGTCATTCCCCAAATAATATCAACAATAAAAATAAAAACATTTGACTTTTATATACAACTTCCCTACACTAAAAATATACAGCTTTATTTTCTTATTTGTATAGCTATGAAAAGAATTCTTTGATTACTTATTGGTGCCACTTTTTTGCTAGGCTTCGGAAGTGCATCAGCAAACTGTTTGACAGTAAATTTCGACAATGGAGAAAAAATTTGTCTAGAACTCAATGAAGAAAACAGCAACTATTATTATGCAAATGTCACCAGTGCACCAAGCGATGCTACATTAAAGTGTGACGTAGTATTACCTAACGATGTTAACGAAAGTTTAGGAGCTTGTAATGGGTATTTTTACTATTCCTCCAACAAAACAGAAACCCTCAGACTCTATGTTTGGCTTAATAATCGTGAATTTAAGGTAGTAGATGCGAAATATAATTTTTCAAGTGGGAATCGATGATCTTCCAGCGATGTAGGAGGAGGAAGTAGCGATAACAACAATGAACTCGACATCACTGCTAGCAAGACCTCTCCAACTACCAGTCAATATGTAAATGTTACCGTAGATACCGATAGCAGCTATAGAGGACGAGTAGAATTCGAAGTACAGTATAGAGCTTCTAGCTCCGATACTTGGAAAAAACAGACTTCTTCTAGTTATTTCACCGCTGATGATGAATTCAATGAAGGATATAGATTCACCTCTAGTGATAAAGGAAACCATGTTTTCAGTAGCTTTATTAGATTTAATAAAAGTGGATACTACAGACTTTATGTAATAGACGATGATAATAACAAAGATTACGTGCAATTTAATGTAGATACTTCTAGTAGTAGCAGTAATGGTGAACTTGATATAACCGCTAGCAAAACCTCTCCAACTACTAGTCAATATGTAAATGTTACCGTAGATACCGATAGCAGCTATAGAGGACGAGTAAATTTTGAAGTACAATACAGAGCTTCTAGTTCAGCTGCTTGGACAACGCAAACGTCTTCCACTTATTTCACTGCAGGAGATAACTATTTCAAAAATGGATACAAATTCATAGCTTCTGACTATGGATCTCATACTTTTAGTAGTTTTATTAGATTTAACAAAAGTGGATACTACAGACTCTATGTAAAAGACGATGATGGAAACGAAGATTATGTACCGTTTAATGTAGATACTTCTAGTAGTAGCAGTAATGACGAACTTGATATAACTGCTAGCAAAACCTCTCCAACTACTAGTCAATACGTAAATGTCACCGTAGATACTGATAGTAGCTATAGAGGACGAGTAAATTTTGAAGTACAATATAGATCTTCTAGTTCAGCTGCTTGGACAACTCAGACTTCTTCTACTTATTTTACAGCAGGTGATACTTACCTCAAAAATGGATACAAATTTACAAATTCTGATAGTGGACGCCATGTTTTCAGTAGTTTTATTAGATTCAACAAAAGCGGATACTACAGACTCTACGTAAAAGATGACAATGGAAACGAAGATTACGTACTATTTAATGTAGATACCTCTTCTAGTAGCAGTAGTGATGAACTTGATATCACTGCTAGCAAAACTTCTCCGACTACCAGTCAGTACGTAAATATTACTGTGGATACCGACAGTAGCTACAGAGGACGAGTAGAATTTAGAGTACAATACAGAGCTTCTAGTTCTGACACTTGGAAAACTCAGACTTCTTCTAGCTATTTCACGGCTGATGCTGAACTCAAAGAAGGATACAAATTTACGAATTCTGATAAAGGAAGTCATGTCTTCAATAGTTTCATCAGATTTAATAAAAATGGGTACTACAGACTCTATGTAGAAGACGATAATAACAACGAAGATTACGTACAGTTTAACGTGGGTAGCAACAATAATGATGACAAAGACAGTAATGTAGACGGATTCACTGTCAAAGAGCTTAATAAAGTGACAAAGATTTATAAATTACGAAAAAGTCTGATTGCTCAGTTTGAAAAGGAATCTAGAAGTCTCAGAAATGATAAATATTGGCATACGCTCTCAGATAATCTCTATCAAGACATGAAAGATGTCATCAATAACAAAAAGAATAGAGACCTCGAGGATCGAAGTGATTTCCGCTCAGCATTCCTCGATTGGTTTGAATACACCTATCAAAACGCTTAAAAAATCTGCTTTATCTTTTTTATCTCGGACAAAATGCCCATAATAAACAAAACCACAAAACCCAGTACCTCAAAAAAACCTACAAGAACGAAATTCACCACAAAACCAACTGCAAAAGCAACCAGTAAACCAGCAGTAAAAACTCCATCCAAGTCCACGACTAAAACAACGATCAAAAGTACAACCAAACTTAGTGTTAAACCAACCTTTAAACCTGTAATAAAAGCAAATACTACCAGTCAAAAAGCTGAATTTATCAAAAAAATCGCCACTCAAGCAGAGGAACAAAAGCCTACTCTCTCTAGGACGACTAAAAAAGAAATGCACAAAATCCCTGTACGAGTGTGGGTATTTTTCGGAGCATCCTTGCTATTATTTTGTATCGCACTCTATCAAGCAATCCTACGTCCATCACTAACAACCACTCTAGACCAACCGACCGATACTCCAGAAATTATTGTATCAGACAACCAAAATGAATGGGGGGAAGTAGAACAGACACAAGTCCCAGAATTTGATGCTCAAACAGCAGGAGGTCAGTTTCTCCAGCAGTTTTATCAAACTTTTTCTCAAAAAGATAGCACTGCTTTATTGGCACTTTTTGATGCCCCTCTCCAAAAATCCACAGAAATTAGACAATTCTTTTCCAACTACAAAATGGTACCTTTTATCGACAACATCAGCAATAATAGTATCTCCCCAGAAAACATCGAATTGATTTCTACCTCTCCTAGTGGAGTAGAAGAATATCGTTATAATCTCAACTATCATTTAGTTCCTACCAATGAAGACTTCGCAGAGACACGAGTAGCTAAAGTGAGATTCATAGAAAATAACGAAGGAAAAATCGCAAGTATCCGCTGTGAAAGCACTAGATGTTCTTACAATCCTTTCTTTCGACCTGAAAGTTATGGTCTCGTTAAATAAGAAATAATCACCTATAATCTCGCATTAATAATTTCATTCACAAGAGCTCCATCAATGGAGCTTTTGTAGTTTGCCATCAATTCTTTCATCAGCAAGCCACGCTGAGTTTTGAGATCAATAATACTAAGCTGAGCAATCAACGTATCAATCAGTTTTTCTGTATCTGCTAAGGAAAATGTCGCTGGCAAATAAGATTCCAATACTGCTTTTTTCTCTAATTCTTCAGCAATTTCTTCTGGTTTATTCCCAGCTTTTTCGAGAAAACCAAGCGTTTCATTGATTGCCTTGATTTCTTTTTTGAGCAGAGCGATAATATCATCATCTGACAACTCCTTTTGGAGTTCAATCTTTTTATTTTTTGCCTGTGCGATTACATAGTTTAAAGCCAGCTTTTTAGCTTCTTCTTTATTTTTTAGTGCTTGGAGGTAATCATCAGTGAGTTGAGAAAGTAATGCCATGGGAGAGAAAAAAAAGAATAAAACTGCCTTAGATGTAGAGTTTTATCCCAAGAAAGCAAGAGAAAAATACTCAATTTCAGATTTTTTATTGCTCTTGTTTTTTTTAACCATATCTTTACCTTGAGAGAAAGTTTATATTTCTTTCGCCCATGTCTAAACAATTCACTCTCACCGGCACCCCAGCCGAAGCCATTAAGCAATCCTTCGAAACCCCACTTCACTCCTTCGGGACCAAGACTCAAGGAATCCGAATCCACCGAAAAGAAGTCCTCTGAACCCTCATCTTGACAGGGATTTTCGGTCATGGGGTGTTCACCACTATCCAGAGTATCAACTATCTTGGACTCGACTATTACCTCAGAGAAAGAAAAAGCGGACTCTTTTGGACAGTAGTCTTCGTCGGATTTATCATTTATCGGATCTATCATCTTAGAACCGTCTTTAGTATACAGGCTGAAGTCTTCGCCAAAGGCTTCTACCTCAAGCACGGAAGCAAAGAGTATGCCTACGAATTCAAAGACATTATCCACCTCCAAAAAGCCTTCTTCCGTGGAGGGAATAACCAAATCAATTCAGTTTTACTTGTTCTTCACCTTGCTTCTGGTGAGCAGATAAAAATCAATGAAACCTGAACCGAACCGATGATACACTTCGCTGATGCCCTCTCGCTTCAATACGCTCAGTCTAAAAAAGACCTCATGATAGAGCAATTCAAAAAGGGAGAAAAAATCTGATTTTGATTGGTGGAGCTAGATAAAAATGTTCTCTTCTTAGATGAGAAAGAGCTTCCGTGGTCGGAGATTTCAGAAATTAAGAAAGCGAGGTCAGATAGGTATCTCCTTGTATATGATCAGAATGGGAAGAAACTCGCGAAATGGGATTTGAATAAGATTTTAGATGAAGATTTGTTTGCGATCGTGTTAGCGGTGGTAGGAAAGGGGATTGTGGGATAAAAAAATGTTTTGTTGCAGAGATACCTTTATATATTATCTTCTTTAGCTATGCTTTCTCCTTATCAATTTATCCTCTGTTCTGCATTTGCCAGAGTAAAAGAAAAACTTGTGAAACAAACCATTATCACTCCTTGAAACTTCAAAGTCATGGTAATCTCCAATGCTGCAGATTTTGATAAAAAAGAGGGAGAACCTTTATGGTGGGTCGACGAGGACATTAACGCCTTAACTTCTCTATGATATGAAGTGAGGGACGTAGATTTAAGACAAGAAACGCAAGCAAGTCTCGCTGAAAAGTTACCTCAATATGATGCAGTATTTGTCAGCGGAGGAAATACCTTCCGATTATTGGAATGTATGAAAAAATCTGGATTTACAGCTTTGATTAAAGAATTTTTAGAAAAAGGAATAATATATATATATCTACAAGTGCTGGAAGTAGTGTCTGTGCTCCCAATATTGAATTTACCAAAGAAGCTGATGATCCAAGTGTCTCTCAACTTTCAGCAGATGAATATGATGGATTAAACTTCTGTAACCTTGCCATTGAACCTCATTTTAATAGTAAAGATATCGAGGAGCTTTTGCCTATCATAAACTACTTTATGGAGGAGAAACCCAACTTTCCTTGTATATATCTAACTGACACTCAGGCAATAGCTGGAAACTTAGAAGGAGGAATCAGAATCATTTCCTAAAAAGCATTGCGATTTTGTGGTGAATTTGTTATATTCCTGCAGAAACAGTATAAAAATTAGATTTTTATTATATTTCCTCCTCCCAAAATGGATCAACAGCACATCCTCTCTCAATGTAAACAACTCTTGCAAGCCTATCAAGAAGGGAAACTTGGATATATGAAAATGCCAGAAGATGAAAATCCTTGATTTGACGAAACCCAAAGAGAAGAAAAAATCTGTTATTTCACTCTGCCTATGGCACTAAATTATCAAAGAAACAGCTACAAACTCCGAGAATCAGCACTCGCCACATGGAATGATCCTATCACTAGAGAAGTCTTCAATATCCAGACTTCATTTCAGCTCTCAAAGGATCAGCTCAGAGAGAAACTCATGAAATATAAAGTAGCATTACAACCCAATAAACATATTGATACCCGATCCACTATCTCAACAACTATTGCAACTCACTGGGGAGACATCACTACGATGCTTGATTCTACCGGCTATGATTTTTTAGCGTTGAAGACATTGATACAAAACACCCATAAAAAAGGCTTTCCTTATATCTCTGGTCCTAAGATTTTCAATTACTGGTCCTATATTTTGCAAAGCTATTGAGGGATACCACAAAAAAATACTGAGCGAATAGAAATTGCACCCGATACCCATGTCATTCAATGTTCTATAAAATTGGGAGTCATCAACGCAGAAGAAGCAAAAACGATTTCCAGAGAAAAACTTTCCGAAAAACGAAGAGACTTATTAGCTAACAGTGGAATTACTCCCATAGAAATGCATTCTCCTCTACGATTCCGAAGTAGAAATAATTTCCAATTTGATCTTACTAACTCCAAATAAATGAGAAAAGCCTCCCAATATCAATCCGCAAACGAATCAAAATTGGAGGCTTTTTAATTTTCAATCATTCAGGTTAGACTCTTTAGAATCTATCGGATCGTCAGGGAAAAGTTCATTCCACTTAACCATCGCAAACACTGCAGCCACTCCTAGCCCCAACGGACCGGGAACCACAAACCCAGCACCTACCCCGATCAACCAAGGACGATTTTCCTTTTTCCTCATCAGTTGTTGTATGCGTTTTCTTGATTCAGGATTTTTCATTTTCTGTTTCACTCGTTCAAATTTTTGTTTTATTTCCATATCTGACTTTATTTATATTTTAGAGAAGTATACCGTTTTGAGTGGCAAATAACAAGACATTTTTATGATCAGGTTTTCTTGCTTTTAAAAGGAGAAAAAATACTATAGAAAAGTATATACATTATTTTGTTTCTCAACGAATGCCAACCACCAATCTCCTCTCTTCAGATTTACATATCTCTGGGAAAACTGTCCTCATCATCGGAAACCGATCCTACAAAAACATGGGAGACGAACTGATTCTTTTGGGGACCGTAAAATTGCTCATTAAACAAAAGAAAGACATTATTGTCTCTTGTTATGACCCCAAACGATTGAAAGGATTTTTCTCACAATTTATTGATACCAAACAGATTACCTTCATTCACGAAATTCCCAAGGGACCAAGATCCTTTTTCCCATGGGTAAAAAAAGGCTGACTCAAAGAACTCAAATACTTCCGAACCACCGACACAGTAATCTTAGGAGGCGGAGAAATACTCACCGAAGAAAATTCTAGTGGTTATCGATATTGGCTCATCAGTATGCGACCATTTTTATTTAGAGCCCCCTTTCGTAAAGGGCAAGACGAAGGAAGTCCCGATTGATCGGGAGGGAAGGGGGGATTTTTGTATATCATGTGAGGGATCCAAACCCCCAAATCTCGCCTCAACAAATCACTCCTCCACTTTCTCCTCAACCATACCACTCACCTCTACCTTCGCGATTTCCAAACCGTAGAGGAAGTAAAAAAATTCTGATACCCCAACGTAGATTTTTTCATGGATACTAGCTATTTTGCCTACGAATGGGATACAGTACCTACAAAAAAAACTGATCAACCCTACATCGTCATCAATATCACCAGTACCAAATTTTGTCCCCGACTCAAAGAGCAACTCACTCCCTACATTACTAAATGATACACTATCTATTATGTCCCTGTTTCTCCTCAAGACGCAAATCACCTCAAAGCAATCGAAGAACATCTAGATCATACTACCTCCTTCCAAATCCTAGAATGGCAAGATTTCGAGCAATTCGTACCTATCCTTAAACAGAGCGAAAAAGTCATTTGTACCAGACTTCACCTTTTTTTGGTAGCAAACTTTTTAGGAGTACCTACCGAAATTTTCATCTCTCCGATGAAAGTACCCACCCATCAACACAAACTATCTAAAATGCAGGAAGTGATCAACAAAGTCTTGTAATTAAAAAAAAGAATCCTATGGTTTTAGGTGTATTTATCCTCTCTTTTCCCTATGCAAAAAATCATTAACATTTGTTTCTGTGGAAACAATGGCTATATTCCTTATATAGGAGTGGCTTTACGCTCAATTTTAGCCAACCTAGACCCAGATTATACCCTCAATGTCTTTCTGATTTGTGATTTTGCTGACCGGAAAAACAGAAAAAAACTTCACAAAACACTTCAAGGACACAACCTTCACATTCTCCCCATAGATAGAAAAAAATTAGAAGGAATTAAAGTTTGTGGATACCCTGGAATTGAGACCTATTTCAGACTTTTTATTCATGATTATGTGGAAGTAGATAAAATTTTGTATCTAGACGGAGACATTATTATCAATACTGATATCGCTCCGCTCTTTGAATTAGACCTCTGAAAGTATACTATTGGAATGAGCCGTTATTTTTATGCTTACTTTGATGAAAAGAAAAAAAAGCCTGTCGTAAAAAACTACGGCCCTACAGGAAACGCAGGGGTCCTTCTCATCAATCTCAAACAACGAAAAGAACACAACATCACCCAAAAAGCTTTGGACTATATGAAAGCTCACTACGAAACGCTTTCATTAGGAGACGAAGAAGCCTTGAATAACGTCTTTGGAGAAGATTTTCTCCTTTTGGACAATAAATGGGACTGGGCAACAGTCTTTTACAATATTCACTACTCGTATCAAGAGGGCATCGCCTACCTAGATGACAAAGAAGATCATGAAGATGTGGTCATGCACTACATAGGAAAACAGAAACCTTGGGGACGATTTTCTACTAATCCCAAGACTCTTTTTTATTACAAATACCTCTTTAAATCCCCACGATGGAAACCTATAGACGTGATAAAATATCTGTATTATTCTTTTGTTTTCTTCATTATTAAAAACAAGTATATCTACAATTTTGCCCATAAAATTTTCACCCGAGTAAAGAAGAAAATTCTAAAAAGCTAATTCAACAATTTCAGACCGTCCCATCTCTCTCGCAAACTCCCATAAATTACGTTTCCCTTCTGGAGGGGCTTGGATCCGACTTGTTAGACAGTGGAAGTGGGATTGTTACCCTTTGACATCCCTATCACTACTTATGCTACTTTCACCCAGAAGGTAAGATAGAACTTAGACAAGGGGGTTTTGCTGATGTTGATGAGAAGTGCGAAATACTACGGGAAAATGTCATTGCAATCTTAGAGCATTTTTTTACTATATTCGCATGCTTTAAACTTTCTGTGGAATAATGAAATTCTTTTTTGCTAAGACCGATAGCTTATATAAAATTTTCAAAACCTTGGAAAAAATTCCCAATGGGAGGAAGGTGGAAATTTTTATTGATCCTGAACATGCACTTTTTGATAATCCTTGGCGAGGGAGACAGATTAAAGAAATTTTAGATCAGAAAAAACTTGAGGCTACTTTTACTACTAAAAGTTCCAAAAACAGAGTGTATTTTCGTGAGGTTGGACTTACGGTGGATCAAATTAAAGAAAGGAATATTGAGAAGACTGCAAATCTGGTTTATCTTTTTCTTTTCAATATCAAGAAATTTCATCTTCATGCTTATGAGAGTAAAAAATATATTTTTGTGCTCCTTTTCCTGTTTGAAGCACTTTTTGTTCTGGCAGTGCTGTGGGTAATTATTTCGCTCATTTTACCGAGTGCAACGATTACTATCCAGTTGGCGGAAGATACCGAGCAAATTATTTATAATTTTCGTTATTATCCTGCACAGCAGAGTGGACAATTTTTGGATTCGAGATATTTAACCGTTCCTTATTATACGGGGAGCATTAACTACAAATATGATTTAGTGATTTCTACAGCGAATATTAAGCATATTACTAATCCGTCCAAAGGGCAAATAAAAATTTATAATACCAAACCTCAATCGTATTCTCTCATTGCTACTACTAGATTTGTGACTGCTGATGGATTGATTTTTAGGGCAGCAAATGATTTTACTATTGCTACAGGGGATGAAAAGCTTCCGTCTGAGACGGTGATTTCGGTGATAGCGGATGAAAAAGATGAAAAGGAGCAAATTATTGGGGTGAGAGGAAATATCCCTATGAAAACTCAAATGTGGGTCAAAAATCTGAATGAATCCTATTATTTAAAAGAAATCCGAGCCGAAAGCATGGAGCGATTTCAGGGATGATCTACTCAGTCTTTTGGTAGTGTGACGGACAAAGATATTGCGATTTTGACGGGGAAATTAGTGGATCAGATTTATAAACAGAAGATGAATATCGTGGGTCAAAACTTTGCGGTAGAGGATGGGGTACTTTTACCGTTTGATAGTATTACACGTACGCAATTCAATTCTATTGTGGTTGATCAGAGCGGAGGAGTGGAGCTTCCTACTATCAAGGGGACAGCTACGGTGAGTTATCTGTATCATTATGTGTATCGAAAAGATTTGCTAAAATCCTTCAATACCTATATCAGGGAGCGTCCTTCGGAGAAAATTCAAGTGCTCAATATTGATCAGAATAGTATTAAATTTATCAAAGATACTTCTTCTTTTGAGGAAGGGGAACTGAGAAAGGATGGAGAGACGTTTATTATTCCTACTCAGATTACGGTGATTCAAGGATATGACTTTGTGCAGGATAGTAATAGAATCTTGCCTCAGCTCAAGGATGTTATTTCTGGAAAAAGTATTGAAGAAACCAGAACTTATATTCTCTCTACTTATCCAGAAATCGGAAGTGTTAAAATTTCTGTGACACCGCTACGATATGCCACGATTCCGACTATTAAATCTAGGATAAAAGTTCGTATTCCGTCTGTGACTGAATAGCCATAAAATTCTTTATTGAATATTCGAAGTCAAGCCAAAATTACTATAAAATCCTCTGTGGCAAAAGTTTTTTCAAATTCTAGTGGTTTAGCTCTTGTTTTATTTCTATAAATTCCTATTAAAAGGAGGAAATTATTTTATTTTTTTATGCATTTTTATGGCAATAATAAAAAAAACCTCTGTGGCTACAAAAAAAACAACAAAACCCGTTGCTTCAAAAGCTACACCTGTCTCTAAACCAACGGTTGCTTCTAAATCAGTAAGACCTGTGGTAGTAGCAAAGACTACAAAACCTAAGGTAGTAGTTGAGACTAAGTCTTTTCAGCCTATTGTGGAAGAAGCTCTTCCTACTTGTGGATGTTATAATGGGAAATACAAAAGAGCTTGGAAAGCTGTTTTCAAACTTCTTTTCGCTTTGCTTATGATTGCAAATTTTGTACTTTTGTGTGTAGCGTTGTCTAGTCTTAAAAGTCAACAAAACTTTACGCTTTTGAGTAATGGAGGAGAAGAAAACTATGAAGCTCTCAAAGCAATTTATGCTACTCCAGAATATCAAAGTATTGCTACTTCAGAGATTTACAAGATGGTTGATAGTATCAATCAGACGATAGCTACTACTCAAAACGTGGCTCCTATCCAATAATATCAAACTTTTGATATACTTTTTACTTTACTATTATTTTTACTAATGATTACCAAAGAATCAAATCATACTTGTGCAGGACATTGTGGAGGAAAAATCTGTGGGTCTATCTTGTTGGTGATAAGTGTTGTTTTGTCAGCTTTCGCATTTTATTATGCTTACCAAAATTATCATCTTGAGGTTATCAGAGGAGGAGGAAAAGAAAACTTTGCTGCAATGAATGAATTCTATAAGTCTGAAGCATTTGTAAAATATGTGACTGAGGCTCAAGCTCAACAAATCGCTGCCTTTGATGATCAGCAAGGAAATCAGCCAGCTGGAGAGACTCCTACAGAGACGGTCCCTTCTGCTCCACAAGTATTAACTCAATCAGATATTGCTGCTCTCAAAGAAGGAGCAATTATCAAAGGAGATGAAAATGCTGATATTACGATTATCGAATTTGCTGACGCAAACTGTTCTTATTGTAAAAGACAAATTGGACAGGATAAAACCGTACAAACTATTTTGGCATCTTATCCAAATGTGAATTTGATCTACAAGAATATGCCGGTACTTGGATCTATAAATGAAGCTCAGATTATTGAATGTTTTGGAGAGAATAATCCTAGCAAATACTATGACTTTATTGATGCAGTATATTCTAATAATGCAGGACTAGAGAATTTGTATACTATTGCTACTTCTTTAGGTGCAGATGCAGAAGCTATTAAATCTTGTTTAGGTAAGGGTACGTATAAAGCTGCTGTAGATGCTCAAATGGCAGAAGGTCAAAGCTTTGGAATTACTGGAACTCCATCAAGTGTGATTATCAATAATGCAAATGGAGAGTATAAATTGATTGAAGGAGCCTATCCAGCATCATCATTTGAGAGTGCTATTAATGAACTTCTCAATGCTTAGTTAGCCAACAAAAAACTTAACATAAATAAAAAGCCCCGTCATGGGGCTTTTTATTGAGTATGTCTAGTTCATATTCTCCAAGAAACTTTTCGGGTATTTCTATCAGAAGATGCAGACTTTAAATAAAACGTTGAGAGGAGCAGGAGACAATGAGATTTTATTTCAGGAAGTGTTGGCGAGTTTCCCTCAGGTGTATACCAAGGTAACAAAAGCTAAAAATAGCACATAAATGTATGTTATATTGGTTATTCTATAGTATATATGAATTATCTCTTGACTTTAGTATATGTTTCATTACATCATTATGTAATGAAAAGTATTCCTTCCGCGGAGAGAATCGCCCCCTTATCATCAATAAATCCCTCTTTAGAATTACTTAATGTAAAAGTGACATTTTCTCTTGAAATTCCTTAGAAATTGTTTATAATACAATTATAAAATAATCAGATTTTTTATCTCTTTATCTTCTACCTCATGAACACTTCTTTCTCTCAGCATGGATTCCTCAGAGTGGGGGCCTCTACTCCTCAGCTCCAAGTAGCGGATGTGGAATTCAATGTCAATGAAATGATCGCCCAAACTCTCAAGGCTCAAGAGCAGGGGGTACAAATTCTGACGTTTCCAGAGCTTTCTATCACGGGATATACTTGTGGAGATCTTTTTGAGCAAGAATTGCTTTTGACTAAGGCTCAGGAGGGACTTCAGAAATTTCTGGATACCATCAAGGGGGATATTATTACCATCATTGGAATGCCTCTTCAGCTTGATAATCAGCTTTTTAATGTAGGGGTAGTAGCTCAAAATGGGAAAGTGTTGGGAGTAGTGCCAAAGACGCATTTGCCTGGATATGGGGAATTTTATGAGGAAAGATGGTTTGCTTCTGCAAATGATGCTCTTTCTAGTGAGGTGCAGATAGGAGATGAGGTAGTGCCTTTTGGGACGAATGTAATCTTTTCTGATCCGAAAAACCCGAATCTTTCTTTTGGGGTAGAAATTTGTGAGGATGCTTGGGTGCCTAATGCTCCGAGTATTGACCATTCTTTGGCGGGGTCTCTAGTGACTTTCAATTTGTCTGCGAGTAATGAGATTGTGGGAAAACAAGATTATAGAAAAAATCTGGTTACTATGCGTTCTGGGACGAATGTTTCATGATATGTATATGCTTCTTCTGGAGTAGGGGAGTCTACTACGGACTTGGTGTTTGGTGGATCTGCTTTGATTGCTGAAAATGGTTCTCTCCTAGCTGAGGGGGAGAGGTTTCAGGAGGAGAGTCAGCTTTTAGTCTCTGATATTAATACTCAAAAATTATTGCATGATAGGAGAAAACAGACCAGTTTTATGTCTGGAGCTCAAAAAAAGTTGACCACCTTTATAAAGGTACCTGTGCATGTGGACATAACGAAGGAAGATTTACAACGTTCTTATCCTCAAATGCCGTTTGTACCTAGTGATGAGACAGAGAGAGCTGGAGTTTGTGAAGAGATTCTCAATATCCAAGCCAGCGGATTAGCAAAAAGACTTCAACATATCGGTACACAAAAAACCGTTATCGGGATTTCTGGAGGACTAGATTCTACCTTAGCTTTCTTGGTGATTATGAAAGCCTATGAAAAACTCTGAATTAGTCCAGAAAATTGTATTGCTATCACGATGCCAGGGTTTGGAACAACCTGAAGAACCAAAAATAATGCTTTGGATTTGGTGGAGGAGTATGGGGCGACTCTCAGAGAGATTTCTATTACGGATGCTTCTCTTCAGCATTTTAAAGATATTGGACATGATCCCGAGATCCATGATATTACCTATGAAAATACTCAAGCGAGGGAAAGAACTCAGATTTTGATGGATGTAGCAAATAAAGAGAATGGATTGGTGATTGGGACAGGAGATTTGTCTGAATTAGCATTGGGGCGATGTACCTACAATGGTGATCATATGAGTATGTATGCGGTAAATACTTCTATTCCTAAAACGTTGGTGCGTTATTTGGTGGAGTATGTAGCCAAAGAGACTAAAAATGCTGATTTACAGCAGACCTTGAATGATATCTTGGATACGCCTGTTAGCCCAGAATTGCTTCCTCCTGATGCTCAAGGAAAAATTCAACAGAAAACTGAATCTACTATTGGCCCTTATCTCCTCCATGATTTCTTTTTGTATCATTTTATGAGATATGGAGCGACTCCTAAGAAAATCTTGGATTTAGCTACGGTGACGTTCAAAGACACGTATGAGCGTGAAGAAATCAAACTACGACTGAAAAAATTCTTTTCTCGCTTCTTTTCTCAGCAATTTAAAAGAAGTTGTCTGCCTGATGGTCCAAAGGTGGGAAGTGTGAGTCTTTCTCCTAGGGGAGATTGGAGAATGCCTAGCGATGCACAGGCAAAACTGTGGCTGAAAGAATTAGAATAGTTAATCCGATTTTTTATCCCTTATCCTTTATTACCATGTTATGAGCTATTGTAGGAGATGTGATTGGTTCTGCTTATGAAGGAGCCAAAAAATATCCAGAAGTGGTTTCTGCTGAGGCAGGATTCCCTCTCTTTTCTGAGAAGTCTAAATTTACCGATGATTCGGTGTTGACGATTGCCTTGGCAGACGCTTTGATGACTCCAGAGCAGAATATGGAGGAAAAATTTCGTGAATATACCCTAAAATATCCAGGGAGGTGGTATGGAAAAGGGTTTCTGAAATGGGTAGATCAGGATTTTTCTGATGATTTTGTAGGGAAAAGTTTTGCAAATGGTTCTGCCATGAGAGTGGCTCCGATCGGTTGGGCGGGATCAGATTTATCTGAAGTGCTTTCTTTGAGTGAAAAAAGTGCTAAAACGAGTCATGATCATCCTGATGGAATAAAAGGGGCTCAGGCAATCGCCACTGCAACGTATTTAGCTAAGATGGGTGCTACTAAAGAAGAAATCAGAGCCTATGTGCAGGATACTTTTTCTTATCCGTTAGCTCAGGATGCTGATCAATTGGAAAAGACGCATGATTTGTGATGTACGTGTCAATATTCGGTGCCTACGGCGTTGAGTTGCTTTTTGTTGGGAAATGATTTTGAAGAGACGGTGAGAAAAGCGGTAATGCTAGGGGGAGATACGGATACGATAGCTGCGATGTCTGGGGCGGTAGCGGAAGCATTTTATGGGGGAGTGCCGAGAGATATGGCAAAGCAAGCGAAGCTTTATTTGTTAAGAGATCCGAAGGGGGAGGAGTTGTTAGCGATTGTGGAGCAGTTTAGAGCGAAATATGTGAAGTAGGGAAATGTAAAATTGAGTCTCTCTTTGAAATGAGGGACTTTTCTATATTTTTTTTGGATATCCCTTTTGGTTTATAAAAGTAAAACATACTATTTTAGTTGTAAGATTAATACACGTTATTTAACAAAGTGCCCAAAAAGTTTAGTAATGCACTATTATAAGCTATAAAACTTTTTTATAAAATCTCTTGCAATTTACTAATAATTGTATATACTACAATTAGTAAAGATATTGAAACAAAAACAAAATATCTTATTACAATATCTGAGTTTATTTTTTTACCCTCTAGTTACTGTATATTATACAGTTATTTATCTCTTATTATCTATTACCATGACCTACACTACACAACAAGCTACTTTCACAGACAATATCGAAAAGATTAGAGCAGAATTCTATGACTACTTAGATAACTTCAAAGTAGAATTAGGAAGCTTCGTAAAAGGGGAGGGAGGAGAAATGGATGAAGTATATGGTCTTTTCAAAGAGGTTATGATGAAACAGGAACAGCTCATTACTAACGCTGGACGAATGACTATCAATACAGAAAAAGATCGAGCGAAAGAAGAAGACACGGTTGAGATGGATGCACTCAAAAATCTTTTATAGATATTCTCTTGAAAGTTGGGGATAACTTGGTATACTCTGTAAAGGTAAATTACTACTTTTATTTATTATTCTGTTATCCATGGCATTAAATTTCAATAAGTCAGAGGTTATTGCTAGAATCGAAAAACAAAAAACAGCATTGGAGGCTCTTTGAATTCCTGATTCTTTTAAAGGGAAAATGAAAGAATTTGAGGCTGATCTTGATGAGCTAAGAAACTATGCAGGGAATAGTGAAAAAGTGGTTAAAGCTCTAGAAGAGGCATGTTTAGAATCTATAGGGGAGATTGTGGATGCTATAAAAGAAGAATTTAACAGGAAATTGAAAGCAGTTTCTACTATAGGTGGCTTATCTTCGTCTAAATCTCCTTCTCGTAGTTCAGAATCAAGGACTGGAAGTTCCCTTCGCAGCTCAGAGTCAAGCAGAGGGTCATCTTCTCGTAGTTCAGAATCAGGAAGAAGTTTCCTTCTTGGCTCATGATAAAATAGTATACGTATCGAATTTTTTCAATTTTATTATAAGGATATAATATGGGTTTGAAAATAGAAAGAGTATTGGGGATGGATACTCGTTTTGAGCGTTATATGAGTTTGCTTTTTAGAAATATAGTATTAGAAAGTAAGGTAGATAACCTTCAAACAGTTATTGAATTCGCTCCAGGATTTAGGACGAAGGGAGCTTATTCCTTGAAAGAACTTAACTTTAAGGGTGTTTTTTATGTTATAGATACTAATAAAGAAGTACTTAATTATATTGAAAAGTCCTATCAAGCTATTCTTCCTAGTGCTAAAATTGTTTGTATATCTTGTAGTTTATCGGAGAGCATTCAATATTTGCCTAAGGTTGTAGATCTGTTTATTAGCAATCATCCTATAGATGATATGATCCTCTATGAGTATTTAAGAAAAGATGCTCCTTTTGTGTTTAATAATACACAAGAATCAAAAATATACATCCATGACTCTTGGAATAAGCTTAAGGATAATAGTTGATTGGAGAATATTAAAGAGAAAGTGTTTGCGGAATGTTTGTGTTTTGTAGATAGTATTGAAATTCAGCTTTTTATATTAAGCCAATATAAAAGTGCTTATTGTAGGGAAATTGAAAATGTTAGTGATACTATTACTAGAGAGCTATTTCTAAAACTAAAATATGAATGGGGATCTTTAGATAAAATAGTAGATAAAGCTTTTGATTTCGAGTTTCCTGAATTTAGTGATGGATTCCCTCTAAAAGAAAATATTCAAAATAGTAAAAACCGGATAGTTTTTAAAGGGAGACATCCGTAGGTGATATATTTATTTTTCTTTTGTCTCTGGATAAATGAGATCAACTAAAGCTCCAGCTACGTTTCTTACTCTGCCTGTTTCTTCATGAGTATGCAAAGAGAGCCCTGGCATGGTGTTTAATTCACAGATGCTATAGCTATTTTTAGTCTGCTTTTTGGTAATATCTTTTGTCATAAAGTCGATACCTACATAAGGTAGAGTTAACTTTTGTAATATTTCTCTGGCTATAGAGATAACTGAAGGGTGTACACTATCTGTGACATCATGACAGTTTCCACCACCTGAAACATTGGAGTTTGGTCTAATATACACTTTTTCTCCTTTTGCGGGAATGTCAGAAAGCTTAACTCTTGTATCTTTCAGAAACTTTTCTGCAATATCATCTAGATATATTTCACAGAGGCAAGAATTTCTGGGATGCATTCTTCTATAATTCTCTGATTCTATAAGTTTTTTGATGGTTGTTTTCCCATCTCCAATAACATTTGCTGGTTCTCTTTCTACGATAGCAATAAAATCATTTTTTGTGATAAATATCCTAAATTCCTTTCCATCAAATTGTTTTTCTACTAGGATATCTCCATCAATATAATTTCCTAGTTCTCATGAAATACTTTCCCATGCAGTAGCGATTTCATCAAAGTCTCTCAAATTCATATGTACGGACGCTCAATGAGATCCTAATGTCGGTTTAATTACAACGGGAAATCCTATTTTTTTTGCGTAGACTAAAGCCTTTCATAATTCAGAGGTTTTGAAAGATTTCCCTTGTGTGGTAGAAATTTTAATTTTTTGTAAAAAGAATTTTTCGAGGGATTTATCATCCATTACATATTTCAAGGGATATGGCATACAAGATAAGGTAGTTTCTGTAATTATTTCTTTATGTCCTTGATAGGAAGCGAGCAAAATATCAGGGGCTCATAAGTAGATCACATTAATCCCTCTTTTAAAGCATTCTTTCACTAATAATCCTGTATTAAAATGTACTTTATCAAAATCAAATGAATTCATAAGAAAAAGTAAGATATAAAACATAACTACCATAATTTTTTGTGGGGAATAATCAAGCTTTCCTAAGGTAAATTTACAATAGTATTAAATTCTGAATTACTTTCAAAGCGTTTTCAAAACGTTCCTCCCAAGACTTTCCAGAAACAATCTGATACTGAATACCTGCCTTTTCGAGATGCTGTTTATGACTTTCATTGAGAAGAAGTCTTTCATCAGGGGCAAGTCTCGTCCCATCTTGAACATACTCACACTCTGGATCCAAGAAGAGATAAAGATCAAACTTATTCGCTTGCTTGATCCAGTCCTCTACCTCTAAGGCTTTCTCAAAGAGAAATGTAGAGTAAGATTTAGTGATATATATATCCGTATCTACAAAGAGCAATTTATTCGCCATTCCTACTTTATCTTGTAGAGTTTTTGCATGCAGAGACGCAATTTTCTGTAAATCTTCAAAGGTCACCGTCTCAATTTTCCCTACCAAATATCTCGCCATTTCTTCTACATATGTGGTTTGGAAGTGCTCAGCTAAAAGTCTGGTCAAACTCGTCTTTCCGGTAGATTCCGTTCCTACCAAGCAAATCTTCTTCACGAAGTAGCCTCTCACATGTGCAGGAATAAACTCCCAATACTTGAATGGTTCTTCTCTGATCATGGTAGCAGAAATTGGCATTTCTTGTCTAGGAATATCAAAGATCAAGGGAGAAATATCCATGTATTCTGCTACATATTCAATGTAAGGTTCTGATCCTATAATCACGTCCACATCTGGATAGCTCTCTCCCAAGTAATCACTCCATACTTTTGAAATTTCTCTGGAGGATTCACTACTATTTGGTAAATCTTCCGTAATATGTTCCACTTTGATAGCAGGATTAGTAGCCAAAGCGTCCTTCACCCACTGGAATCTAATTTCTCCAGAAATAGGCTCCTCTGGAATAGAGCAAACTGCTACAGTCAAGAATTCACAATGCTGTGTAGCGAAATCAATCAAAGCAAGATGTCCCATGTGTAAAGGCATGAATTTTCAGATCACTAGTCCGTGTCTGTAGATTTGCTGGTCTTTTTTTGTGGTTTTTGCTGAGTTTTGTAGAGTTGTAGCCATTTGATGAGTCATAATGTAGCTAAAACAAGGAAGACAACATATTCTAGAGAGATAAATTTTACTCCTTTCACAAAGTAGAGTCCAATTCCAATAATATCCACAAGAATCCAAAGATATCGGCAAGAAATCTTTCTACGGGCCATCAAGATCGTAGCCACAAAGCTCAGCACCGTTGTAAAGGAATCCAACCAAGGATAAGAAGCTGGCTCAGGAAAGAGCGTTGGAAATCGGATAGGAAGATATTGAATCAGATAAGCAAAGGCTACCGTACAAACTACTGTAATACCTCCATAAATAATATTTTCTTTTGTGGTAGTATTCTGGATAATGAGTACTCCTTCTTCAGTGGTTCCTTTCTTCTGCTTGTTCCAAGAGCTCCAAGCCCACCATCCATAGAAAGAGGTAATAAGAAAGTAGAATTGCTCAATCAGATCAGCATAGAGTTGAATCTGATAAAAGAGGAAGATGTAGAAGATAATCCCCAGAATCCCGATGGGTCGATTGCTAATCTTATTACGAGAAGCTAGTCGGACACAGAGGATATTGAAAATAGTTCCAAAGAACTCGATATAACTCATATCATATCACCAGATACTGAAAAAAATGGTGTTGATATCAAAGAGGT
>JAITGP010000009.1 GCA_031280545.1 Candidatus Peribacteria bacterium
TCAGCTTTTTAATTTCTTCTTTCACAACCTTCAATTCATCAGGCGTTGCACAGCAGATGAGAATTTTCATGATGATATATCTAAACTAAATCACTTCAATACTACAAAAATTCTCTTCATCTGCAAGAAAAAATACTTAGCTAGCATATACTAACTAAGTATTTGAAATAGTTTTTTACTCATAATCTGCATTGGAGATGGGTGTATTCCATCCCTCCAATAGGATGACTACCCATACACCTACTACATAGGTTAAAAACCCACCTAGAATACCAGTAGCAACCCCGACAGCGAGTGTCGCTAATAGGACTATAATGAATCCTATTAAAAACAGATGTTCAATGTAATTTTTTTTCATAACTTTTTATTTAAATTTATATTTTCTATTGTAGAATAATGATATTATTTATAAAGTCAAGTAAATAGGTTGTATATTTTTTTAGTTGTTTTTTCTCAGCAAAACACTACAAAAAGTCTGATTTATTTTGTTTTTTCTTCACCTTATGAAAGTGGTAATTCTCGAAAATATTCGTAGTGCTTACAATGTCTGAAATGTCCTTCGTACTGCCGATGCCTTGGGGCGAAAAGTCCGAATAATAGGCTATACGCCTTCCCCGCTGGACAATCCAAAAGTACGTAAAACTTCCCTTGGAGCGGAGGAAAGTGTGGATTTACAGCAGTTTGATTCCACTACCGATGCAGTCCAAAAAGCAAAAGAACTTTGAATGCAAGTAATCGCCGCAGAAATAACAGAGAAAGCTGAAGCTCTTAGCATGTTTCAACCTGCTTCTGAGAATATTGCTGTTATCTTTGGAAACGAAGTGGATGGAGTGCTAGAAACCACCTTACAATCCGTTGATACCGTCGTGGCAATTCCCATGAAAGGGGCAAAAGAGTCCCTTAATATCGGACAGAGTGCTGCTATCTTTATGTGGGAATTAGGAGAATAATTTTACTACTATCTTCAAAAAATGCTAACCACCGCAACCATTTATATTGATGAAGCAGGAAGAGGACCGCTGGCCTGACCCATGTATGTCGGACTGATCTTGCCTCTCAAAAAACTTACTGCCAAAGAGGTCAGCAGGTTTAGAGATAGCAAAAAACTATCTGAAAAACAAAGAGAGGAGTGTTTTGCTGCCATTCAGCAGTTGCAAGAAAAAGGAAAGCTTATCACGGTTTCTGCATTCGCTACGACTCAGGAAATTGACAAGTATGGGATGACGAATGCCGAGCATATGGCAATTGTCAGGGGATTACGTGAAATTCTATCTCCCGATTGGGAGAAGGCGGGGATATCTCTTCATCTTGTTATTGATGGGAAATCAGATTTCCACCTTAAAAAAACCTATCCTTCCCTTGAAATTACCACCATCATCGATGGAGACGATAAAGTAAAAGAAATCTGAATGGCTTCGATTATCGCGAAAGTTTCCCGTGATCGTGTGATGAACGCTTTACCCAAAAAATATCAAAAATACGGTTTTCTCCAACACAAAGGCTACGGTACCAAGCTCCACAAAGAAAAAATTGCCGAGTATGGACCGAGCGATATCCATCGTAAACTCTTTCTCAAATGGCTCTTCCCAGACCATAAAGTACAAAGAAAACTCCCTAAAAAGTTTTAAGGGGAAAATTCAGTGCTTCAAATCAAGTGTTTCTATAATTTTAAAACGGGATCCGACATCATTCTTTTGCTCATATCAATAAAGTCATTCAGCTTTTTTATCAAAACTTTTGGTTGAGCGACATAGGCGATTTTTACGGGGGGTGCGTCATTTGCTCCTCCTTCGGGATGAATAGAAAGATATCCATATCCCCATAAAGATCCCCATCAGCCTTTTTTCTCTTTGATCATCTTGATAGAGGAGGTAGCAATGCTTACACTCTCCGTTTTCAATATCCCTTTTTGTCTGTAAAACGTGAACTGTTCAGGCGTGAAAATATTAAAATACATTTCAAAATCGATAATTTTTTCAATAGCTCGCCAAATCGCTGCGATGAAGCCGATATTCAACGCGACTCCTCACAAAACAATTAGCCATCCGCTGATATTATCTACTTTGAGTAAGATTGCTAATACTACATCCAAAATCATTAATACTGCCTGCAAAATCAGGGAAATAAAGCTGTGTCTGAGATAACTTTCGAATCTTCCATCTTTCAGACTTTTTTCACTAATGCTGGAAAAAAACGCCTTCCCTTTATGTTTTTTAATAGTCGCAAAAATAGTTGTGTAGCTATGGATAATCCAGACCAGTGTGACTGCAAACTGTCCGCTTCCCACGAGCCAAAAAATGAGAGGATGAGTATGGTAATACTGAGAATAGGAAAACCATACCAAAAGAGCAAAAGCTCCAATCGTGAGAATCAGCAGAAAAAGCGGACCAAGCAAAAATACTCGATGTTTTTTCGTTAAAATGGCATGACCTTCACCGTACTTTTCATTAGTATCTTTAATCGCATCCAAAAGCTCTTTTTCATCGAGTTTTGTGTCGAAACTATCAAAAATCTTCATAGCGAGCTTGGGTAGATAGGTAAAACAGTATTCTACCTCTTACATAGGGAAACGGAAAGATTTTTCAATGTTTTTTGAAAATTAATTGTCTCTAGGAGAAAATTAGCTTGACTTTTATAATACATATATGTATACAAATAATAAGAAAAATATAATGAATAAAAATTAAATATAAACAACTTAAAACAATTAAATGTATGACAAATTTAGCATGGATAATTATGGGTGGAGTATCTGCCCTATTGGCGTTTGTAACTTACAAACTTCAATTGTTAGCTGAAAAAAAGAAAAATGAAACAAGAAAAGGCAATGAGGATTATCAACCATTAGAAGAAATGATATTTGGTCTCGGAGTCTATTGGATTATCTTCAGTATTTGGGCATGTTTCTCTCTGGGGTTCGGTTTTGGGAAAGAATGGTATCCTAATGAAGAGGCTTTCTATGTAGGATTGATTGGCTTCTGTATAACCGTACTGGTAGCCATCGTAATGTGGGGGATCTATGAGATATTCAAGGCAATCCTCAAAGGAAAAAGATACCTCAGTACCCCAAAAAAAGACGAAAAAACAAAAAGTAATAACAACTTAAAAAACAATTAAACGTATGACAAATTTTGTATGGATAATTATGGGTGGAATATCTGCAATACTAGCATTGGTATTTTTTAGATATTATACCCTGACGTCAAACAAGAGAGAAAAACTTCTGAGCAGTGATGAGGCTATAAACCATTAGAAAGTATGGAGTCAGCCTTCACGGCTCTCTGGATTATCCTTGGTATTTGGGCATGTTTCTCTCTGGGGTTCGGCTTTGGAAGAGAATGGTATCCTAATGAAGATGTTCCCATTGTAGGACTGATTGGCTTCTTATCTGCAATAGGGATAGCATTTGTGCTCTGTCTACTGTATGAGGCAAGTAAGGCAGTCATCAATGGATGGGAATACCTCTATCCTCCAAAGGAAGAAATTTCACTTTGTGACAAAAAAGAAAGAATGGTTACATAACTGTAGTGGAGGTTGGCTTAAACGAAGTTGACCTCCTTTTTTTTCTTTCAGATTTTTTTCGTTGCTTTTTACTCTCCAAATTACTATACTCAAAATGTTTATCTCTCTTTATCTCACAATGAAAAAACTCTGACGTTTCCTAGCTTACAGCCTAGCTTTTTTTGCGTTCTCCATCTGCAATAGCTTTACCTCTACCTTCGCGAAAGAGCGAGATTTACCTGGGATAGATATCATTACTCGTGCAGAGCGGGGAGCCAATGAATCGATCAGATTTAGAGATTCCTATCCACCTTCAACTCCGAGCACTCCAAAGCCTCAAACTGATGCCCAGAAAAAAGCAGCAGAAAAAGCTGCTAAAGAGTCTTCCGAAAGAGCTGCCTACATGAAGAAAAATTTTCTCAATGATCGAAGCTATACGCGTACCAATGCAACTTTGGACGGACACACGTTGATCTATCCTGATCAAATCCAAAACAACAAAACCAAATTAGTAGTACACCACACGGCGACTGCTTATAGCACCGATCGAAATGAAGAACAGATAAAAATTGCCATTCAACAAATTTATAAATATCATACCTTGACCAGAGATTTCGGAGATATTGGCTACAATTTTCTCATTGACCACCTCGGAAATATTTACGAAGGACGTGCAGGAGGCGAAGGAGCTGTGGGAATGCATGCTGCCAATAATAACGTTGGGACGGTTGGAATCTCTCTCCTAGGAAACTTTGAAGAGACTCAACCTACCCAAGCCCAAATCGATGCCTTGACTGACTTACTGACTGCTCTCGCCAAGAAATATAATATTGATCCTGGTGCTACTGCATCCTATTTTCAGCTTTCTTCTACTTCTCCCTATATCACGGCGAAAACACTTCCTACTATCGTGGGACACGGGGATATTGCAGCGACTGCCTGCCCTGGAGAGTCTTTGCACACCTTACTCCCTTACATCAGAGCAGAAATCGGGAAAAGACTCAAAGGCTCTTCACCTTCTCAAGTTCCCATAAATACGGTAGTTTCTCTCCCAACCAAACCTACCACTACCAAACCAGCTACAACGACTCCTTCTGCTACCACACCTTCTTCCACCACCTTTTCAAAGCTGATTAAACTCAAAGAGGCGAGTCCAAAAGTCTTTACTGCTATGATCAAATCTACTCGTAATACCTATACAGGCTCTCTTCCCAAAGCTACCAACTTAACTGATAAACTGACCTACAGCTACACGCTCCCAGAGATTAAAAGTCTGCTTTCCAAAGATATTGTTGTCCTGCTTTACGAATTGACTACTCAATACAAAACTTTTGACCTCATCTGTGAAAAAACCTGTACTTTCCAAGTCGATGGCACAGCGTATACTCAGCCGAAAGCTCAACTTACCTTCACGCCTCAAGGCATAAAAATTCTCTTAGCTGACAAATCTTATACCGCTAACGAAGTGGTAGCCTCTGCCAATGATGGGCTGATTACTATCGCTAATTACGCACGTAAATCCTATGCGGGCATCCCTCGAAATACCTTTCATGGCACTCTGATTTTCCATCAGGAAAAGTATCAAACCCTAGAAGGAAAGCTTCTTGACGCTCCCGTTGTAATCAATAAACTCCCTTTTACCGATTACCTTAAAGGGGTAGTCGAGACTAATGACCAAGAATCCCTAGAAAAAAATAAAGTCATGGCTTTGATTGCTAAAAATTACGCACTTTTCTATCTAGAAAAGAAAAATATTCATCCGAGCATTCCTGCTTCAGCGAGCTTTTCTGCGATTGATAGTCCAGAAATGTTCCAAAAATATGTAGGAGCTGGAGCAGAAAAAACGCTGACTAAACGATATCAAGCCCTAGAAGCTACCAAAAATCAGATTGTCCTCTACGAGGGGAAACTCCCAATTCTGCCGTACTTCTCTTGTTCGGTAGGATTCACCTTATCGGCACAGGAAAAACGGGGATGGAAAGATACTCCGTATCTGATTTCAGCGTATGATTTTTCTGCTTGTAAATCTTTCGAAGGACATGGGGTAGGGCTTTCTGGAAAAGGTGCTGAATATATGGCTAAAAAAGGTATGAAAGCTGAAGATATTTTGAAATGGTATTATGAGGGTATCACCCTCTCCGAGGTGTAATACTTCCTTTATTCCCTAACTGATAGCTTGATGGTAAAGATTATTTGAGTTGACTGTGATGATGTTCTCAGCGAAACGATGCAGTCCCTCCTGAAACGTCCTCCTTTTATTGATGAACACATCGTGAGGGAAGATATTACTTCTTATGAGCTCTATGAAATCCCTAAACTCTCCATGGATATCCCCACCTCGTTGATCTGTTTTAATAGTCTCTTTTCTTCTGATGACTTTCGAAATATTCCACCTGTCTCTGGAGCAAAAGAGAAACTCCAAAGTCGAAAGGAGGAAGGAAATATGCTGATTGTAGTGACAGGGAGGTCTACCCAATTTCAGGAAAGAACCAAAGAGCGAGTCAGTCAGCATTTCCCTGGGATTTTTGAAGACTTTCTCTTTGCAAATCACAATACTGACCACGAAATTCCCAAATCCCTTCTCTGTAAGCAAGCGGGGATTCAAGTGATGGTTGATGATAGTGTAGACTTCGCTCAAGAATTGGCTCAAAATGGTATTCCCTGCTTCCTCCTCGATAAGCCCCGAAATTACCAATGGACAGCTGATAATTATCCTCTGGTCTACAAAGTCCCTTCTTGGTCTGCTATTGATTTATCTCTTCTCCCTTACTAAAATGCACGATATCTTGATCTGTACCTACGATGAAAGACTTCTTCCCACGAAAGGGACTCCTGGTTCTGTCTGCTGGGATATAGTCTGCAAAGAAGGCTTTAGTATTGCTCCTTGAAAAATTCTAAAAATCTGAGCAGGAATCAAAACCTTCCTCCCCCAAGGGCGAGGCTCTAAACTTTATGCGAGGAGCTCACTTCCCACCAAAACGGGCTTGATGGTGGCGAATAATGTGGCTATTTTCGATAGCGATTACAGGGGAGAATATCTCATGCAACTCTACAATTATACTTCCGAAACGGTTGAAATCCCTGCTTTTACCAGATTGACTCAGTTGGAATTTTTTCCGTATCTGCGAGGAGACAAACAATTTGGGACAGACTTCGTTCCTTGACTGGAGATGAAGGTAGATTCAGTCCTTTACGAAAGTTTTGAGCAAGTCTTTCCGAGTGAGAGGGGAGCAGGAGGGATTGGTAGTACAGGAGCCTAAAAAAACAGATAAAGAAAAACACCTCACTAGGAGTGACCTAATGGGTGTTTTTGTTTTTAGCTTGTTTTGTAGTCGACTTTAGAGAGCAAATTCTGCCAATTTCTGTTTTTGGATGCGATCCAACTCTTCGAAAAATTTTTTTTCGTCAGTTTTTCTCTTCGCCTTCCGCTCCTGAATTTGCTGTTTCATAGTTTTCTCAAATTCTTTTTCCTCTTGTGAAACTCTCTCAAGATTTTTGAGGCTAACATTTAATTCCCAGTCAGCCACAGGACCACAGCCTCCACCAAAAGGCTTATACTGCCTTTTATAGTCTATATGAGACAAAAGAAGCAGTATCCCCATCACAATAAGTCCACAAATTGCGAGCCCAAATATAATAGTCGCAATCTTGTCTGATATAAAACAAAATATCAGCGATATCATCATCATAGCCATTATTACGCGACCACATGATGTGATAATTTGTACATCTTTTGTGAGGTGGCACTTATCAATTTCTCTTAATTTGCAGAGAATTTCTTCATCTGCCTGAACTTTTTTTGTTTTCATTTGTTATTTTTGTTCAGTTAATTTTCATCACCCTGTCCACGGCTTTAATTTATTAATTATTTTATTTTTATACCATTAATACATAAATAAACGCAAAAGTCAATAGATAATTTTTGGCTTGTGCATACTAAAATATACTTTCTCTTTATTTTCCCACTAAAAAGTATATACTGATCATCAGATTTTTAGTTTTTCTTTTGAAGAGAATGCATACTTTCCGAAAATGGATTACACATTTATGAGGGATTCCAGGAATGTTTTTGTTGATTATCCCGATATTTTTCTTTCCTACGACGAAATATGGAACAAGCCTTTTTCATGCTGAAGGACTGGGCGGAATATGACTTCTTTTTTTGCTGTTGTGTATTAGTTTGTGCTTTACGTTAGGAGTAGCAGCACTCACAAAACTCTTTTTCTATAAAGAGCGTCCTATTCCTATGGAAACTGATACTTTTCGAAAAAAGCTGAATGCAGGGAGTTTCCCGAGTATGCACACGATAGTAGTGACGATTATTGCGATGGTAGTATTTCGAGGAACGGTAGATCTGGGATTTTCTCAATATATTTTTTTAGCATATATGATTGTGGTGGTTGCCGTTGCTCTCTCGAGAATTGCCTTACAAAAGCATTATCCCACTGATGTTTTTTTTGGAGTGATTTATGGAGTGGCAGGGACGTTTATATCGATTTTTTGATGACTGTTCTTACTTACCCTGTTTTTAAAGATTTTTGATTTAAATGTATATTAAAGCTATGAAAAATCAACCTATCATCAAAACTTCAAAGCAGATTTCTGCCATCCGTGAATCAGGGAAATTTCTCAATGAACTCCTGCTTCTCCTCAGAGAAAAAGCAAAAGTCTGAATTGCTACGATTGAACTTGAATTCATTGCAGAACATTTTATCAAATCCCACAATCTCAGAGGAGCATTCAAGCATTACAATGGTTTCCCAGCGAATATTTGCCTCAGTGTGAATGACTGTGTGGTCCATGGGGAACCTAATGAGTATATCCTAAAGTCTGGGGATTTGCTCAAGATTGATGCGGGTTTGATCTACGAAAAAGGATATTCAGATTCAGCGATTTCTGTGGTTATCGGTGGAGAAATGGCGAATCCATTGGCCTACGACCTCATCACGGTAAATAAAGAAGCACTCGATCGTGGAATCGAGACCATCGTCCCTGGAGACTCAATGTTTGCTTATGGTTCCACCGTTACCAATGTCGTACAAAATGCTGGCTACAAAGTGCTCAAACATTTGACGGGACATGGAGTGGGAGTAGATGTCCACGAAAGACCTTACGTCTTCAATTATGGTCATCCTGATATGAAAAAGCAGTTTTATCAACCAGGGATGGTACTTTGTTTCGAGCCAATTATTGGGGTGGTGTCAGATGATTTTTACCAAAAAGAAGCGGATGAAGGACTCTATACCAAACATGGGGATTTAGGCTCTCAGCGAGAATATATGCTTCTCATCACGGAGAAGGGGTATGAAATCTTGTCAGGAATCAGAGACTGGGAGTAGCCTCCTTAGAAATGTCCCAAGAGTTGCAGGGAAGGGCTCTTCTTTCGATTTATTGGATCAGTTTTTTCGATTTTTATCTGATAAAGGTGATCTCTATCATAAGATTTTTCCGTATGTTTATCCACAAAAATATAGACTGGGAGTTGCTTCCCCTCTGGAGTGTAGGTATATCCGAGCAGGAATTTATAGCGAAATACTCCCCCTCCTCTAGGGAACCCATCTGCAAAGAGAGCAGGAAGCGGAAATTGTTTTTTCTGCCAGAATTCTAATTGAGTGAGAGTAAATTTAGCGATTCTTTTAAAGTCTGATTCAATAATACTCTCTCCTACCTGTCTGGTAGAGCAGGGATGGTCTTTGGGGAAACCAGCTTGTGCTTCTAAGGCTATTTGTACCTCTTTACTGACTCTTCATTTCCCACTTTTTTCTCCAGGAGCTTCTTCCTTTAGAGAAGTTTCTTCTCTTTTTCTCCCTCAAGATCTACTATTAGTATTCAAAAAGCTATCCACTCTAGCGAGGATTTTTTGTGATTTTTCCTCAGGAGCTAAAATTTTAGAGTGAATATCAACTAAATCTTCCACAAAATTTATGGCAAGTCCTGCATCTCCTTGTCTAAATCCTGTGTTATGAATTTTCATAATAAGGGATTTATGAAAGGAATCTGGTACTTGGAGAGAATCCAAAATAGATGATCGTCAGATCCCAATTTTTTGTCCTAATCTTAATGTACGTAATGCTTCTGTTTTGCTTGCGATATCGGGATTGTCCAAAGCAAGGGCAATTTCTAGTAAAGAATCTCTGGCAATCAATTTTTTCTTATTAGATTTTTCCTTCTTTTCTTTGTTTCACTGCGTCTCATTATCAGAATGATGATCAGCTCCTTTTCGTGTGGAATGAGAAAGTCCATTAAAACGCAGAAAAGTATCAATAAATATTTCAGTTTTTTTCTGTTTCTCTGTAGAAGAGATATCTTCATTGTAAATATTGATCAATGCCTCTATAAAATTCAGAGGCAAGTAGGATAAATCACTTTTACCTTTATTAGCTTCATGAATACTGGAAATTTTCGTCCTCAATTTTTTTGCTTTTTCTTCAGAAATAGTAAAAGCTTTGAAAATATTTCTCCATTGGATTCTTCCTACAGGTTGCAAATCATTTGTAGAAAATTTTAATTTCTCCCATTTTTCCTCGAGAGAGAGTCCTGGGGTAGTGAGAATCTTTCTCAGATGATCAATAATAAAAGAAGGGCTCAAGGTTTCCATAAGGTCTTGTGTAGCAGGAAGACTTACTTTTTCGATCTTTTCTGGCAGGTCCAAAACGTCCTCTTTTGTTCCCAGAACCTCTTGAGCTTCCTGCTCAGAAAGTCCAGTTTCATCCATAATCTTGCTGATTAGCTTTTGGTTTCCTTTATACTGATCATGAGCTCTCTTTGAATCCAGATATTCATTGGTCTTTTTAGCTTCTGTGAGGATTTCATTTCTTTTCTTCCTCAATTTATCATATAAAGCTTCCAATTGGCTACTATTCAAGACTCTGCGGAGCTCTTCAGAAATCTTTCGAGAGGTAATCAGTTGGGTGGCAAGAGTGGATCTGTACTCTTTGTGTTCTGCAGTATACATAACTATAAATAATTACTAATAAAACTATAGGATTATATTGATTCGATATATTAATGTCAATAATGAGAAGGTAAATACTGCTGTTATACTTTTACAACAGAGGAGAGAAGAACTTGAAATGGAGATGGAGATAGGTAGTATAAAAACAACACTACAAATTGACGTTTTACTTACCGGCTCTCTAGCTAATGCAAAATCATCTCGACCTCCTTTTGGATCTCCTCAATCTTGAGGACGAAGAAAGACAATCTTTTCTCGCAATCGGTGAAGTAATTGCTCATCATCTCAATAAAAAGCTAATCATCTACCACAGAATGGGCTTTATCTTCCAAGCACGGTATGATGTATTATTGGAAAAACTTCCTCTCGATGAATTTCTCGCGATCGGAGATATTTCCTCTTCCCAGCCTTTACGAAAACCTGAAACTATCTCTTCTCTCGACCTTCTCCAAAGTCTCAAAAAGCTAGAAACCCTAGAAGAGGGGAGTCTGCTCCTCATAGACGAAATCAGCTTTTTAGTGCTTTCTCAAGCAGAGCAACACTCCGTGCAAGAAATTTTGGAGCAGAAAAGAATACTCCTTTTGGTGTGCTAAAATTCCTCTTTATCTTCCCCCTTTTCTCCCAATGATTCTCTGAGTAGATCCCTGAGTTCGTAAACTGTGATATGCACTGATTAATCCAGATGTAACGATCGTGGATGCAGGGATTTTGCTCCAAGAGAAAAAGTCTCCTACGAGAGAGGATCAATTCCAGAGAGTGATCCAGATTTATAATTTTTTTGAAAAACTGATTGCCGACTACGAAATTACTTGTGTATCGATGGAAAAACTCTTTTTCACGAGTTTTAACCAAAATAATGCTGAATTTGTGTATGCGATCCGTGGGGCATTGATGATGCTCTTCCTCAAAAACAAAATTCCTGTCCAAGAATATACCCCCATTGAGGTCAAAAAATATATCACAGGAAACGGAAAAGCTGATAAAATGCTGGTACAAAAAACCATTATGAGATTCTATAAGCTTGCAGATCTCCCAAAATTTAATGACGTAGCAGATGCTCTGGGATTGGCATATCTGGCTAAAATCAG
>JAITGP010000028.1 GCA_031280545.1 Candidatus Peribacteria bacterium
TTCGAGTGGATCTTTCTTCCCATTCTGCACACAGTAAGCGAGACAAACATCTGTTTTATCACAATCGGAAAGACAATTAGTACAATCGTTTACTCCACAAATTCCATCACATTTGGGATTTACGGGGTCACAAGGTTTTGCATCGCCTGGACAGGTTGCACAGTTTTCCCCCGGATCAAGTTTTCCGTTTCAGCATTTTTCATCTATTGGAGGGCAATCTGCAGGACAGTTGATATTGGATTCCCCTACTTCACATTTCGCATCTCAACATAACGGTTTACAAGGTCCTGTATCAGTGGGACAATCTCTACACGTCTCCCCTGCATCAATTTTCCCGTTTCCACACGTGGTTGGTGGTGGAGGACAATCTGCAGGACAGTTGATGTTGGATTCACCTACTTCACATTTCGCATCTCAACATAACGGTTTACAAGGTCCTGTATCAGCGGGACAATCTCTACACGTTTCTCCCGGGTCTAGCACTCCATCTCAGCATTTTCCTTCTGGTGGAGGGCAATCTGTAGGGCAGTTGATATGGGATTCTCCTGGCTCGCAGGTTGCATTTCCGCAGATGATACAGGTTGTTCCGGCATCTTCGGGACAAGTCAAACAGGTTTCTCCTGTATCTAGTTGCCCGTTTCCACAGGTAGGAGGAACAGAAGATTCACAAAGATCGGTAGGATCATTATCTTTTCAAAAGCTTGGACAGCCTTGATGGGCTCTATCCCCTGGAATGCTTGGACAAAGGTCTACATCATCAGGGATCCCGTCTTTATCTTGATCATATTTCCGGATTGTCTCGCCATTCCCAGGAGTGGAAATCGTCCTAACGGTTCGAGACTCACAAACATCTCCGATTCCATTATTATTGAGATCGGTCTGATCGGAATTGAGAGAAAATGGACAATTATCCAGAGAGCAGACTCCAAAATGCTTTCTCAAGAGTTCTTCATCAATATTTTCGCTATCATAGCTACAATCAGGTTTTTCATATTTGATGAGCCCAAGCAGATTTTTTTTACCATCACCATCGATATCATCATCACAAATATCAGGAATACCATCGATATCCATATCGCATTTGTATTGGGAAAGGTTCCCGTTTTGGAGGGCAGTAAGACAGCGATCTGCAGAAGAAACATAGACCGTTCCTTGGTTGGTTAAAGAAACACATCTATTAATCTCTCCATAGGAGGTAATCGTTTTGCTTCCTGCACTGGTGTAGGTGTTTTGGAGTTTAATTTTTGAAAGCGGAGTCGCTGAGAAGGTTTGGGTTTGATTGACTCCAAAGGTATTGGTAATATTGATCGGCGTAGAAGAAAGGGAAGGAAGAAGAGAAAGAGAAAGATTGGTGGCTTGAGCTTGGGTGTAAGAGAATTGACTACCATTAATATTTAGTGCCATAGAGTGGGATTTGAAAGGATTTTCTACAAAAAAAGTGATCACATTTTCCAAATGCTGTCCATTTTTCATGAAAATAGTTTGTTGAAGGGTTTTGATTCCTGAAGTAGCATAGAGATGAGAAGCAGTCAAACTGGTTCCCGTGCTGATCGTGCCATCGCCCCAATTCCGCAGAATATTGGTGATTTCTTGGACTCTTTGTCCCACTAAATTAGTAGTGATAGAGGTAGGAGTCTGCAAGGTACCTTTCGCTACTTGGAGAGAGGAGAATTTTGGAGAAGAAGCGTGAATGAGGGTGGTAGAAGCGATCGCTTTCAGCTCATTTTGATAATATGCCTTGGCATGTACGGTAATCGTTTCATTTTGGGAAAAGGTTTTTTTCACGGCTTCTTTGATGCTTAGTTCTGCAGTGTCTTTATTATTGAAGCTTCGGACTACACGGTCTAAATCTCCATTGGAAACTGCGGAGAACGTATATTCGATTTCCCTATTTTTGAAGGTGAAAGCGGGTTGGATAGCAAGCTGATATTGTAAATTGGAACCTGGGGCTATATAGACTTTAGTGCTGGCTTCAGCTTTTTTTCCTGATTTGTCGGTAGCGAGGACAGAAATCGTATAAGTACCTGGAGCGTTGTAGGTGTGCATAATGCTCGGAAGGCTAGTCGTGTAATTTTTGCCGTCATCCATGGATCGCTGAAGGGACTGGAGATCGCCGTCGGTAATGACTTTGGCAGTGATTCTGGCAGGAATGGTATCGGTCAGGGTTTGTACATTGATGAAAAGTCCGAATCCTCTTTTTCCTTCGCCAAGGGGAGTTTTATCTCCATCGTCCTCTCGCTTTCCGATGATGATATTATCGTTATCGTCAACTAAGCCTTCAGGATTCTTTTTGCCATCGCCGTCGATATCATCATCACAGACGTTTCCTTTTCCATCATAGTCCATATCCAGCTGATTGGGATTGTAGGTGTAGGGACAGTTATCGTCTTTATTTTTGATGGTATCACAGTCGTAATCCTCATTTACGGAACACTTGCTGTAATTTCGGTATACATAATAGAGAATCTTGAGTGCATCGCTTCCTTTGAGATTATCATAGATGTTTTCGATATCGGCTCTGGTAATGATATTTTCTCTGATGAGCACATTGAGCTCACTGACTGGCCAATATCCATATCCGATATTTCCAAAGGTTTGGAATCCGCATTGAGACAAGTTGAACATACAATATTTAAGATACGCTTGGAATTGGTCGGAAGTGGTAATGGATTTGGATTTAGCATCAGCAGATTGGATCGCTTTGAGATCTTTCTCGACCAAAACTTTGTATTGATAACTCGCTGGAGAGAGCTTTGCTACCCGATTTTTGATATCAGACCAATTGGTTTGATACTTTTTCATAATCGATTCATCAATGATATTGAGAACCGCCTGAAAAAATTCTGGTTTGGTGATCGCGTTTTGTCCACAAAATTTTCCTCCACAAATTGGAGAAGTTGCCTGAGGATATCCTTTCATATATTCACGCTCCCCTACATAGGCTACACAATAATAGTAGTCTTTTTTCTCTCGCCAAGCACCATGATAGGAGATATCTTGGAGGTTTCTATCAGGAGTTTTGGAAAAATCTGTCCAGAATTGGAAAGAATAGTGTTGTTGGGTCCGAGGAGAAGGGATGATACAGTCTTCACATTCGATGGCATTGAGGAGTCTCGCCATCTCGAAACGGGAAATACTGGATTTTTTTTCGATAACGGAGACCTCTATTCAGACTTTTTGGAGGGTTTGGGTAAATGCTTCATAATTGGCAAAAAGTGCTGTAGGTAGGAGGAACGCTCAGCAGAAGAAGGAGGTGAAAAGTCTGAAAAAGAGTTTCATTAGCTCTTATGAAGTAAACCAAAATGAGGGATCCGAAGAGGATTACCATTTTAGGGTATAGGGAACTTGGAGGTAAAATCAAGGGAAGGTGTGAGTGTTTTTTATATATTCTCTTATTCTCAAAAAATCTCTTCCTATATTTGACATATTTTATTTTTTAATTATAATATATTTATATTTATTCTCTAATCTTTACAAGAATGCAGTATGAAAAAGCTGGAATTATCATGAGTTGTCTGATCTTAGTGGTCGGAGGAATCTCTGGAGCGACAAGTCAAAGGGAGGAACGTTCTATTATAGATGTCCAAACCACCCTCGAAACGGCTCTCAAATTTTCTGAAATCAGGGTCACGCAAAGGATTCCCTATCCAACCATTTATGCGATTCTGGAAGAGAAATGTGATGATGAGGCAATTAAAGACGCTAAAGCACTTGCAAAAACCATGCAGGATTCTGTAGCGAAAAAAATTAATACTCAGACGACTAAAAGCGAACTCTCCAAAAGATTCAGCTCGCTCAAAGGATTACTGCTTGCGATCAATTCTCCTGATGAACCTACGTTTTGTAAACAGAAATATCTTTTTTACTCTCTCCTGCAACAGACTCAGGATTTGTATCTTGGAGTAGAAGATAGCACGAAAATAGCGGTAAGTAGTACGAAAATAAATACTGCTACGACCAAAGCCAGCAGTGTTAACCAAGTCAGTACCAGCAAAGTCGAAGCGATAAAAGAATCCTCACACGGAAGTGCCCCAGAAGTCACCACAGAGAAAAGCTATCTTACTCTCGTAAATAACAAAGAAAATTTGACTACTCCTGCGGAACTGGCTATCGCACTGCGTACAGAGACCCAACTCCAAAAAGAGATTGGACTCTTGATAGCTTATGGATTTCTGGGGAAAACAGATTTAAAAACGCTGGAGGAAAAGATCAATATCCAGTATGTCCAAGGATGTGGGACTACGAAAGGAAGTTATCACATGACCCAGAAAACCGACGGGACAAACAAGAAATTTAAGCAAATTAATTTGAATATTAACCTCTGTGAAACCGAGAGTTATCGTACCAACTTCAACAAATATGTCAGACAAATCCTAGTGCATGAATTAGGACACTATTTCTTCTATTTCAAGGATAGCAGAAGCACAGAATTTGCTCCGATTTGTTGGACAGGAGGGAAACAGAACTGTAGTAGTGAGGATTTCGTAAGTACGTATGCAATGAAAAATGCTGATGAAGATTATGCAGAAAGCTTTGCTCATTGGTATCTGGAGAAGTATACTGATGATAGTATGATCGTGGATCAGGCTCATGGAAGTGCTAGTGTAGATTCACCTAAATTAAAAGAAAAAGCTGAGTATTTTGAGAAAGCTTATGGGAGGTAGAGGTCTGAGGGCTCACCACAAAGACGCTAAGGATACAAAATCAATGAGCCTCTTTAGGGCTAAAAAAAGCCCCAGGAATGTGATTTCCTTGGGGACTTTTCATTATTGGCAATTATTTTTGAGTTGATCTGTAAATTTGAAGGAAGATTCGAGATCTGTATTCGTTCATTGACCGATTCAGATTTGTAATGATTTCTGCATCTTTTAATGCTTGCAAATGTCCATCCCAATACTTTTCTCCTTTGTATTCATTCACATTTCCTCGGAGGAGTCTAGAGAATACCGTTCCGAAATCTCTTCTTTCGAGAGGATAGGCTCCCATAAAGTCAGGGATTGGAGTTTTGTCTGGGTTGATTCCCATAATGTCGAGCTGACATGAGGTGATCATTGCATCATAGAGATCAGTATTTTTATAGCTCTGGATACTATCATAAAAGTTAGAACAATCTTTGGTAGTATCTGGAGTCTTTCCTAAGACTATCATCGCATAATTAGATATCAATTTTGCGTTTTCAGCTCTGGTAAGCAGATCATCTAATCTCGCATCTTGGATTGTTCTCTGAGTAGTGATGTCATTTTCACATGCGTAGAGATATGCAGCGTTGGTTTCATCATCATATTTGGATCCTTCAATACTACATTTAGCGGTACTAACAGGTTGTTCTATTACTTCTGCTACATCTCCTGAGAGAACCGTTTCTGTTTCATCTGTATCTACACTACATTTTCCATCATAATAGCTACCTGAAGTGTCTTCATTTGGACATACGTCTCTAACGATAGATGATCCTCCACCTCCACCGCCTCTAATGTTAGATTTGATAGTGATCGTTGCTTCATCAGAACATTGTTGTGGAAGTCCTGTAACATCAAGACATACCTTATATTTTACGGTTGTTGTCCCTGCTGTTGCTGGGTAGTTTCCTGTATAGCTATTCCCGCTAAGAGCAGTACCGCTAACATACCAAGTCAATGTTCCTGTAAGGTTTTGTCCCGTTAAAGCAGTAGAGAAAGGATCATTTACATATCCGTTGAGATTTACATTTTCTATACTAGGGAGAGGGAATACGGTGATTGTAATGGTTCCTGTATCCGCAACTTGGAGACAATCAACAGTTTTATATCCTGTGTAGGTCAATACAATACCTGTACTATAACTTCCTGTAAAAGAATTATTGCTAATTACAGGGTCTCCTTCTACTACATAGGTCAATGTATTTCCATCAAGATCTGTTCCAGAAAGCTGAATAGTGAGTTCCTCTCATGAAAATCCTATCACCTCCACATCATCAACGATAGGAGTGGAAGTCTTCTTGATAGTAATGATTTCGGTTGGATTAAGTAGAGAAGCAATAAAGTTTCCTTTGGTATCTCCTCCCTTCGCAAGCGTATTGATTTCCTCCCAAAGTTCGAGAGCTTCGGAGGCTTTTAAATATCCATTTTCATTTACTGCTATCCATTGTCCGGCATTAGCATTGATGTAGGCAATTCTGGTTTTTAGAATGTTCTGAACACCTGAAAGAAGCGTTGTTGTTACAGAAGTTCTGAGTATCGTAGATTCTAGTAGAGATAATGCTGCAGTAATCCTACTTTGTCGGGTAGCTGGAACTGTGGAAAGTGAACTGATTTTTCCACTAATTTTATCCGTAATCGTCTTCCAAGTATATGGCATTGCATTTCCTCGACCAGAAACATTCGCCCAAACACTCGCAGGATTGAGAATGTTGTTTTTTCCAATCGTCATCAATTCTACTGTGTAGGTTCCTGTGTTAGGAGTTGGCAGCTCTAAGTCTGTTAGATCTCCAGCCAACAAATATAATCCTGTGGTGGTATCTGGATTTCCTACTATAGCAAGATATCCCCACGCTTCGTTTGCGTTTGCTGGAGCAGTAAGTTGAAGAGTGGTAGTAGCTCCCGTAGCAACGGTTCCAGAAGTAGCAGAACACGCTAGATTATTCGCAGTCGGAGCATCAATAGCATTGGTATTGAGGGTAGCAGTCAACGTTTGAATAAGAGCTTTTAAAACTGTTTTTGTATTCTGATTAGGGTCTAGCAGATCTGTTATTCCTTGTTTGATTTGGTTCGCTCCGTTGGTATTGATTCGTCCTCTGGTTTCTAGCTCAGTTACCCCTGCTTCTGCAAGGATTTGCACGATAGGGAGAAGTTTCTGACCTACAAGGTGATTTTTAAAGTCGTCTATATCGTCGAGTAAGTCAGTTTCTGCGATAGTCAGGGCAGTGCTTCGGTCTTGGGCTTGAACTGCGTCAAAGAAGGCTTCTAAATGAGTGAAAGCTGGTTGTGCATCATTGAGCAGGGTTGCAAGTCCAGTTAGCCCTGCTATTCCGTTTGTGGTAAGAAGGGTGTTTACTTTTACGAAGGTTTGTTGGTTGATGGTTTCTAAAGGAGTGATAATATCTGTTAGTGCTCCTGTGATTTGTGGAGTAATTGATAATTTAGTTGTATTGAAATAAGCATTTAATCCCGATAATGCCGAAATAATTCCTTCATGTCCAATAACATTATTTTTTGCCTTACTTCCGCTACTATATATGTGTCCTTGTTGATTTAAGAGATAGTCTATATGGGTCATATCTTCAATCAATCCTGAAAGAAGAGGGATAATTTCTGAAAGTTTAGGGTTGTTAGTGAGAGTATCTACCTTTGTGTCCATAGCCCTTAGTACCATAGACAACCCAAAATTATAACGATTTTCGGCAGCGATTTTTGGATACTCTGTAGTATTAGGAGTGGTTAAAATGTGAGATAGAGCTTTAATATATGGAACAACTGTAAGATTAACTAAGCTTGCATTTAGTCCCTGTCCTGTCAAATATGCCACAGTACAAGTAGTAAAATCTCCCGTCAAATTTGCTGCGAAAGCATCTACGGCATCAGCTAAATTTCCAAAATCTATGTGTTGAAGCTGGCTAAGTATAGCATCTATCGCTTGCAATTCGGCATCTGATATATATATTCCTGCTAGCAATTTGTCTAATGCTGGACCTGCAATAGGGAAATTACTCATTATGATACTGAGATAGTCAAGGTTTGGATTAGTTGTTAAAGGAGCTAGAAGTGCATCTTTGATACCATCTAAATCTGCTGGACAAGTTGTTGCCAACGTTTGGATAGGAGCTGCCAAAAGTTGAAGAGGTGTATTCAAAGTCTGAACTGGTACCGGAGCTATTGACCCTTCTGGTTCAGCTTTTTCTGCTGGTTGCTCTGGTGAAGGAAGTACAGGCACTACATCTTCTCCTTCATCTAGCACGATGAGTTCTACACATTCTCAGGTGTCTTCATCAAGGATTTGTCCTTCTATACAGGAAGGAACTTCGATGACTTCGTTCTGTTCAGTGATTATGTTCTGTTCAAGAGTTTCTCCTCCCTCCAGAAGAGTGCTTTCTTGGGCATACAAGAAGTTTGGCAAAACTGTCTGTAGCGACAAGACCAAGATTGCCAAAGAGGTTAAAAATTTTCTCATAGTTGTAATGAAAAAGGTAAAAAAGATAATAGTCGTGTCAAGACAGTTCTAACTAGACTCCTGTTTCTATGTAGAAGTGATTGACACTTTTATTATAAAGTATTGGTGTTATATATTTTTTAAGGGGAATTGCAAGGGGATTTTTGTTTTTTTTAAGATATATATATTAGTTTTTATCTGTGTTTTATTTAGAATTTGGTGATGTGGAAGTGGGAAGTGATTTTGAAAAAAAAGAAAAAGAGTACCAGATTGCTCTGATACTCTCCTTCCGTTTCGATTTTGAGGGATTATCTTCTTCTACTTCTACCTTCATCTCTACTATACGGTCTTTTCTCTCCTCTATCACCATACGGCTTTCTGTCGCCATAAGATTTTCTCTCTCCGTAAGAAGATTTTTCACCGTAACTTCTTCTTTCTCCTTGTCCTTCTGAGTGAAATGAAGAACTTCTCCTCTTTCCATCAGATCAACTTCTATCTTCTCCTCTGGAACCATAACTTCTTCTCTCTCCACCAAATCCACCTCAGAAACCTCCACCAGCATTTTTATCTTTTGCTTTAGAGACAAGGGATCTTCCACCGCTTTTTTGCTTAGCAAAAACATGTAAAATTACCTCAGCATCAGCAAAAGGAACGGTCACAAAAGAGAAATCTTCCATCACACGTACATCATCGATATCACGTGGAGAAACGCCTGCTTCGGTCTGAATATAATCTACCAGAGAACGTGGAGTATACCCACCTTTTCTTCCAAGGGCAATGAAAAGTCTGCTCGTACCTGTGGTATCAATACTGACTTCGTTGATCTGTTTGAAACTATCGGGAGTCAATCCATCCTGATAATTGAGTTTGAGTAAGGCTGCCACGACTGCTTCGGGAGTAAAATTTCCAAGAAGGTAATTTGCCACTTCGGTATACTGCTGATATTTTTGTCCAGCGAGTACAGAATCGATATCAGATTTTAATTTCTCTCTTCTAGCTTTCATAATTTCGGCTGAAGATGGGATATTTCCTTTTTGAATATCGGTTTTGGTCACTTTTTGGATAAGCACAATTTTTCTATATTCCTGAGGAGTCACAAAGGTAATTGCTTTTCCTGTTTTCCCTGCACGACCAGTTCTTCCCACTCTGTGGATATAGCTTTCGGTATCTTGAGGAAGGGAGTAATTGATCACGTGCGTAATATCATTTACATCAATTCCTCTCGCAGCGACATCGGTAGCTACTAAGATTTTGATATGTTTGTCCTTGAAAGATTTCAGAATTCTTTCTCTCTGTTTTTGTTGCACATCACCGTGCAGACCTTGAGCTTGATAGCCTCTCTCATTGAGTTTGGTCGTCACGAAGTCGCAATCTAATTTGGTTTTGCAGAAAACAATCCCATAAAAATCTGACTCAATATCGATAATCCTACACAACGCCTCGAATTTATCACTTTCACGTACTTCAAAATAAATTTGGGTCGTCTGCGTGGTCGTCATCTGAGCAGATTTTACAGACACAAGTTCATAGTCACCCATATACTTTTTTGCAACATTAAGAATTGCTTTTGGCATTGTTGCAGAGAACAGGAGTACTTTTTTTTCTTCGCTGGTCTGCTTGAAGATTTCTTCGATATCATCAATAAATCCCATATTTAGCATTTCATCTGCTTCATCGAGGATCATATAGCTGATTTCTTGCAATTTTAAGGTTCTACGGTGCAGGTGATCAATAATTCTTCCTGGCGTTCCAACAATAATATCTACACCTTTTTTGAGGGCACGAAGCTGAATATCATAGGACTGCCCACCATAAATTGAGACAATGGAAAGCTTGTCTTTGAGATCAGCCTGCAGAGAATTGATTTCCTCAGCTACTTGAATAGCGAGTTCTCTAGTAGGAACCATAATCAAAGCCTGAGGTTGTTTCGCAGGAGTCAATCTCTCGAGTAAAGGGATACCGAATGCTGCGGTTTTTCCGGTACCAGTAGCAGCTTGTCCGATAACATTTTTTTCTCCATTTAGCAGGAGAGGGATTACTTGTTCCTGGATGGGACTAGGCTTTTCAAAGCCTTTCTTCTCTAAGGAAGCAAGCATCTGAGATGAAAGTCCAAGCTCAGAAAAAGAGAGGACGGTTTCGTTGTTCGTCATTGTTGTGATGAAAAATGAGTATAAAAGAAATGCTCTAAAAACGAAGCATAAGCGTGCGATTTAGGCAAATCCTTTTTTTATTTTACTCCACTAGAGAGCGGAAATGAGGTGCTGAGAAACGGTATAATAACAGTACTAACAACGCAGACAAAAAAACGTTTCGCCTTGAAATCTAAAGTAGTATAGTGATTTCCTAGGGAATTGCAAGTGTATTGACTTTTACATTCCTCTTATATATTAATATAACAAGTTCACTGCAAAGATACTAAGGACGTAATATAAAAAGACCCCCAAAGCAGATATTACTTTGGGGGATGGACTTTTTTTGCTGATTTTGAAGTTCTGATTTCTTCAAACTTTTTCCAGAGGTAAACAATTGCTATTACTACGACACATACGATAATATGTGGTACTTTAAGTCCTAAAATTCCTAACATATTTTTATTTTTTTGTTTAGCGGGGATAGGTATATACAATTGGTCTACTTTTTTCAAGAGCAAATTTATATACTTTTGTGTAGAAAAATCCAGGACTTGAAAATTTTCTCCCAATCCCTACAGTAGAGGTATTCAGCTTTTAAATCTTTGCTATGGCACAAAACCTCTATCTCTTTGCGGGAGAAAATCACTATGAACTTCGAGAAGAACTTAAAAGACGAAAAGATAATTTTGCCCAGAAATTTGGAGCAGAGAGTGTTTTTGTTTACAATGGAGAGAACCGGGAGCCCGGAGCGATCAGGCAAAATCTGTTTTGATGAGGACTATTTGTCTCTAAAAAGCTGATTATCCTTTTTGGGTTGCCACTTGATGGCGAACAGACGAATAAACTGAGAGAGGAACAATATGGGAAACTGAGCGAAGAAATCATGGCGAGCAGTACTGGGATTCCTGCTGATACGATTCTCATTTGTGTCGCATATAAGCCGGACAAAAGAGGACGTTTTTATAAGCGGATCGTGAAAGAGGGACAGGTTAAAGAATTCTGATCCTTGAGTAGTGGGGCTCTGAAACTTTTTGTAAAACAGCAAGCAGAAGGAATAGGGATGAGCGAAGAAGCTCTTTCCACCTTAATACAAAAAGTCTGAATCGACCAATTCCGTTTGGTGAGTGAAATAGAAAAACTCCGTTATCGGCAGTCGGTTCATCCTCAGGCTCAGATTTCTAGTGAAGTGGTGGAAGAGGTGGTATTTAGTCAAATAGAAGCGGATAGTTTTAAATTTTTTGATCACCTTTTTTCCAGTCCCCAGAAAGCTTGCAATATCTTGGATGAGATTCAGAATGATGGCACCGACTGGAATCAAACCAGTGGAATGCTTTTTCGAGGACTTAGAAATTATCTGTTAACCTTGGATCTGTATCAGCAGGGAGTGCGTGATAGTAAAGTGTTGATGAGCGAGGGGAAAATGGCTCCCTTTATGGCGAGCAATCTCTTGAAACAGATTGATGTTTTACTGGTGCACTCAGGATTTATTAAACAATTTTTTAAAAAGCTGGTGGAATTGGACTATGATATTAAACAGGGTGAACTCCCGGCAGAATATTTTTGGCTGAGGGTGAAGGAGATTATTTTGAAAGGTTCGTCTTGAAGTAAATCTACAAAAAAAATCCAAACAGAAACAACTGTCTAGACTCTTTTAGCCAATTGTGGGAATCGAACCCACGACCTTGTGTGTTCAATACCACAATTGGATTAAATAACATCACCATAGAAATTCAGATTGAGAAATCAAGTCTGGATTTCTTTGTATACTAGAGAAATTGGAAACACCAGACGAACTTATATAATAATCCTTCTACAATGCTACGAACATATATTATAGCATTGGAACAATAGATGCTGTAGAAGGACATCTACCAGTGCTATTATATACGTTCGTACTTTGTCTTTCGACTGCTCACGATAAGAGCAAAAAAAAGTATGACTATATAGTAGTCGTACTTTATTTTTTACCCATTCTACAATGAGGTTTACAATTTTAATAGTACTTAATTTTTTATGTCTGGCTATGCTAGCTGATCAGATATTCATCATTTTGTTAGCTGAATTTGTGTTCTTCGTTATGTGGATGAGTACAAAAACTAAAAACAAAAACAAAAATAAAAAACTACCTATTCGAGAACGGAGAGTTTTTATTTTGTAGAAAATTCTGATGAGAGAAAAACCTTGATACTATGCTGTAATAATCGCACCAATAAGGTATGCGGAAGATCTTACAGAGTTCCAAAAAATCCTCTATGCCGAAATCACTGCATTGACGGATAAGGAATGATACTGTTTTGCTTCGAATAATTATTTTGCAAAACTATACAAAAAAACAACAAGGCAAATTTCTTCAGCAATATCAGATATGAACCAAAAGTGATACATCAAATTGGTTCAAAACAAGGAATTGGGGAATGTAAGGAAAATCTTTATCTGAGAGCTAAAAACTCTCAAAA
>JAITGP010000054.1 GCA_031280545.1 Candidatus Peribacteria bacterium
GAGAAATCACCTTGGACAGTGGAGAAACCAAAAAAATCACGAACGTGCAAAAATTTGCAGGAGTGATCCTCCATTTCGTAGAGTAGCTTGCTCTCCTAATCCAGTGAATTGTACCTCGGAAAGAAAAGATATACAATATTATAAAAGGATCCGACTACTTGATCGAGTCCTTTTTCTTGTTTCAGCATTTTCTCTGTTAAAATCCCCTCCAACTTAAAAAGCTCCTGCTCAACCTGCTTTCCTACATTTTGAAATTCTGCTGTTTCGGCAGTCTCATCACTTTCATTCAATTCTCTGAATTTCCAAAATAATGCGTTCTGAGATTCAAAAAACCTCACAAAAAGCTGTCCACCTTTTGTCTTAGTGAGCGTAGAAAATTTATTCTCTATATAGCTCTGGATGATCTCCTGTACTTCCATCTTTTGCTTAGTATTCATAGTAGCAAAACTCCCTCCAAAAATAGGATGTTGAGCCAGGTCACTAAAGGTGGGAATAACTTTTTTATTGTCTTCGATATTCTGCAAGAGCATAAAAATCTGGTCTTGTTCTGCGGTATGCATTAGGAAACTGAGGAAATTAAAAAGTCCCATTCGGGAGATTAGATGGTTTCATCTATATGAAACTTCCCGAGAAATGCAAATCAAATTGCGTCCTTGCGGTTAACTTGATTTAGTTGATCAAGAGGACATTTGAAATAATATATCCAGCTCCAATGACCAATACTCCAATTACCACATACAACAGTGTCTTGCTGATTTTTTTGGGCATCTCAGCATCGTCTGGTTTCATAAGCATTTGAAACGTCTGAAAAATAATCAGTACCAATACTACGAATGCCGTCAATCCCATGATTCGATTAATTACGTCATACACGATTGGAATATTTTGGGTCTCAAAAATACTTGTTCCAATATCTCCCAAGGTGTTTGCATCTTCTTTAATTACACTAGCTCTATTCCCAAATACTGCTACTACCAGCTGTTTAGCCGCCATAATGATCAAAATTCAGATTGCTGTTCGTGAAATCATTCCTATAGCTTTTTTTCTGACTCATTCATCCTGCGAAGTTAAAAACGAGAATACACGCCCTGCGAGAATAAAGAAAAGTATTCCCATTGCCAAATAGATGGCGAGTTTCAAGAAAGGAAGCACAATTCCTTCGTACAATCTTTCAGCCATTGCTACACCGTCTAGCCCTGGAGCTACATCTCCCGCTCCTTCGATATTAATGACATCATACACGAGAGTATTGGTGATAAACCATGCCGAAGACATCACAATAATTCCAATGACTCCATACAGTACCAATTGTCCTCCTTCTTTGAGAGCATCTTCCTTAGTAGAAGACATCATTTTGTATCCTCCAAAAAGTGCGATAGCGACTCCTAGAGCGATAAAAATTGGTACAAGATACTCCAAAACATTCCTAACCAAAGTAATTGCTCCACCTGTTCACTTTTCGTCTACTTTATCAGAGAGTACATGAGAAGAAATACCTTTGGTACCTTGTCCAAGTTCATTATCAAATCTCCCTTGTGCGTTTATCACAGGAGAAAAAATGCTGACTGCTGAGAATACAAGTATTCCTAAGGCAAGTAAGGATCTGATTTTTTTCATTTTTCTAAAAGAGAATGTAAAAGATTTTTTGTGATGGTATAGGGTCGCAGTGCGATATCTTTTATTGAAGGGTAGGATCAAACTGCTGGCATAATAGCTTGTAAAGCGATTTCATTCAAACAGGCAACGATACAAAAGGCAGAAATACTACAGATTGCTAAGGAAGTAAGAGTAGTGATTCGCTGTAAAAATACTGTTTGTAGGAAGTAATTAATGAGAGAGAGAATAATCGTAATGACAAAAAGAACAATATTAAGCCTCCCCACTCTGCAGTAGCCTTGAATGAACGGGTCTGGAGTTTTTATCCAGGGACCAAAAAACAAAATCCCTGTGAGTGCGGACAGTGTGGTATTGCTGGAAATGGGAGTTTGTTGGGTTGAATCCATTGAGTGAGAGGTAAGATAAATTACTCCCCTTAAGTATACTCAAAAATGCTTTTTTTGCAAAAAAAAAGAGAGATTCTACACTACTTCTGCATGAATATAACAAATTCACTACAAAGTAGCAAAGAACGCAACGCTGTCTTTGCGGTTTAAAAAATAATGAAATGCTATTTAGTGATTCTGTGTGAGACCTTGAGAGAGGATTTCCATCCTTTCAGAAATTTTCTCCAAGAGTTTCCGCCCCATGATTTTATACTCCTCATTAGGAGTATTCTCTATAAACGAGCGGAACATGGGAAGATATTTCTCTTCCGTCTCTTTCAGCTGTTTTATAATCTTTTCTGGAGTACAGCTTTTCATATCTCTTAAATTAATGAGTCTATCCACCATCTTAAGTAAAAGTGCATTCTCATTACTGCGTAGCTGTGAAAAATAATATTCATAAACCTCTTCCTTGGAAAAGAAAGTTTTTTGATCAATAGCTGGTTTAGTAAGAGCTATTACGATAGGAGCGGTATTTGCATAAAGCTGATTGAGTCTAAACGTAGCATTTTTAACCCATGCATGGTAATCTTCCAAAATATTCCCCAATAAAGGCGTATCTTCTCCTACATCATGAAAAAGAAAAGAAATTAGCAACTTCGGATCATAACATCCCAGCTCATCCATCAAGACCAAACACCCTTGGCGAGGATGTTCAAAGTAGCGAGTCTTTCCATCGTCTCTAGTGGCTCCTTTATGGGCATGGGCACTTTTCGCCATATCGTAGGCAAATTCAATCTTCATCAATTCTCCGTCAGGCACTTTCCCCTCAAGCCTCTTCAGGAAAGACTTGCGATTCTCCGTATCTTGGTGCTCTAGAGTAGTTTGAACGTCTTCTTTAGCAGTGGTTATCGAAGTTACTACTTGCTTATGGGTTGGGGTAGCTCCGTTTTCAGGAAGGAGAGTTTTATTAGGGTCTGTCATGGATATCTCTAGAGAGATAAAAGGTAAATATTTAATATATTATATTGATTTTATATAAAAAAGCAATGGGATAGTGCTGTGATTTAGGTATCTTCTTCGGAGTAGTCTGGAAATGGGAGTTTTTCGGCATATTTGATAATCAAATCGAAGATGGGATATTTTATGCAATCATCATCTTGGACTAATTTGATCAAATTTTGATAAGGTCCTAGTTTGTTTCTGATATCGGCAATAATTTTACGTTTTTCAGCCTCCGTTAACGTAGCTACTAGTGCTGATGGAATAGGGTTCAGTGAGGTGGTAGGCTGAGAATCTGGTGAGGTTTTCTGGTTTTCCATTGTTGAAGTGAAAAGTTAGAAATTAAATCTATTACTACTTTTTTATTCGTCATAATAATTATAGTTCTCTCCTTCATAATCATTATAATCGTCATCTTCGTCATAATAATTGTCCTTATTATCCTCTTCAGTGGTATTAAGTATAACTATTCCCATAGTATGCGATTAAAAATATAAACCCTACGACGTCTTCTTCACATCGGTCGTGATGAACTCCTTTTCCGTAGGAGACGCCAAAATCTTGACTGCGATATGCTGATTTCCCGCGAAAATCAATCCCTCTCCGATACCTCCAGAAATCAGTCTTTGCTGTTCAGCTTCGGATAGTCCGAGCAAAGTATTGAGCGACTTGATAGAAGTCGTGGATTGCTTCAAGAGTATTTGGAGTGAGGAATTGGACACGATAGGTTTTCCATATTGGCTTCTGATGAAGTCTTCAATATCCTGAGAAATCGTCGTAATCCCTAGTCAGTATTTTCTTGCTCTTTTGGTCAATCAGAAAAGAAAGTTGGCTGAAATCTCGTTTTGGAGCATAATTCGGGCTTCATCGCAGACGAGGAGTCTCTGCTTCTTCACGGAGCGAACTTTCGTTCGGATATAGTTCAGGACGTTAAACATCGCTGGCGTTTTCAACGCGTCTTCCAAGTCACGAATACTGAAGACGGTAATTCTGTTATTGATGTCGATATTCGTATAGTTATTAAACAATTTTCCAAACGTTCCGTTTACGTATTTACTGAGTTTTAATCAGATTTTTTCTCCTCCATCCATACCGTTCAATACGTTCATCAGGTCTTCCATAATGGGAGGCTGTTTTCCGCTATAATCATCGTCTTCAAACGAAAATCCTCTGAGTGCATAGGTGCTTTGCAATGCCTTATCGAGCAGGGCTTCTTCCTCAGCCGAAAGCTGACCAATCAAGATTTGCACGAGTCCCACGAGGTTCATAATCTGACTTCTCAATAAATCTCCCTTTCCATATTCTACGTCCTCGATTTTTGGTGGGATGTCAAAGGGATTGATGTATTGCTGAGAGTTAGTGGCGATATTTACGTAGGTTCCGCCAACAGCTTCACAAAGCTGTTTGTATTCGTTTTCCGGGTCGATAACGATGGTGTCGATTCCATTCAAAAGGTATCTCAAGATTTCGAGTTTTACGGTAAAGGATTTTCCGGCTCCAGAGGTAGCAAGAATTACACTGTTCATATTTGGCAGTTTTGAATTGAACCTATCGAAAATTACCAACCCTCCTGTATGCAAATTCAATCCGTAGAAAATTCCCGTATTCTGCACTAAATCATTTGAAATAAATGGGAAACTTCCTGCGAGTGAAGTCGTCACGGAGCTTCTGGTAATTCCCAGCTCATCAATACAAAGGGGAAGCGAAGAAACCAGACCTTCATCCATTCTATGAATTGCATTTTTAACCCTGATTCCAAATCCACCGATTTTCTGCTCAAATTTCTTTCCCTCTTCTTTCAGCTTATCCTCAGTGGTATCGTAGATGTTGAAGTAGCTCGAAAATTCGAAGTATCTCTCTTCTCTGGTGCTCAGCTTTTCTCTAATCATTTCCACGTCTCTGTACTGTTGTTCTACGTCTTTATCAATGGTAATCCCTTTTTGCATTGCTTCAGAAAGTTCGGCTTTAAGCTGAGTGGCTTTACGTTTTAGCATTCCCTGAATAGCACTATCATCTTCAGGATAAATATAAAATGCCATATCTCGTTTTGCGTGAATACTCAAAATGTCTCTCGTTCGTAGGGCATCAATATAGGTCGGATAACTCTGGGTGTAATAACTTTTCCCTAGGAGCCCAGAAATATTAATATCAGTGATTTTAGCTTCTCGATATGATGGTGCGATATGAGATTTAAAATCTGAAATATTTTTAGAATATTCGTCTTCTACGTCGGTGATGTATTTTCTCATATCGGAGGTTAGCAATTTGTCAGAGTACTCGGCATCTGGAGTCTCCAAAATTTTTCTGACTTGATCTCTAAGGGTCAGATTTTTATTTTCTTGTTCAGTTTTCTTCTGCTCTTCTAGTTCCTGAGCTTTTTTCGCGTCAACTTCTTTGGCTTTTTTGGTATTACTACCGAAAAGGGTATCAAGCATATCATCAAATCGAGATTTTTGCTTCTTCTTGTCGTCATTCTGAGGAGCTTGCGATGAAGAATCCAAAGCAGTAGAGGATTCTTTCAGAATGACATTAGTGCTTGTTGGTTGTGTCTCTTTCTTTGGAGTGTTCCCAAAAAGACTATCCCAAAATCAGATTTTTTTCGCTGATTGTTTAGTGGGATCAGGAGTGAAATTCACAAAACCTCCGTTGGCGATTACGGTTGTATAGTTGGTATCATAGACAATGTTGGTAGTAGTGGTTTGCATTGGGTAAGTTTTGTTTTGGTTAGTTGCTAAACTTTCTCTTTAAGTATATTCAAAAAAAAATTTTATGCAAAATTTTGAGGGGATTTTTTAGATGCTAATCTGTAAGTAAATATTTATATCTAATCATCACTTGACTTTGATATATATATTGATTATATTAAGTAATATACAAAAAATTATCATTAAAACAAAAAATCATGAAAAAGAAAGAAAATGAATCTAAATTGAGCTTTGAAGAGAGAATGGAAGGGCTCAGCGATCAAGTAGGAGAGTGGTGGGGAAATTTTTGGGAGAAAGTAGGGATACGGCTCTGGAAACTCTCCTTGACGTTCCTTCTCTTCATTGTGATTTCTCTTATTGGTTGGCCTTTTTGGGGCTGGGGAGTAGAAAAGTATATATTAATACCACTTAGTATTTTAATAGGAGTTTGTTTTATTTTTATTGTAGTGGCTTTTCTCTCACACATTCTCGTGGCTGCATTCTCATCAATTTGGAAGTCGTGGGATTAAAAACAAGTAATTTGATCTAAAATCCGCCTTGCTTATCTTGTGCGGATTTTACTTTTTTCTATTTTTACTTGTTTTGTAATATAAACAAATTTTCTATTTATAGAAAATACATAAAGTAACTAAAAAAACAACAGAATGGAAACAAAAAACAAAACAATTCAGGTCTATGCTGTGTCTCTATCTATAATCCCATAAAATCTCCTTCCCTGGAAACGCATTTTGAAAAATC
>JAITGP010000055.1 GCA_031280545.1 Candidatus Peribacteria bacterium
GTCATACCCGCCAGCTTGGTATACTGTTTGAAAAAATTCTGATAGGTAATGGTCGCCATCGTCTGAGATTCACGCTGGATTTGTACTTGCTCTTTCGCCTCAATGGCTTGGTGGAGTCCTTCACTAAATCTTCTTCCTGGCATGGTTCTACCTGTATGTTCATCCACGATGAGAACTTCTCCATTACTCACAATATAATCAATATCCCTAATATACACCGCTTTCGCTCTCAAAGCGTTTTCAATATGATGAATTTCCTCAAATCCCATATCTTTGTAGATATTTTCCACATGCAAAATCTCTTCTAATTTTCCAATACCTTTTCCACTCAATGCTGCGGTTTTAGTCTTTTCATCAATATAATAATCTCCATCTTCTTCTTGATCTTTTAGCTCCTCATTCATCAATTCATTCAAAAGCCCTTTTGATACTTTCTTTTTGTTACTACAAGGCTGTAAAAGATTCACAATATTTGCATAATATGTATATTTTTCAGTAGCCTCTTCTCTCGCCTCTGAAATAATCAACGGAGTCCTAGCCTCATCCACCAAGATAGAATCAATTTCATCCACAATCGCAAAATTCAATGGTCTCCATACCACATTTCTCCTATCCATAGTTTGCACAAGATTATCACGCAGATAATCAAATCCCAGTTCAGAATTTTCAACATAGGTAATATCTTTATTATATTCTTCTCTTCTTTTATGCAAAGGGGTGCCTTTTACCACGCTTCCTACACTCAATCCCAACCATTGATACAAATATCCAATCCATTGAGCATCACGAGAAGCTAAGTAATCATTCACCGTCACCACATGCACACCTTTCCCAGACAACGCATTTAAATACACTGGAGCAGCAGCCACTAAAGTTTTTCCCTCTCCTGTCTTCATTTCTGCAATCTTTCCTTGATGCAAAATAATCCCTCCGATCAACTGAACATCATAAGGAATCATATTCCAGACTTGTTTTTCTCCTTTTACTTCAAATTCTGACCCTATCATTCTTTTACAAGCCTGCTTCACTACAGCAAAAACCTCTGGCAAAAGCTGATCCAACGTCTCTCCCTTTTGATATCTTGCTTGAAATTCTGGGGTCTTGGCTTTCACTTCTTCATCACTGAGGGTTTCATATTTTGCGTACCATTCATTAATCTCTGAGATGAGAGGAGCAATAGCATCGAGTTGCTTTTGATTATAATCTCCTACAATGAGATTGCTAATTCGTTTTAACATGGAGTCTTTTTAACGATAATAAAATACTGATCGTGGCTTGGTCTCGTGAAACGGACAGCATACCGATATATCGGTATTTTTGATCAATATTTACTTATAAGAAAGTGAAGAATTAAAGCAATGGAAAAATAATCAAAAAACACGACGGAAGAAACGGAAAAATTATCCGTTACTCAAAAGTAATAGTAGGCGGGTAAGTAAATCATGAAAAACAACAAGATAGCCTATAAATATATAGGATATCTTTTAAATTGCGATCCCTCGACAAAGAAAAACCTAATTCAACGACAAAATTACCGCCTCAGGAAAAGACTTCTGAAGAAATGCAGAAACCTTTTCAACCTGATCAGTCTTTATCCAAAGAAGTTTCTCCTCTTTTTTTTCTACAGTATTTTCCACCAGAGTATAACTCTGAAGATAATTCATCCTTTTTATTTCCAAAGCTAATTTAGCTTTGAGTACTCCTGTAATCAACTTTTTCAATTTTCTACCATCATTAGGAAAAGAAATCAGCATTGAAAAAAAAGCATATAATATAAAGAAAAAGATTATCTCATTTGAAGCGTCTCAGGCAAATGAGCTTGTAGACTCTCCCATTTTTCTTGAGCAGTGTCAGGACTAAGTCCTTCATTCGTTAATTTAATCAGATAATCACATCGATTAGCTAATTTTGAAAATTGTTCTACTTGAGAAGGACTAATATAATACTCTGCTGTCAAAGTCGTTTTTAAGTTAAGAATCAGCTTTTTTATCTCTGTAAAATCAACAGATGCCTTTGTATCTTGTCCAAAAGCCTGAGCAATCGCATTTACTTTGGTAGTGAGATCATTGAGAGATTCTGTATAGGTTAACGTGTCTCCTTCTCGAGTAGCTAGTGCAATCCTTTCGAAAATGTTGATCAAGAAGAAGCCATTGAGAGAATTTTTTAGAACATCAGTTTGCGAAGTGGAGGGAACTTTAGGTTCATTTTGAGAGAGTCCGAGATCTACTTTAATATTTTCATTAATTGAGTCATCTTCTCCTTCTTTTTGATTAAGGAAAAGTACCTCTCCAATATCAGGAAGATCCAAAGGATTAGAAAGATCTATCTCCTTATTTTCAACTTCACCACTACTACGCCCAAATGCTCTAGCGAGAAAATTACCCGTACTTATAGCCTCCGTAGTATGCAAAACAAGATTCTCCTTTGAAGAAGAAATCTCATCATCCTTAAAAAGGAAAAGAGTCTCTGTAATGTTATTTTTTGCCAAAAAGGTAGTAAATCCTTCTGGAGTAATCGTAGTAATATCATTATCTTTGATACTTACTATTTCTTTAGTCAAAAGCTTTTCTTCTTTGTGGAGCGGATCTTTTTTAGAAACAACCATAGCATTCCCTCCACTATTTTTCACCAAGGTTTCCCCATTATTCTTTGCGATTTGAAGATTAAGAGGCTGATTTTTTTCAGAACGAAGCGTAATATCCTCTGCAATAATCTCGAAATCATTATCGGAAGTTTCGTTTACAATCTTGAAAAAAATCCCTTCAGTCAAAATAATCTGATAACTTTTCTCTCCTAATTTGGTAATTACACACTCTGCTGGTCCAATAATTTTTGCTTGAGATCCATCCTCAAGATTGATAATAATTTCTGAACCTTGCTTGAGATGTAAAACATCTCCATTATGAATATATTGAGAAGAAAGCGTATTTTCTCCATTTTGGAGATACCACTCACCGTTTACATCAATAATCTCAGCGATATAATCTGCATACACACTTCCCAAATTTAGCGGATCAGAAGAAAAGAAAAAGTTGTCGATTCCTCCGTTTCTCTCGATCATCACGCTTCCAAACGTAAAAAGTGCTACGACAAGAGCCACAAACGTATAACTCACTCTTTTATACGTAAAAAAATGCCATTTTGCCACGCTTTGTTCCAGTCTTTTTTGAGTTATCTGAGAAAAAAGCTCAGCTTTATGCTGATCTGAAAGAGAAAAAGTATGTTGAGTAGTGAAATATTCCTGAAGTTTCATTAGCATATAAACAGTAAATCTACATTAAGGTATACGAATGAAATTTCACTTTGTGACAAAAAAGGTACCCCAATCTATAATTGTGAAAAAAATGAGGAAAAGTAAAGTATTAAAACTCAGCATATCACCTACAATATACGCAACTTTATATATACTACCGCCACTTTCTCTCAGATTTTTGTGAAAAACTCAAAA
>JAITGP010000041.1 GCA_031280545.1 Candidatus Peribacteria bacterium
TATCTACGGAAACGTAAGGCTCTACGATTGAACGGATTGCCTACAATTCACGAAAAAATAGTAATCACTGACATTTCTATTTTTGGAAAATTACTGACATTTCTATTTTGCTGGTACAATAAAGTTAACTTTTTTGCTAATTAAATTTTATAAATCAAAAAGAGCTGACGAATGTGTGGTAAGTCAGCTTATGTGGGTAGAACTGTGAAATTTAGTTTATGTGGTGTCTGTTTTCTGTTTATTGTAAATCTGGTCGTCATTGAATAAAGATTTTACTACACGAGAGTTTTTTGTTCAAGTCCTACTGAAATTGTCGGTGATTTCTGGAGTCGGAGTGAGAGAGTATTATGGTAAGTTGGGGTATGAGCTAGTCGGGACGTATATGTGTAAGGAGGTGTAAAAAAATCTGATGTAAAAATCAGATTTTTTAGGATATTTTTTTAGATTTAGAACTTGAGACAAGTAAATTGGCAAGCTAAATCATCATCTCCCCTACTGACAATTGCGACCAATTCTGAAGGTTTTCAATTATATGATGAGCGATTTACCCAACAAGATCGAGAGTCATCAGCATTATCATCAAAGTCGGTTTTTTCTAGAATTGCACTCATATCTGCATTTCGATCTAACGTCATTGCTCTACTAGAACTTCGTCTTGCTGTGGTTCGACTTTGTATATTTGAATGTGCATTATGAGGTGCTTTATTATCTCAACCTCCGTCCATAATACCAGTAACGAAACAAGTGTCGTAATTATCAGTAGCTACGTTTTGTTTAGATATTCCTACCTTTATTTGTATGAGTACGTAATCTTTTATTGTGGGCTTATGATTATCTACATATTCTTTGGTAGCGACATGGTTGTTGGCAGTTGGATTGCTAGCAATAACGTTTCCATTTACTTGTAATTTTGCAGTAGGATTATTGATTCCAATTCCTACATTTCCAGCATTGTAGTAAATATTGCTTCCATTTTTGTCCCAAATTCCTCCTGTATTTGTGGTAGGGGTTCCATTACCATTATTGTTGATGATGCTTCCACTGATTTGGATTATTTTTTGATTGATGTCTCCCAATTTGCTTTGTACATCTGCGTCCATCCCTGCTACATAATCCACTAATGCATCCCAATTTTGTGCAGTGAGCTTTTGGCTATTTGCTCCAGACTTGAGTGATGGGAGCGAGGAAGGATTACTATTTCGTGCGATAATAGCGACTCCTCCAATGACTATCAAAGAAAGAAATACGATGGCACTCACTACAGGTTTAAAAAGCCAGCTTTGAAAATTGTTTATTTTTTTCATTTTTGTAAGAGGGAGAAATAAAAATCAGTCTTCTCTTTTTCTTTACCATAAGAATTTATCTGACTATATCAAGAGGTTTTTTATTCCTCTTTTTCTGTTTGATTTTGTAAATACGTCCAAGCGTCTTCTACTGCTTGCATGATAGACCTTTTTGCTTCTCGATCAAAGAGCTTTTTGGCTTTTAGAGGATTGGCGAGAGAAACGGGTGCATCTCCATCTCTTCTTTCCACTACTATATACGGGATTTCTTTTTCTACTACAGTGCTCACGATTCCCATCATTTCTTTGACGGATTTTCCGTATCCTGTACCAATATTTGCGACTTCAAAGATAGGCTGGATACTGTGAATTTCGCTCGTTTCTTCAAGTAAAGCTCTATCGTGCAAATATTTTGCTGCTGCAAAGTGGGCTTCTGCGACATCCATTACGTGGATGTAATCTCTGATACAAGTTCCGTCCTCTGTTTCGTAGTTGTCGCCAAAGATATTCAGCTTTTCTATTTCTCCTCTGGCTACTTTCATCAAGAAGGGGAGGAGGTTGGTCGGGATTCCTTTTGGGTTTTCTCCGATGAGGTGAGAAGAGTGGGCTCCGATAGGATTGAAATATCTGAGAGCAATTGCGTTGAATCCTTTGTGTTGCACCATGTCGCGGAGGAGGTATTCGATGATGAGTTTTGTGGTTCCATAGGGGTTAATCGTTTTAAGACGGTCGTTTTCGCTGAAGGGAGGTAAAAGATTCTCAGCATCATAGACGGTCGCACTTGAGGAAAAGATAATATCTTTTACTTCGAATTTTTCCATTGCTTTCAAAAGGTTGATAGTTCCATTGATATTGTTTTCGTAATAGAGAAAAGGATCATGGCAACTTTCTCCTACTGCTTTTTTAGCGGCGAAATGGATCACGAGTCAGATTTCTGGAGCATGTTTTTCTATGATTTTTTCGATTTCTTCGTAATTTCTTAGGTCAGCTTCGTAAAATTTGATTTTTGAGGGACAGAGTTTTTTAAGGTGGTCAAGGGTGGATTCGTGGGCGTTAGAGAGATTGTCTATTAAGATTAATTCAAATCCTTGTTCAGAAAAAACTGTAGCCGTATGGCTTCCAATGTATCCGAGTCCTCCTGTGATCAGAATTTTTTTTGTGGTAGGCATCATCAAGCTTAAAGATAAAACCTTAAAGCTGTGTACTAAGGTCGGGATAGTATATGTATTTGTGGAGAAAAATCAAATCTAATCTATTCACGGTCGGATTTGCTTTATCCTAACTGTTTTTTTAGCTCTTCTTGTGCGATTTGAGGATTTACTTTCCCTCCTGTTTTTTTCATTACTTGTCCGACGAAGAAGCCGATCGTGGTTTCTTTCCCGCCTTTGTACTGTGCTACGATTGCAGGGCTGGTGTCGAGGACTTCTTTTACGATCGTTGCGAGTTCGTTATCGTCTATTGTGGGAGTGTCGAATCCTTTTTCTTTTACTATTTCTGTTATGGATTTCTTTGTGAGTAGGAGTTCATCGAAAACGATTTTCAACTGGTTATCAAGCAGTTTTTTCTCCTGTTCTACTTTCAAAAAGTCTTCAAAAGGCTGAGCAAAATCTGAGAGAAACGCTTCGATAGATATTCAACTTTTTAATACCGGTCAGGAAATCCATTTCGCAATCGTTTTTGGGTCAAAGCCTTTTTCCACTTCCGCAAAAAAGAAGTCAAAAAGGGATTTATCTTGCAAGAGGGCATTGATATATTCTTTATGAAATCCGAATTTTTCCTTGCATGTCTTGATATAATGGTAAGGAATATATAATAATTCTCTGGAATTTTCTGTTTTTAAATTCTCTGAAATTCTCAGTACAGGCATATCAGGTTCAGGAAAATAACGATAATCCTCAGCGGATTCTTTGCTTCTCATCGCAAACGAACTTCCTTTCGTATCTTCCCATCTTCTGCTTTCCTGCAAGACTTTTTCTCAGCTTTCTAAAAGCTTTTTTTGTCTCTGATATTCTCCCTCCACAGCTCTTTTCATCGCTCCAAAGGTATTGATATTCTTCATCTCAACTTTCGTCCCCAACGGATCGCTCGCGTTTCTTCTGATGGAAATATTCACATCCACTCTCATCTGCCCTTTCTCTAAATCGGCGTCTCCTAATCCGTTCCATCTTGCGATTCTCTGGATTTCTTTAGTATATTCCACGGCTTCTTCGGCGGAAGTGAAATCGGGATCGGTGACAATTTCCAAGAGGGGAGTTCCCGCACGGTTGAAATCAAGCAGACTTTTCCCTTCCTTCCCTGTTCCCTCGTGGATCATCTTCGCAGTGTCACATTCCAAGTGGGCTTCGTGGATTTTCACGGTTCTCTCTTCCTCATAATTATTTACAAAATAATGCACTTCTCCGTCCTTGATAATCGGGTGATAAAACTGCGTAATCTGAAATCCCATCGGCAAATCAGGATAGAAATAGTTTTTCCTATCAAAAGAGCTAAGAGGCTGAATATTGGCATTGATAGCGTGTCCAAAAAGGATTGCCTTATCTACGACTTCCTGACTGAGAAGCGGAAGTGCTCCAGGTTGTCAGGTGCAGACGGGACAGATGTTGGTGTTGGGCGGAGTGTTGAAGTCCTGCTCGTTTTTACAGCGACAGAAGATTTTAGTCTGGCTGTTGAGCTTGAGGTGGATTTCAAGTCCGATAGTGATGAGGTAGTCGGTCATTTTAGATTGAAAAAGTTAAAAGCTAAAAATGGTTAGTCTTTGAAACAGCGAACCGCACGACCAGCATCATTATAAGTATAACTTTGAGGATATACAGATCATGGATCAACATGCAGGGCATATGCGTAAATTTCAGAGTTTGCTGGACTAGATGACCAATATGTTCCTATGGATCCTTGAGTATCCATAAATTCCTGAATACTAAATCCAAAATAATAATTCTTTTCCCCACCCAAAGATAATTTTAGATCATTTTGAAAATCTTCTAGTTTTATGATTCCGTTATTCATATCTCGCCAATAACTATCTTTGTTAATAAAATCACTTCACTTAGAAATAAGGTAATCATCAAGTAAGTCCTGCCATTCTTCTTTACTTGGTAAATGATAACCCGTTGGACATACCTCTTGAGCCTCTTTCCAAGTGTAATAATTCCCATATGATTTTTCTCCTGTTCCTACTTCATCTGCTCCAACATTACAAGGTTGTATTGTGTATTTCCCAATGTTGATATCTGGACTATCACATCAAAGAGAACTAGAGGCCATTGTTTCTTGCTGTAATTTTTCTCCTGTCTGTATTTCCATTTCTTGAACTGGTGGCTGTGAAACATCCTCCTTCGTAAAAGGACACTTCGTCCATATCAGAAAAGCTCCTACTCCAAGTACAATGATAGCACAAATGGTAATCAGAATTTTTTTCTTCATGAGTTGATAGGATAGAAGGGTAAAAGGAATGGTTATTCTAAATTATCTTCAATATCTAAATGCTGATCTAAGTATTGTTTTAGTTCAGCTTTATTTGGAAGATAGAGTTTGTACTCTTTGGTGAAGATTTGCTGATTGTCTGGTAAAGTATACTGTAAAACTATATCATCTTTAACTTTACACAAGATTAATCCGATTGTCTTATTCTCTTCTAGGGATTTATACTCTTTATCATATCGATTTACATACATTTGCATTTGTCCAATGTCTTTGTAGGTGATTTTTCCTATTTTCAAATCAACCAAAATGAAGCATTTGAGAAAACGATGATAAAAGACTAAATCTACATAAAAATGTTCTTCTCCTGCGGTAAATCTCTTCTGCCTACCCACAAATGTAAACCCTTTTCCCAGTTCTAATAAAAAATCTTCCAAATTATCAATAATTGCCTGTTCTAACTCATTTTCTGTATATTTATGGTCTTCTTTTAATCCTAAAAACTCCAAAACATAAGGGTCTTTTATTGCTCCATCTGGAGTTGTGATAAGTTGCCCCTCTTGAGCCAGTTTCATTACGCCATCTTTATCCTTGCTCAAAGCTAATCTTTCATATAAAGCACTATTAAACTGTCTTTTCAGCTCTCTCAAAGATCGCTGTTCAGCGTTAGCTTCTAATAGATAAAAGTTTCTTTCATCACTATCTTTTACTTGGCTAAGAAAAACGAAATGCGATCGACTGAGAGATTTTTGAGACACTGTCTCAAAATTTGGAAAAGTTAGGTACACATTCCTCATAAAATTTAAACTGAAATATGAAAACCCTTTTCAGAATTGCTCAGTCAGCTTATCTGAAATATGCTGTAAAAGCCCAGTTCCATATTCGGCTCTTTCTTCTCCCTTCTGTTCGTATTCTACTATGTGTCTTCCGATGCTTCGATACATTTCCGTCATTGAAGAATTTACCTGTTTGATAAAATTCTGCTTTGATTGCTGGATAATCTGAGAAATCTGTTCAATGAGCGTTGAATAGTGAGCAGGAGTTCAGGAGGTAGTTGAGGGATTAGAGTTTATAGTCATATTGGTGGTATGGGATTGTAAAAGGCTGAATTATTATTCTGGTAAGGCTTCAAATCCTGCTAATCTTTTGATGATTTCACTTTCACTGGGTAAGTATTTCGCATATTCAGTTGGTAATTCGTGATAACTATTGTAAGTTGCCACTCCCATTGGGTCTTTGGCTTGTTCTAACATATATTCTACCTCTGTTCTATTTTTGTCTCTACAAATTACTACTCAGATTGTGGGATTGTGCTGTTCCAATTTTACTTGCTTATTCACTAATTGCATATACATTTGCACTTGTCCAATATCTTTAGGGCTAAATTCTCTAGCTTTGAGTTCAAAAACAACATAACAATTCAGCTTGAAATTGAAGAATAACAAATCAATAAAATACTCCTTTTCATCAAGGGTCAGCCTATATTGCCTTCCTACAAAAGCGAAACTTCCATCCATATCTTGTAAAAACTTAACCATATTGGTAATAATGCTGTTTTCGAGTTCCTTTTCAGAAAGTGGCAAGTCGGGAGTAAGGAGTTCAATATTGTAATCATCCAAAAACTCTCGTGCAACCTGTGCTTTCAATGCTGTGGGAACCGTGGCTTCAAAATTATTCTGAGCGAGTAAATGTTTCTCAAAATACTGATGTTCTAATTTTTCCAGTAAGTCCAATTTCGACCAGCCTTGTTCTTTTGTTTTTCTGAGATAGAATTCAATCTGTTTTTCATTTTTGCATTTCTCCAAAATCAGACAATTTTGCACCCATCCAATTTCTGCAACCAGTGGTTGCAGTTTTATATGTTCTGCATAAAATTCATAAAAATGCTTCATATATCTGATATTCCTCGTAGAAAAACCACGAATACCGGGGCATTCAGTCTGTAAATCTTTTGAAAGCTGCTCTACAACGGAATTCCCCCATTCTGCATTTTGAATTTTTTCGCTTACAGACTTCCCAATTTCTCGATACAATAAAACGGTTTGCTTACTTACTGCTTTAAGCATTTCATATCTCGCTGACTGGATTTTGGTGAGAATATCTTGGAGAAAGGTTTGGTAATTGATGAGATGGGACATTAGGATTGTACTAGTAAAGATTAAAGGTATTGAGTTTGGGGTGGATTTCGAGTCCGATGGTGATGAGGTAGTCCCTTCGTTCGCTAACTATCAGAAGGAAAAAACTGACTAAAAAATACGATTTCCCCTTAAAAATGCAACGGGAAGAAAAAATTAAAAAAATTAGAGAAAAAGGACGGAAAGAGTAAGAAACTCTGAATAACTCGTAAGAGATCTCTTTCGTCACATTCTGAGCGACTTGGTTGCCTGTCCTCAATAGAGGAAGTGAATGCATGTAGAAAAAGTGATAAAATATTTGCAATTTTCGATAAAAATACATATACTTAATAAAAGTTTTTAACTTCTTATAAATGAACTGATGAAAAAATGGATGATTACGCTTGGGGTAGTAGTGGTTTTGGCAGGATGTATCGCTTTGTATGCCAAAGATACCTCAGGAAAAAGAGATGCACTTTTGGTGGCTGCTTGTAATGCTGCGACTGCTGGAGAGCTGAGATATGGTTCTGGCTGTGCAGAGTATTGTGACGGTACTAATTGGATCCCAAAATTTGGGTGTTCTGCTACGACTCAGACTGTAGCTTGTAGTAGTAAACCTGATAATGCCGTCTATAATGGATCTGGGCTTGTCACTTCTACCCGAAATGGGACGGAATGGACTCCTTCTTTGGTTGCGAGTTATAGTGCGACGAGTTCAGGTAATACTTGTACTTTTCATTGTGATACTGACGCTATTTATGATTCTTTGCTTAATCTCTGTAGAGTGGAGAGAGCAGACTGTGAAACGACTCCATTGGGTGGGGCGATAGGTGCGGCTTTGGCAGCTAGTGGATATGTGATTGCAGGCTGTAATGTTGGAGCATTGACGGGATGGAATCCATCAACTATGACTCCGACTATTGTTAATACTACTACTTCTGCTACGTATGGATACCATTTTCAATGGGGAAATAATTTCGGATTTGATGCGAGACCGGGGGCAAGTGTGGTTTTGTCTAATATGGATGAGTATGTAGATACTCTTAATTATGGACCACTTAGTGGAGGATATTATAGTAGAGATATCTTTGTAAGAGTGACGGATGGAGCAAATAGAAATGATCGATCTTTGGATCAAAATGATGGACTTTGGGGAAATGCTGGATCTGAATTGGAACGCCAATGACCGTGTGCTACAGGATGGCATCTTCCTACCCATACCGAGTGGATTGGACTCTTTACTACCTATGCACGTATAAAAGGGAATACTACCTATAATGGAACTAACGCTACTTGGCAGTCTGGTATGAATATGATAGACACGGTGAATGACTTATTGATACCCTTAGCCGGTAACCGTAATCGTACGTCTGGTGGTCTGTTCAGTCAGGGAGCCTACGCCCTCTACTGGGCATCTACACCTAATGGTACTAATGCCTACTACCTGTACTTCTATTCGACCAATCTCCACCCGCAGCCCAGCAACAATCGTGCGATCGGCTTCTCGGTTCGTTGTTTCCAGAACTCTCTAACCCCGTAGGGGTTCCCCCCCTGAGGGGGTTGGGGGGTCAGAGAGGAAAAGTCCTTTGAAGGGTGATGTTGGTCGAAGGATAAAGTTCGTAGTTTTTGAGCCAATCCCCTCTCGGAGTAGAGGGCGATTTTTTTTGTTTGGGTTTTTGTTGTTCGGACCCCGCAGTACTGCGGGATCCCCACGTGGTATGTTGGATTGTGTGTTGGATTGTGTGTTGGATTGTGTGTTGGGTGGGTATTGGATGGTATGGTAATATTTGTGTGTGGACGCCCTGATGGGGCGTCCGAATGTGGATTCAAAATGATGGATTGTGTTGTGTGGTTATTTTGTTGTTCGGACGTGCCAACAGCACGTCCCTACGTGGTATGTTGGATTGTATGGTGTGTGATGTGGTGTTGGATGTGGTATTGGATGGTATGGTAATATTTGTGTGGGGACGCCCTGATGGGGCGTCCGAATGTGAATCCAAAATGGTGGTTTGTGTTGTGTGACTCCTATGGGGTCTTGAATATTGTATCTGAAAGTCCCAGAAGGACTATATTTGTAGGTCGGGGATTTATCCCCGACAATAAGAAAAAGTCGAAAAAGTATTGCAATTGTAAAAAAAATGAGTATACTGTATATGAACAAGGAGATAGTGGGTGGTATGTTCTACGGGATATACACATGTCCTATCCGTAGCCCCACACTCGTTGTGGGGTGTTTGTTTTTACTCTGTTTTGTGATGATGAGTGATATTGCTATGCAATCTCAATGACCTATAAAAGTATGTGTATATATTGATGGATTTAATGTATTGCATGCTATCAAGCAACAGTATGGTAAAAAATATTATCGATTAGATTATGGTGCTTTAGCACAAAATTTACTCTGACATAATGAGAAACTAGTACAAGTATATTATTTTACAGCATATTTTACATCCGATACACAGGGAGTGTATCATCATAAAAATTATATCAATGCGTTGCATATAGTAGGTGTACAAACTATTCTAGGAAAATTTCAGAAAATCAATAGAAGTTTTTCAAAAAGACGAACAAAAACCGTATCTATCATTTGGAAAAATATTATAAAGCTGTTCCCCTATCAGGTACAACAGTATTTTTTGCCTTATTCTTTATGCTATAAGACCTATGAAGAGAAAAGAACTGATGTAAATATTGCGACACGAATACTAATGGATGGAGTAAATAATTTGTATGATAAGGCTATTATTATTACGGGAGATAGTGATATTACCCCAGCGATTGAAGCAATCAAAAAGAGAGATGCGAGTAAATATTTTGTTTGTGTTTCCCCTAAACAGTGAAAAGGAATGACCATTGCTAATGCTTGTCACGAAAGTAGATATTTAACGGAAGAAATGTTGGAGAATGCACAGCTGCCTAGTTCTGTTATTTCTAGGTCATGAAAACATAGCTACTCTAAACCTGTAGAGTGGGAATAATCTTTCTTGGAGTGCTAGAGCGAGTGTGTGTGGGAAAAAGTTGAAAAAGATATTGCAATTTGAAATATTTGTGTGGGGATGCCCTGATGGGGTGTCCGAATGTGGATTCAAAATTATTGTGTGATGTGTTGGTATGGTAATATTTGTGTGGGGACGCCCTGATGGGGCGTCCGAATGTGAATCCAAAATGGTGGATTCGGATGTGTGGTTATTTTGTTGTTCGGATTTTTGTTGTTTGGACCCTGCAGTACTGCGGGATCCCCACGGTGTGGTGTTGGATGTGGTGTTGGATGGTATGGTAATATTTATGTGGGGACGCCCTGATGGGGCGTCCGAATGTGAATTCAAAATAGTGGATTGTATGGTGGATTGTGTGTTGGATTGTGCGGTAATGTTTGTATATTATATTTCTTCCCAAAATTTACCTTCATTTCGTTTTCTGGGATTTTGTTGAATATAAAATTTAATGTTATTGTATTCCTTTTCATTACGGACGATATGATCATGATAACGAGATTGCCACCCAAAATTAATTGGGTGATTTTGTGCGTATTTGGTAACGTTTCCTTTGAAGGTGTTGACGATAATTCACAAGGAAGGTCATTTATATATGTCGTTGTGATTTGTTTCATTATTTGGATGTGTGGTTATTATTTTTCATCAATTTTGATGGTGTATTATTTTTCATCAATTCGGACGTGCCAATAGCACGTCCTTACGTGGTGTGTTGGATTGTATGGTAATGTTTGTGTAGGGACGCCCTGATGGGGCGTCCGAATGCGAATTCAAAATTAATGCGTCTGAATGAGTATCGTATTTTGCCAACCATTCATCCATTCCCAATAATATATGTACGTGATTTGGCATCACGATCCATTCATGAACCTTTACCGTTTTCCTTTCATTCAGATTTTTTATTTCTTGTGCACAATATTTTCCCAGATCGTTCAATACCATTTCCTTATTTTTGATTTCACCAAAAAAATGTTCTCTGTTTCTGGTACAAATGGTTATAAAATATATTCCTTCACTAGTGTAATCATATCGTGATGCACGAGGTGAGCTACGGCGAGGCAATTCCATGAAAAAAGAAAAGAGGATAAAAGATTAACTATGGTCCCGTGTATGACATCCCTTGGATAAGAGAAATTAAGCATAAGCAGATTCTTTATTCTCAAACAAAGTATACTGAAGACGGAATTTTTTGATTACTGCCTGTGGATAATTTCCGTCATCTTTTTTATGTAAGTCCAAGGGTTCTTGGGGAAAAATGATTTTCATATAAGCTATAATAGCAAATAAATCTGTGGAAAAGCATAACGGTTTATTTTTGAGTTGCAAGAGAATGTTTTTTTTTCTTAGAAATCTCTTGTAATTTGTTCGGAAAAGATTATTTTTTCTATGAAGCACAAAAATAAAAATTTATTACAAACAAAAACACCATGAAAACAAACTTTGACTGTTGGCTAGAACTCAAGCGTTTAGTAGAAAATAAAGAAAAGATTCTGCTTTTTTATTCGGGAGTTTTTTATAAAACCTTTGAATGAGATGCAGAATTTTTGTCTGCTCTTTTTTGATTCCAAGTTGTAAAAAAGGGTGGATATGAAGTAATTGGATTTCCTGTTAGCGGAGAGGATAAATATCTTCACGAGCTCAGACAAGCAGGATATTCTTATCAACTCCTCAAAAATACCGAGAATGAACTTATCTTGATCGATGAATTTGAGGGAGATATTCCTTTGAGGTATGATAGAGAAAAAGTAGTTTTTCGGCAAGAAAAACCCAAAAAAGCTGATCCTTCTCCTCCAAATCAGTCGGAATTTAAGGCGTTCCTGCAGGATTTATGAGTTTTGGTGCAAACCTATATAGAGGAGAAAAACTAATCTTTTGGGCGAGAGTCTACTATTGCTACGGCAGGGTAGAGCGTGTCCATTCAAAGAGAGTTCAGTGATTCACTGTCCCGCTGTACAGCAGGATAGTAGTAAAAGATGTATATACAGGGATGTATCTGCACAAATCAAGTAATCACTTTCACCTTAGCCGGTAACCGTAATCGTACGTCTGGTGGTCTGAACAATCAGGGAGCCAACGCCAACTACTGGGCATCTACACCTAATGGAACTAATGCCTACAACCTGAACTTCAATTCGACCAATCTCAACCCGCAGAACAACAACAATCGTGCGAACGGCTTCTCGGTACGTTGTTTCCAGCACTCTCAATTTAGAGGAAAGGTAAAAGTCCAAAAGCTAAAGATTTGTGAGCTGAATCCTTTCCTCTTTTATTTTTTCTTTTAAATCTTATGACTACTTACGATCATTTACCTGTCTATAAAGCGAGTTATGATTTTTTAATTAAAATATTTGTGACGGTTAAAAATTTTTCTAAAGAATATAAGTATACTATTGGCGAGCAGTTGCAAAAAGAAGCAGTAGGTCTGGTCTCTAGTATTTGTACTGCTAATCGTAAACTAGATAAAACTGAAATTCTGATTCTTTCCAAAGAAAAGGTAGAACTCCTTACGCTCTATTTGAGAATCTGTAGTGATATGAAACTTATCTCTCTCAAGAAACACGTAGAGCTTACGCTGATCCTTGAAGATATTTCAAAACAGCTTACTGATTGGAGTAATTGAAGGAAAAGATCTGCTTCTTAGTTTTTTATTTTTAGTTTCTTGGCTTTTATGTCTTTGTTATATGATCTTTTCGACTCCTACTATGATGCGAGAACCAACAAGAGAAATACTATTAATCAGCTAGCTTTTGAGTTTGATTTAGAAAAAAATCTCTTACAGCTTCATCAGGACTTAGTTGATGATTGCTATACTATAGGGCCAAGTATCCACTTTATACAGTTTCATCCTGTTAAACGTGAAATTTTTGCAGGAAATTTCCGTGATAGAGTTATTCATCATTTGATTTATAATTATCTCAACCCGCTGTGTGAAAAGACTTTTATTTATGATAGTTATAGTTGCAGGGTAAAGAAGGGTACCATTCAGGGTATAAAAAGAATCCACAAATTTATTAGGAGTTGTAGTCAAAATTATACTATAGATTGTTATATTTTAAAATTGGACATTCAGGGATATTTTATGTCGATCAATAAAGACATTCTTTATCACAAAATAGAGGATATGTTTACTGAGAGATCTGATGAATTTCATCATCCTGTGTCTCTGGAGCGATTTCTGCAGCTTATTCATAAAGTAATTTATCACGATCCCACCAAAGATTCCTTTTTTAAAGGAAATGAATGAGACTATGAAGGGTTGCCTCCTTCCAAAAGTCTTTTTTTTACCAAGCCAAATTGTGGTCTCCCTATAGGAAATCTTACCAGTCAGCTTTTTTCAAATATTTATCTTCATGATTTAGATGTCTATATTACAAAGGTGTTGGGACTTTCTTATTATGGGCGTTATGTAGATGATTTTGTGATTGTACATAGGGATAAAGCCTATTTACAGAAATTAGTTAATGAAATCTGAGGCTATCTACAAGATCATCTTTCTTTAACCTTACATCCCAAAAAAGTATATCTGCAACATTATTCTAAAGGAGTGCTTTTTTTAGGACAAATGATAAAACCTTATAGAAGGTATATTAGAAAAAGGACGTTTGGATATTTTTATACTAAGCTCAATGAACTCACTACTCAGCTTTCACAAATCGAGGATTCTCTTGACTTACAGCAGGTGCAAAAGCATTTCCTAGCTGTAATCAACTCCTATTTAGGATTTTTCAAGGGATGTAAAAGTTATCAGCAAAGAAAACAGATCATAGAAAAATACGTGCATCCTAGTTTTCGAGAGTATTTTTCTTGTAATGAATCCTATACAAAAATTACTCGCTTACATATTATGAATCAAAAATCGAATAACGGTAGTAGTAAATGAGTCAATTCTTGTTAGATTTTTGCAAAATTTTCATTTTGGATTACAATAGATTGAAAAAGTTTTTTTTATTCTCATATGTAATAAAATGAAAAAAGTACTTGTACCAGCCTTCCTTTCATTAGGGGTTTTGCTCCTAGGGATAGTGTACCTCTCTACTCCAGAGATAGAAGAGGTGAATTTTAATTCTCCTGAGCTCTGAGAAGAGCTCTTCGTGGAATTCCCTGCTGACGAATCAGCCGTGGATGAATCAACTGTGGATGAATCAACAGAAGTTGGAGTACCAACGGAGGTTGGTGGTCTCATAACAATTGGGGACCCGACCGAGGAAGAAACTCCTACAGAAGTGGAAACACCCGCTGAACCTGAAACACCAGCAAAACCTGAGGTTCCTGCAAAAGTGGAAACACCTGTAACGGTTGAAGAACCTCTGCCTACTGAAGCATCTTCAGTACCTGAATCAGTACCTGAATTAGTAGAACCTATAGAACTAGGAGACGCTGTTTCAACTTTTTCTTTTGGTACGAATATGTCACGAAACTGGACAACTTCTGCTTCTAATAAACAAAAATGTATCGTAATTGGACGTACTGAACGAAATGGAAGTGCCTCCGTTAGAGATATCATCATTGATTGGGGAGAAGGAGCTGCACAGTCTTTGAGTGGGATAGGGGTGTATACTTCTGCAGGTGCACAGACGTACAATAAAGTTTGTCATACTTATGCTTCCGCTAAAGAATACGGAGTGCATATTACTACTCCTGATAGAGTAGCTTATCTGGATCTTAGCTCTCAAAATGTAAATGCTTTCGAGGCTGGGACTTGGGGGACTAATCTGATTTATCTTTCTTTAGATGATAATGATCTTTATTCTCTTGCTGGAGGAGCTTTTCGTGGACTAACAAAATTGGAAAAACTTTATCTCTCAAATAATGCTTTTTCTGCTCTGCCACCTGATCTTTTCCAAGGACTAACAATGCTGAAAGTTATCGAACTTTCTCGAAATAATTTGACAGCACTGCCTGATACTATTTTTAATGGTTTGACTGCGTTAGTAGATTTAGATTTATCTTATAATGCCCTTGGAGCCAATAGTATCTCTGCTGCTCTTCTCACTAATCTCAATAACTTGGAGATTGTAGCTCTGGCAGGGAATGGCTTGTCTGTTCTTCCTTCCGCTTTTGTTTCTGGACGTACTAAATTGACTGATCTTTATTTCTATGAAAATAATTTGCTAGAGCTTCCTTCTTTGGCAGGGCTTACTAAACTTCGTGTGGTATCAGCTTTTGATACAGCTTTAGATACGTCTGGATATAACGCTTTCCTCAATACCTTTAAAACGATTCCTACAGCTACAGGTGCTTTATATGCTTCTCCAGCTTCTTATGGTGGGTGTGTAGCCAATGCTTCTCTAGGAATCGCAGGACATACTACTCTCACTACTGTTCCAAATATTTGGGTAGTAAATGATGCTGGATTAGAGAGCTGTGTTATCTCTGGAAGTCTTGCTTATAGTCCAGATACTACTGTTTGGACTAACAGCGGAGTAGTTGCCACTCTGACCTTAGATACCACAGGAACCGTAAGCTCAGCAGGTTGGACTCCATCTGGAGCAGGAACCATCTTTACAAAAACTTATATTTCCAATACTGGTGAAACGGTGAATTTTGTATCTCCCTCTGGGGCTACAGGTTCTGCTTCTGTAGTCATTAGTAGTATTATTAATTCTGGCTCTCTCGGAGCTATAGTTTCTTATACTCCAGCTCAAAATGCAAGTGGAGATATTACGGTGACTGTCACGCTTAATACTACAGGAGGAGTTGCTCCTATTCATTGGAGTGCTACAGGTGCTTATGCTTACACAAGAATCTATACGACAACAACCCTTCAGTCTGAGGAAACGTTTTCTGATGTCGCTGGAAATACTATCGAAACACAGATAAATCTGACGATCGATAGGGATGCTCCAGTTGCCACAAATGTGTCTTATTCTCCACATACTGTGACCAATAGTGGAGTGACTGTTACGTTGACGACCAATGAGGTAGTGGTTAAACCTTCTACACGATCATGACCAAGTACAGGAACCGTCTTTACAAAAGTCTATAACACGAATACGACAGGAATCGTTAGTTTCTTTGATCTCGTAGGAAATAGTGGAAGTACGGGAATCAATATTACTCGAATAGATACGAATGTTGTGACAGGAAGTGTAAGTTATTCTGTTCCTACTCCGACAAATGGTGATGTATTGGCTACGGTTTCATTTGTAAAGACAGGAGTAGTGGTGACTTCTACTGGAGGTACCAGTCATCTCTTTACGGGAGATGGAACTTGGACCTTTACTTTTCAGGATCCAGCAGGAAATACGGGAAGTGCTATAGCTACTGTAAGCGGAATCGATAAAATAGCTCCTACAGCTACCGTAATAAACTACTCAACAACGAATCCCACCAATGGAAGCGTGACTGTCACGTTAACTACAAGTGAAAATGTTTCACCGATAGCAGGATGGACAGGAAACACAGGAACAAGTTTTACAAAAGTATATGATACGAATGCAGTTGAAACAATCTTCTTTTATGACCTCGTAGGAAATCAAGGATATACAGGAATTAGTATTCAGAATATAACAAACGATAAACCGATTGGATTAGTTTCCTATAGTCCTAATAGTGCCACGAGTGGAAATGTGACTGCAATCATTCAAGTGAATAAAGCATTAGCATCTACGCCAACAGGACGAAATGCTACAGGCACCAATGCTTACTATAAAACGTATGCAAGTAATACGGGTGAAACACTACTCTTAACTGATACAGCAGGAAATACGGGAAATGTGGATGTGACTATTGCACGAATAGATACCACAAATCCTACAGCCATTACGGTAAGTTATGATCCGAATTCAGCAACTAATGGAAATGTGACGGCAACTTTGACTATCTCTGAGCCGATAGATACCCCAATCGGATGGGCGAAAACAGATGCTACTACCTATACAAAAATCTTCTTTGAAAATACAGGGTATACACAGACATTCTATGACCTCGTGGGAAATGAAGGTTCTACGGGAATTGTTATTGATCGGATTAGCACTTCTGCAATTACGGGAGAAATTAGCTATTCTACGACTGGAGCTACTAGTGGTAATGTTATTGCTACACTGACTACTTCCGAAACGGTAAATCCTATTGTAGGATGGGATGGAACGACAGGTACTACCTTTACTAAAACATTTATCTCTAACGCTAATGGTCATGTAGTTTTCCAAAATGCTCTTGGTACACAAGGATCTGCGACTTATGATATTGATTGGATTGATACGACTGCACCAAGTGCTTCTGTATTCTATACCCCTTCTGCAAATCCACAATGACCAGTTCTTGTGACTATCACTTTGAGCGAGACGGGAAATATTCCATGATGGACAGATACTGGAGATCAGAAAACTTTCACAAAAAGCTATGCTTCTAATACGACAGAGACGATTACTTTTTATGACTCCCTTGGAAATGCAGGTAGCATCCAAGTACAAGTTTCTGGAATTACTCAGCCTTCCTCTGGTGGAGGTGGAGGAGGAAGCTCTGCTTCCAGGGACGTTTGTCCAAAGGGAGACTATACCGCTAGTTATTATGATGGAGAATGTGGAATTTCTCCCGACCAGAAAGAAGAAATCAAAAACGAGATATTATGAGAACTAGGACTTACTGATTCTGACCAGTCAGGTTCTACTACTGGAGAATCAGAGCATAATGAATCTGATCTTACCTCTGATAAGGAAATGCTTCTTTCTTATGAACGAGCTAAAGAATACGGTATCACTACTGCACCAACCTATGAATCTGCAAGACTCTCTGATACTATTATTAGAGGAGAAATGGCAAAAATGATCTCAACCTATGCAATAAAACTTCTCAATAAAACCCCAGATAAGGAAAAACGAGAATGTATCCAATTCCAAGATCTTGCTCAAGCGGGTGGTGATCTTCAACCCTATGTCATTCAATCTTGCCAACTTGGTCTGATGGGAATGAACGGTGATGGTATTGGTGTTCAAGAAAACTTTTTCCCTACTAGGACGATCACGAGAGCGGAAGTAGGTACCCTATTATCTAGGCTCCTTCGAGGAACAAAATATGCTACTCAGCAAGGAGATGAAACCTATTATGGTAGACATCTACAGGCACTCAAAAAAGCCGGTATTATGAACTTTATTTCTGATCCTGATATGCTAGAGCTCAGAGGAAATGTCTTCTTGATGCTTTGGAGGATGATTGTGGACTAATCTTTGTTCTCGCCATAGAAACCCTCAAATAAATTGAAAAATCTCAACCCATTGGGTTGAGATTTTTGTTTGTGCAATGTATATATTATGCAACATTTAAAGCGTTTAATGCGTCTTCCAAGAAAACGACTTTTTCTGCGTTGAGCAAATCCTTTGGATTGAGGTAGTCAAGCAAAAGGTATTTTACTTTCTGGATATTTCTGAAAGATTTTTCAATTCCTTCATTTTTTTCTTTCATCACGAGGAGGGTTTTCTTTCCAGAGAGTTCTAAAGCAGATAAGATTGCTAGTGCGTCCTTGGTTTTGGGAGCCAATGAAGTCAAAGCGAGTCCAGCTAAAGCATTTTCCTGAGCTTTCAAAGTGATGATACCATTGAGAGCTAGCTTTCTAGCTTTTTTAGTCATGGTCTTGGAATAATTTTCTACACCTCTTGGTCCGAAAGCGATTCCTCCATGTCTACGAAGTGGTGAATTTTTATCTCCCACACGACCGCTTCCTGTTCCTTTCTGTTTGTAGAGTTTGCGTCCAGAACCTGCTACTTCACCTCTAGTTTTGGTAGAAGCGATAGGAGTACGAGCGTTTGCCATCTGGAGCAAATAGAACTCTTGGATTAGAGTTTTATTCACTTTTTCATCAGAGAAAAGCTCGGTGTTGAGTTCCACCTTGGACACTGCTTTTCCTTTTGTATCATAGACATCAACAGTATAAGTCATTTTACACGGGTAGTTAAGGTAATTAAAATTATTCAATAATGAATTTGAGTTGAGAGTTTCTAGCACCAGGAAGTGATCCTTTTACTACGAGAAGTTGTTCGTTTTCTTTGTTCAAACGATCCAAAATACTGATCTTCTTTAACGTAATGAGTTCGTCTCCCATATGTCCTGCATGTGGATGATTTTTCATTGTCCTTCTTGGTTTTCTGTTTCCCATTGAACCAACATGTCTGTGGAATTTAGAACCATGAGTTTTTGGACCTCCTTGGAGATGAAATCTTTTCATCACACCTTGATATCCTTTTCCCTTGGAAACTCCTTTTACAGAAACGGTATCGATTCCTTCCAAAAAGGAAACATCCAAATCGGAACCAGCTTCATGGGCAGTCTGAAAACTATCGTCAACCTTGAATTCTACGACCGTATCATAAGCCAGCTTTTGTCCTTTTTCTTTCTTGGTTTCCGTTTCATTTACTCCAATAACTACGGCTTGATATCCGTCTTTGTCGGCAGTTTTATATCTCAAAACTTTTTGTGGTAAGATTTCCACGAGCGTCACAGGAACCATTTTCCCATCCTGTCGTATTCTCGTCATTTCCTTTTTGGAAACTACCAATCATCCTTTCGTATACATTTGCTATATAGGGCTAATTAAAACACATACTTTATCCTCTACAGAAAGAGGCAGTGCTGGTATCATACAGATTTGAAACTTGAATGCAAGTCATTTTTCTATTTTTTTCTTGTGCTCTTTGCGGTTAGTGTTTTTTGTAGTGAATTTTTTCTTTATGAAAAAAGGATAGCTCAGCGAACCATCCTCTTTTTATATTTCAAAACTTTAGAATACTTTAATGTCTACGAGAATTCCTACAGGGATTGATAAATTTTGTAGATATTCTACTGTTTTTGCACCTGTTTCGGTCACATCAATCATTCTGGTATAAGAGATTCTTTCAAACTGCTCTCTAGAACTCTTAAATTTAAAGTTTGATCTCAGAACCGTATATACCTTTCTCTTTTTTGGTAAAGGGATTGGTCCTTTCACTTCAGCTCCTGATTTGATCAAAAGGCTGATCACTTTTCCAACTGATGCTTCCAACATTCTCACGTCATAGCTTTTAAGCTTTATTCTGAGCTTTGGACTTTGGTCTTTTTTTGCAGGCATTATCCAATAATTAGTAAATAATTAAATCTTAACAACTCTTTTTTATACAAATCTCCTCATAAAATACAAGACATTTTTTCTCTCACTTGAGAAAATCTGATACCAACATTATGAATAGATTCATACTAAAGATTGCAATGATGTCTATATAGTGATTTGCATATGAATTGCAAGGGGTTTTTGGTACTAATTTTTGTTTGAAATGAAAAATGTCCCGACTGGGGACATCTTCCATGGAAATTATTTTCAGATTTTTAGAATTATTCCAATACTTTTGTTACAACTCCAGCTCCAACTGTTCTACCTCCTTCTCTAATTGCGAATCTCAATCCATCTTCCATAGCTACTGGGTAGATGAGGTCAACGATGATTTTAGCGTTATCACCAGGCATAATCATTTCCACACCAGGTGCGAGTTCGATATTTCCAGTTACGTCAGTTGTTCTGATGAAGAATTGTGGTCTGTATCCTGCCATAAATGGAGTGTGTCTTCCACCTTCTTCTTTTTTAAGTACGTATACTTCAGCTTCAAATTTGTGGTATACTTTTACTGAACCTGGTTTACAAAGCACTTGTCCTCTCTCAATAGAATCTTTGTCGATACCTCTGAGGAGCAATCCAACGTTCATCCCAGCTTCAGCTTGGTCAAATTGTTTGTGGAACATTTCTACTCCAGTGATTACTGTTTTAGTAGGTTCTGCTCCAAGTCCAAGCAATTCAACTTCTTCATTCATTTTTACGATTCCTCTTTCAATTCTACCTGTAGCTACTGTACCTCTACCTTTGATAGAGAATACATCTTCAACTGGCATAAGGAAAGGTTTTGCACTGTCTCTTTCAGGTACTGGAATGTAAGTATCCAAAGCTCCAAGAAGCTCCCATACACATTTAGCAGATCCTTCAGCATCAGTTGGGTTCTCAACAGCTTTGAGAGCTGATCCTCTGATGATTGGTGCGTTTCTGTCATAGTGATTTTTTTCAAGCAAGTCTCTGATTTCTTCCTCTACGAGGTCGATCATATCAGGATCGTCTACCATATCACATTTATTGAGGAAAACTACGATTTTTGGCACATTTACCTGGAAAGCCAAAAGAACGTGTTCTCTTGTCTGAGGCATAGGTCCATCAGTTGCGGCTACTACGAGAATAGCTCCATCCATCTGAGCAGCACCCACGATCATGTTTTTAACGTAATCGGCATGTCCTGGACAGTCAATATGAGCGTAGTGTCTTGCATCAGTTTCGTATTCAACGTGTCTGGTAGCAATTGTAATTCCTCTTGCTTTTTCTTCTGGTGCGTTGTCGATCTGATCGTAAGCAGTAGCTTGAGCAAATCCTTGAGTTGCAGCTACTGTAGTAATTGCAGCAGTCAACGTAGTCTTACCGTGATCAACGTGTCCGATAGTACCTACATTAACGTGTGGTTTAGTTGCCATACTTGTATAGTTTTAAAAGTTAAAAAAAGTACCTCACTTATAACGATCCCTTTGCAAAATGCAAGAGATTTATCCAAAGAATATGGTGTGTTATCCATATACTTATATTTAATTCGGGGATGCGGGACTCGAACTCGCGACCCCTTGGTCCCAAACCAAGTACTCTAGCCATCTGAGCTAATCCCCGATATTTTATTAAAGTAAAGTATGGTGGGCGTAGGTGGACTCGAACCACCGACCTCGTCCTTATCAGAGACGCGCTCTAACCAACTGAGCTATACGCCCATACTTTATTTTATGGTGCCAAGAGGCAGAATCGAACTGCCGACACAAGGCTTTTCAGGCCTCTGCTCTACCACTGAGCTACCTTGGCATTACTTTAAATGTTGGATGTTGCAACCAATGTTGTATATGACCGTTTCTTTTGATCATGTTTTCCAACTTAATTGCTTCTGTTTTTGTTTCCTTCTCAAAGTATCAATATAAGAATAGGTTATTCATTTTGCTTGTGGTAAAAGTTTTTCCATCTAAATGTTGACGTCGTCTTTTTTGTAAATCGCTAGTATATCCAACATAATATTGTGTATCTCACTTAAGAATATACACATAATACATTTCTCTATCTTAGAGATTAAAGGATTGTCAACGCAAGGCTTTTTCCCGTAGTCCTACGGGACTCTACCACTGAGCTACCTTGGCATTATATTTAGCGGGGATCGAACTCCTGACTCAGCCGATGCATCGGCTTACTCTAGCCATCTGAGCTAATCCCCGAAAATTTTAATTGCCTATTTTTTATATAGATTCAACTGCTGAATGCAAGAGAATTTTCTCTTTTTTCTTCCTTTATACTATTGTCTGATATTACCTGAGATATTGTACAATTTTTGTTTCTCTGATCCCGGAGATACGGATGACCCCTGGATAATCAAGCTGTTCTTCGATTTTGGTTCAGATTTCTTTTAAAAGGCTTTCTACTTCCATATCACCGATTTGCTTAGGATTTACATATACCATGATTTCTCTTCCTGCTTGCATAATATGTACTTTATCTACTCCTTCTACTTCATTAATGAGTTTTTCGAGTTCTCCCATTTTTTCAATGAAGAGTTCTTTAGTATCAAATCTTGCACCAGGACGAGAAGCAGACATTGCATCAGCTGCAGCGATTACTCGGGAGAGGGGATGGGTCATAGCTACTTCGTAGTGGTGAGATTCTGCGGCATTGATAATGATCGGGTCCATCCCTCGTTTTCTGAGCATGTCGGCACCGAGTTTGGTGTGAGATTCTCCTGTGGTGGAAAGCACTTTTCCAATATCATGGAGGAGCCCTGCTTTTTTAGCCATTACAGGATCGAGTCCGATTTCTACAGCGATAGCTTCCGCGATTTTTGCTACTTCGATACTGTGAGTTCGTAAGCTTTGTCCGTAGCTGAATCTCAGAAAGAATTGTCCGATAGTTTTTACCACTTCGGGTTTCATCATCGGGATATTCAGAATATTTAGTGCTTCTTTTCCTTTTTCCATAAAGGTATTTTGGAGGTCTTCTACGACTTGAGTATAGACTTTTTCGATGTACATAGGATTGATTCTTCCATCTTTGATGAGCAGTTCAAGGGTTCTAGCTGCCACAAATCTTTTTTCGTTATCGAAAGAGGAAATTTTTACGGTTCCTGGAGTGTCATCGATAATTAGCTCTACTCCTGTGGTTTTCTCGAAAAAGGAGATATTTCTTCCCTCTCTTCCGATCAGCTTTCCTTTGATTTCTTCATTTGGGAGGTCTACGGTTTTAGTCGTAAATTCACTAATGGTTTGTGTAGCGATTTTTTGCAGGGAAGTGACTACAATTTTGGCAGCTTCGGTTTCAGCTTCTTCAGCTTTGATCGTTTTGTATTTTTCCACAAATCTATTGATTTCGCTGATATTCTCTTTTTCAATCATTGCGAGGATTTCTTCTTTTGCTTGTTTTGGGGTGAGTTCAGCGATTTCGCTGAGTTTTTGGATTTGCTGTTTTACGGTTTCATCTGCCTGTTGGCGGAGCTGTACTACTTTTCCTTTTTCTTCTTCTAATTTTTCCAATCTTTGTTCCATTTTTTCTTCTCTGTCCAAGAGACGATTTTGAATTTCTTCCATTTTTGCAAGTCTCTGCTCTTCAATTTTTTCAGCTTTTTTTTCAGCTTGGTCTAGGACATCATCACATTTTTTCTTGGCTTCAGCGAGGAGCTCTTCTTCAATTTCTTTTATTCTAGCGATTCTTTCTTTGAATTTGATTGCTTTCTCGGTCAGTGTCTTTTTGTAGCCGAAGAATCCGGCAACACCACCAAGTCATAGTCCTGCAATCACGAGGGCGATTGTCGTTAGTACTGGCATTATTTATGGGGGAAGGTATAATAAAATCAACATTTTATACACTGTATGTGTATATGGTATTGGGAGCAGAATGCAAGGAAAAAAAATTAGAAAACAAAAAAGATACCCTATTTGTGTAGGCTATCTTCTGGATGTAAGAAAAATATGACTAAGGCTCTATCTTTTTACCGTTAAGTTTTTTCTTCCTTTTGCTCTGCGTCTTGCAAGTACTCTGCGACCTGTTCGATCAGCCATTCTTGCTCTAAATCCATGCTTATGCATTCTGGATTTCCAGTTGTATTTTCTAATTCTGCGAAGTTTACTAGCCATTTGTAGTAAGATTATAAAGTAAAATAAATGTTAGTTGTTTTTTTAATACATTTTTAGATGGAGATTGACACTATTTTCCATTGTGAGTCCTCCTTTAGCTATCGTGATATTGTTTTGATATCCCTTGATGTCTGTTTCTAGATCTTCGATTCTGCATTTTCGGGCATGCTTTTGCAATTTAACAAGCGTGGCTTTTTCACTTTCAGTTATCTCTTCTATTATTCCCGTGTTTTTTTGGTGAGCTTCAATTATATCTTGGACAATCTGATTTTTATAGGTTTCATCTGTAGTAAGTTTTTTCAAGGCTTCAGTAAGTGAGACAAGGCTTTTTTTGAATCTTTCGATTTTTTCTTCATTATAGGCGATATATTCAGCAGTCACTTTTTCCAAGTCTCAAAGAGCATTTTTTAATTGATCTTTTTCGCTTTGTGATAACTTTTCTAATTGCTTTCTTCCACTCAAAATTCTGTCGACTTTGCGTTCTTTTTTTCGTATTTCTTCAAAAGGGTCAGTAGCATTTTTCATAAGGATCTCTAGTAAAGAATAAAATCAGCTTTATTCTTTTTGTTGGGTTTATTTGTTGATAAATGGGAGAAGTCCTAATCCTCTCGCTCTGATAATTTCTGTTCTCAGCTTTTTTTGGATTTTTACAGGATTTTGTGTATAGTCTCTAGGTTTGATGTTTCCAAATCTTGTTAAGTAGTATTTTAGAATATCTACCGCTTTTCGGTTGAGATATTTCTCGTTTTCTTTTTTGGTGAAGAAGGTGAGTTTGTTCCCATATTTTTTGTCTTTGATTTCTTCGATAGCTTTTTCGAAACTCTTATTGAGTTGTTCGAAGTGGAAGAATTCCTGTCATGCATCTCTAGAGAAAATCTCGTATCTGATTACATTAGGGTTGTAAAGTAAGTGTTGTTTCAATTCTGCGATTTGCTCTGTGGTGAGCTCAAGATTGTAAGAGAAAAAATACGCTTGTTTTACTCCTCCTTTGAGAACAAAGCTAATTTCTTTGATTCCGATTTCGTCCTTATCGAGGACTTTGAATTTGCTTTCAAGTTCTGTGAGGAACTTTTTTCTTTCTGCTTCTGCCACGGAGACATTGAGCAAAAGGACTAATTCATAACTTTTCATAGAGTAGATAAGTAGAGATAAAAAGGTTAGATACTTGTATGTAGGTTTTAGCCGACTATGAGGGAAAAATTTAAAAATATGACTTTTGACTGATTATGTATAGTAATTTGCTTTGTGTTTTCAAGTGAAAAGTGATTACTCTATTCCTGTCATGGTCTTAGCAATTTCTTTTCCATCCTTTTTCTCTCACAAGTTGAGCTTCTGTATCTAATTCTATGAGAATCCTTCATGGAATATCGTTCCCATTCTTTGCTAAATTGGTTGTTGCCTCTTGCATTGATAGCTTTAGTCTAAAGTTTTCATGAGAAATTGCAAATCAAAAAAGCTTCCCAATTTCTCAGGAAGTTCTTTATTTTGGATTTTATCTGCTTTGTGAGATCAGGTCGCTATGCTCAGAATGATGAGGATAGAGAAATTAAATAGCAAATCTGATGAACTTACTAACGGTGAATCCATCAGTGAGAAGGTCTTTGATCTTTTTCCCACCATCACGAATGTATTCTTGCTCGAGAAGCACGTCGTCAGCAAATGCTTTATCAAGTTTTCCTTTTACAATATTTTCGATCATTGCTTCTGGTTTTCCAGCTGCTTTGAGTTCTTCGGTGAATTTTGCTTTTGCTTCTTCTTTTTCACTTGCTGGTACTTCCTCAAAGGTGAGGTAGGTAGGATTCATAGCTGCTACTTGGAGAGCGATTTCTTTTGCAATACTTTCATCTCCGCTGTAGTAGATTACAGAAGCTACTTTATTTCCTGGGTGATTGTAAGCATAGGTTTTGTCAGTAGTGATAAGTACACCACCTACTTTGATATTTTCTCCGATCTTTCCAACAAAGTCAGTGATCAAGGAAGTAATATCCGCTTGGATAGATTCATCAAGCTCTTCAAAACTGTTTACGTTCTTGGTGGAGCTAGCAAGTTTATCGAAAACGTTTGCAAACAAGGTCTGAAAATGTTCGTTTTTTACTACGAAATCTGTTTCACAAAGTAATTTGAGACCAATAGTTTTTCCATTGCGGGTTTCTACTTTGATCATTCCTTCGTTTGTTTCTCTGTCAGCTTTTTTTCCTGCTTTAGCTACTCCTTTTTTCTTTAATACTTCAATAGCTTGTTGGAGGTCTCCACCGCATTCTTCGAGAGCGGATTTACAGTCTCCGAGAGGAGCGAAGGTAGTATCGCGAAGTTCTTTAACGAGGTTTAAGTCTATTTTCATGGTATCTTATAAATAAATGAATAAAAAATCTGAGTCTTGATCTATTGCTTCCCGATTTCATATTGGGTGAGATCAATTTCAGGAGTTGAGCTATTTGTAGGGATTTGCTGTGGATTTTCAAGCCCATTTTTGCTCTGGTAGTGATCCGCATCGAAAAGGTTTAAAACCCAGCTTCCTAATCCTGCAAATCCAGAGAAAAATTTAACTGCTCCATTGGAGTCCCATTGGTATTTCCCATCGTAGGCTTGTTTGATACAAATGATCCCGAGAGCTAATACAGGAAGTGTGATGATCCCTCCGAGTATAGAGAAAAAATTTCCAAACAACATTCCAAATACAAACAAGATGACATCCAAAAAAATGGTGAGCACAAGCAGTACGACCCATCCCATGGACTGTTTGATGTGATGATGCATATAAGGAGAAACGTCTTGTTGTTGGAGAGAGAGGAGTAAACCTACGAACATGTACATCAGTACAGCTTGTTTTTTCTCTGCACTGCTGGGGAGGTAGTTGTCCCAAGTATTTTGGGTTGGAGTTTCTGGCATAGGGATAAGTAGCTAAGTAAATGATCTTATTTTTTATGATATCCTTTATGGTCTCGATCAAAGTATAAGAGTCCACAATATACTAAATTGAATACGGTTTCATCTACAACATTAGACCGTGGACTGACCGATGAGCCTGTGAGAGAATTAACTCTTCTACAGAGGCGGTGCAGATGGCTGATGAAGCTAGGGGAGTTTTACTATGTTCCGTTTGAGTTTCCACCATGGGAAAAAATGAGATAAATCTTTGTTTATCATATAAAAGAGAAAGCGAGATACAAGAGAAAATTCTTTTGAAGTAGATGATGGTGATGTAGAAGGTCCCTTTTTTGGGATTTTTTTTGCGTTCTTTGTGTCTTTGTAGTGAAATAAAAAAAGATAGCTCTTGTATATTTAGAGCTATCTTGATTGTTTTAGAATAATAAGAAGTCTAATATCTCCCAAAAGAAGATGAAAAGGAGGACGTCTATTACTATACATATTCCTATCGTCCATGTAAAAAAAGGAATATCCTTTTTTGTTGGACGTAGTTCTTTCCAATTTAGGCTGGCAATCCCTCTTATGATTCCAGCAAAGATGCATTTAATTTTTTTCATGTTTTTTTATTATTTTGAGATAATAAGTAATTATATTATAAAGTCAAGAATATTTTTCTGGAAGTTCTTTTCCTTGTAAAAGGGTCTGATTTTTTTATACTGTTTGGGTAAATTTTATTTGGATGTTTCTTGTTATTTTATTCTTTTTCCCCTCTTTTCCCTCATGAAAATCGGAATTGTTTGATTACCTAATGTTTGAAAATCAACCCTTTTTAATGCATTGACGAAATCTTATGCTGCTCCAGCGGAAAATTTCCCCTTTTGTACGATAGATCCCAACGTAGGGATTGTGGATGTAAAAGACGAAAGAGTGGACGCTTTAGCAGAATTGTCTCATTCTCAGAAAAAAGTCTACGCTGCGACAGAATTTGTTGATATTGCAGGGTTGGTGAAAGGAGCTAGCAAAGGTGAAGGGCTGGGAAATAAATTTTTGGCAAATATCAGAGAAACGGATGTAATTGTGCAGGTGTTGAGACATTTTCAGGACGCTGATGTGGTACATGTGGAGGGAGAAGTTGATCCCCTGAGAGATGTGGAAATTATTAATATGGAGTTAATTTTTGCGGATTTAGAGCATATCGAAAGAACGCTTCCTAGTTTAGCTAAAAAAGCAAAAACCTGAAATGCAAGTAAGGACGATAAAAAATTAGTGGAGATTTTGGAACTTATCCAAAAGACCTTACTAGAAGGAAAATTAGCTCATACGATCAAAGATCAGTTTTCTGTAGATGATTTGAAACTCATCAAATCCTATAATTTTCTTACGCTCAAATCCTTCATTTATGCCTTGAATATTTCTCAGGATGATATCGCAAATGCTCAAGCTTTGAAAGAGGAATTTTCTGCGAAATTACAAGCTCCTGTGGCAGTAGTTTGTGTGAAAATTGAGCAGGAAATGATGGAGATGTCTACTTCTGAAAAATTAGATTTTCTGGCTGAAATGTATTCTTTGGAGCATACTAGTATCCCTACTTTGGATGATCTGATTAGTTTGGCATTCAAAACACTTGGATTGATGTATTATTTCACTACGGGAGAAAAAGAGACGAAAGCTTGGACTATCCCGTTAAATTCTACAGCACCTCAAGCTGCTGGAGCGATTCATTCAGATTTTGAAAGGGGATTTATTAAAGCTGAGGTGGTAAGTTATGTAGAATTGCTTTCTACAGGCTCTCGAGGAAAAGCGAGGGAAAAAGGAGTTTTACGTTTAGAAGGGAAAAATTATATTGTTCAAGATGGAGACGTGATGATTTTTAAGTTTAATGTGTAGATAGATCAGTTTTATTTTTGTTTTTTCTCATGCCAAGCCACAAAAAGAAACTTGCCCAATATCTTCAGCTTTCTGAAACCGAGATTACTTCCCTTTTAGAGGGAGAGGTTACAGAGGAGACTTCTGTGCAAAATGATCCTTTCTTGCCTCATTTACTGAAAAAGTTTGATGAACATGTCGCTAAAAATGGGAAAATTTTGCTAATCACTCTGACCAAAAAATCCAGTGAAGAAGTGACCAATTTTTTGGTTTCCAAAGGCTACAAGGCCTTTTACTTGCACAGTGAAGTGGCTACGATGGATAGGTGGGAAATTATTAAAAAGCTGAAAGCTGGGGTGATTGATATTATTGTCGGAGTAAATTTGCTTCGTGAGGGAATAGACTTGCCCGAAGTGACCTTAATTGCTGTGCTGGATGCGGATAAAGAAGGTTTTTTGCGTTCTACGACTTCTTTGATTCAGATTATTGGTCGTGCTGCCAGAAACCCTGCAAGTGAGGTGATTCTCTATGCAGATAATTTTACGGAAAGTATGCTTAAAGCCCTTTGGGAGACGTATCGTCGCCGCTCGATTCAAGAGAAACACAATACGAAACATGGTATTACTCCTACTGCAGCTACTTCCAACGTCAAAGATCTCGAAATAGTGAGAACTGATGAAGATTTGACTCAACAATTTTCTGCACTTACGCGTGGAAAAGTAAAAAGGCTTAAAAGAATGACAAAGGCTGAAAAAGCTTTGATTGCAAAAGATTTGAAAATCCAGCTGGATTTGGCTATCAAGGAGCGGAGATTTGAAGATGCTGCCGTGGTTCGTGATCAGTTGAAGGAGCTAGAAGGGGATTAATATCCCAAAAAGTTCCCTAATAGTTGACAAATTATAGAAATATAGTATAATAATATGTTCGTGACCTTTTTATTATACTATTGTTTCTATGGCATCAGGTATTCTTATCTTATTCTTTGGTTGCTTTTTCTTGGAGCAATCTACGGTTCTGAAGAAGAAATTAGGAGGAGAAATTGATCTTCATCAGATTTCTTTACTGACGATGCTTACTACGCTGATGTTTTCTGGTGTGGTGGTTTTTGTGAGTAATGATTGGACTTTTGTTCGAACACTGGGGAGTTTTTTACTGGTAGTGTTCCAAATTTTGGCGGGAGTACTTTTTAGTGAGATAAGTAATAAAGCCGTACATCAGGCTGATAGGTCTACGTTTTCTGTAATGAGTACGATTACGATTCCTTTATTGCTCATTTCTGATCTTTTATTGGGATATTCTGTGAGTTGGTGGCAAATACTGGGAGTAGTTATTCTGGTAATTATGCTGAGTTATACTATTTTTAAGGGAGACTTTTCGAAAAAAGGATTGAAATATATTATTATCTCAAATCTGATTTCCTGTGGTACGGTGGTGGCTTTTAAGTATGCTACGACCTATTATGCTTCCACAGAGTTGATGAACTTTTATAATGCTGGAGGAATGAGTCTGCTTTTTCTGGTGATTGTAGGTAAAACTAAGTGAGTCCGTGGAATTACCCAAATTTTTCGTCCTAGATATTTGTGATTTGCTAGCTTGTACGCAGTTGGAAGTGTTTTGTGTGCAGCATCCTATAAATATATGATTGCTTCTATGGTAATCGCTCTCAAGAGATTTTTTGCGATGATGTTTGGAATTTTGACAGGGAAACTTTTTTTCCATGAAGAACATATTACCAAAAAACTTTCTGTGGCAAGTATTATCGGAGTAGGGGTGTTTATTATGAATGTTTGACCGATTCTAGCTTCTTACTTTACTGGACCGACAGAAGAAATAGGAGATCATGCCTCAGCTCCTTTGATTTGTCAGCCATCTGATCCCTTAATCCCTCTTTGTCTCCCTGATAGATCAGATTAAAATTTTTCATTTGAAAAAGTTGAGCATATCGCTACATTCTTTATCAGCATGTATACGTATTCGACTCATAAAAAACACCATACTTGGACTGAACGTGCTCAAAAATTGATTCAACAGATTCCTTTTTTGAGAGATATTACGTTTACTAGAGAGGTACAATTAATGACCTTGTTTTTTGTTTTGTTTGCGGTGATTGTGGTCAGACTTTTTTATTTACAAGTCATTCAGCATCAAAATTATGATAATAAGCTGAATCTCCAGCATACGAGATCTACTTCTGTAAAGGCCAATAGAGGAGATATTTATGCGGTGGATAAGTCCTGACAACCAGTGAAACTGACGGAAAATATTTCGCTGTATGATGTAGCTCTAGATCCTACTTTGATCGGTTTGACCACAGGTGGTATTTCTCTGAAATCTCGTTTAATTGAATTGCTTACGCCTGTGGTGTATAAGCATTTGTGTGTAATCCATGGAATGGAGCAAGTCTCTGCAGAGGCGTGTGTAGAAAACGTGGAAGTATTCGTAGGAAAAGAGATCTTGCCGAAAATGCCTCAGCTTTTTTACTATGGAGCAGGAGTACAATCTCCAGAATATGATACATTTGACTTTACAGGGTTTACAGAAAAAAGACTTCAGGTGATTTCGGGTTTTACGGAAACGAGAGCTTTGGATATCATTTCGGAGAGACTCCAAGAAAAAATTCAAATCTGAATCAAAGAAAAGAACTATCTAGGATTTTTTACGAATGAGGCATTCCTTTCCGATTTAGCAGGGCAAAATTTCCCTTTTATTCAGATTTTAGGAGACTATTATGTGTATGTCTTGCCTACTAAATCGAGTTCTGCTAGTAGATCTAGGGATAAACTTCTTTTACAAACGCTTCTCAAAGCTCATGGTTATCCAGCATTGGAGTCTTCAGCTTTAGATATGCTTTTCACTCAGCAGGAATATAAATATATCAAACTCTTTACCTCTGCTAATCCTCAAATCGCTCAAGATATCAAGGAACTGAAAGAGCTGTATTACAGTGAAAAATCTAAGGACAAAGTTCCTGTGCTTCATGGGGTGATCTTGGAGCCCTATACTACTAGATATTATCCTCGTGATTCTTTTATGTCGAATATTTTGTGATATGTAGATAAAAATGGGGATGCTTATTATGGGATCGAAAAATATTTCGATGATATTCTCAAAGGAACCAATGGAAAAATTAAAGGGCGTTCCTCTTCACGAATTGGTACGGTAGGAGCAAATGATTTTGAAGTGGTGAATGCAAAAGATGGAGATGATGTTTTCTTAACGATTGATATTGGGATTCAAAAAGAGGTAGAATCTATTGCTCAAAGATATTTGGAACAGTTTAGGGCGGATGCGATTAGTGTGTTAGTGTATGATCCCCAAAATGGGCAGGTTAAGGCTTCTGTTAGTGCTCCGACTTTTAATCCTAATAATTATAATGACGCCTATATCCTCAAGCCTTTAGGGCAGGAAAATGCAGCGATCGTAGATGATCTTACCTATGTAGATATTCCGGTGTATGTGATGAGTGGAGGGAAATACAAGCTTGCAACGATTACCGAAAGGCAGGATATTACTCTGCAAAAATATTTGCCAACCAATACCTATGGAGCTCAAGTATTTGTTGATAAAAATATTTCTACGCCTTTTGAGCCGGGAAGTGTCTTTAAAGCGTTTACGATGGGAGTGGGACTAGACACTGATGAAATCAGACTTTATGATTATTATACGGATGAGGGGAGTGTAAAAGTCTGACCGTATACGATCAAAAATTCAGATATTGATAAATGTTGGGGAAATAACAATTTGTTGCATGCGTTTGTTTATTCCTGCAATATCGGAATGGTGCGTGTTGTTCAAAAGGTTGGGAAAGAGCTTTTTTATAACTATCTTTCAAAGTTTGGTTTTGGGAAACTGACGGGAATAGAATTAGCAGAAGAAAAACCTGGGTTTGTGGATAACGAGACAACTGTGTCTGCAGCCAGATTTCTTAATAACTCTTTTGGGCAGGGATTACAGGTGACGCAAATCCAACTGGCTGCAGCGTATGGGGTTTTGGTAAATGGAGGACGTTATGTTAAGCCTACTATTATTTCCTGAATCGCTAAAAAAACTGCAGATTCTGATGTGATTCAGCGTACGGAGACTTCTCCGCAGATTTTGAATCAAGTGATTCGTCCAGAAGTGAGTGCAGAAATGAAGGATGCTCTTTTTGAGGTGATGACGACCAATTCTCAGTATACCTCTGCTCAGGTAAAAAGTTATCGTTTGGGTGCTAAATCAGGAACTGCTCAGATCGCGTTTCGTGGAAAATATCAGAGAGGAAATGGTTGGACGCAGGCAACGTTTGCGGGTGTGGTGACGGTGGATGATCCAAAGTATTTGGTGCTTATTTGGCTCTCTCGTCCGAGAAGTTCCCAGTGGTGAGTATCTACTTCTGGAAAGATTTTTGGAGATATTGCAAGATTTTTGATTGGATATTCCTTGATTGAACCTTCATCGTAAAAAGCAATCCTACTTTCTTTCTCCTAAAAGAGTTAGAATATAGCATTGCTTTGAAAAGATTTTAATTAATTTTCTCCCTCTCTAACTCTTTTAATAGATTATCGAGGGGAATTTTTTGTTCCAGGAGCCACTTCTCTTTTTCTCTGTACTCCTTAAGTTTTTCTTGAGCGAATTCTAGAGTTGGTTCTTCTCCTAATAGGAGTTTTGAGAACCAATTTTGTTCTCTCTCCTTTTTCTCTTGCCTGTTAAAACTCTCTAATAGAATTTCACAATTCTTTCTTCTTTCTAAGACGAAAGACAGAGAGCTTCTGAGGTACATTAACTTTTCTTTTGTTTTGTGTATGAATTCTTCATCGGTTGGTTGGTACTTTTTGAACTTTCTAAAGTATTTTAAAGAAAATCCATGACAACTTACGATTGCGATTACGAGGTTGCAAAGAAGAAGAATTCCTAGGTCCTGCAGGTGAGGTTGTCGCTTAAAAAGCATTATGGCGACAATGATACTCATTACTAGCACGATTCCTGTAGTTATTAGCACGCTATTTGCGGTAGCGGTACTTCTTTTTTCACGAATAATACCTTTCATGAGTTTTCTTTTTGTTTTTTGGAGATTTTTCATGATTTATTTTTTTTGTGTTTATATTCTATAGTATAATGATTGTTGTATAAAAAGTCAATAGGCAAATTTTCTTATATTTTTATTTGATTTCTGCAGGAGAAACGCTACTCTTTCAGCATTCTTTTTTTATTTCCTTTTTGTGTATATGACGATTCAACAACTTTTGCAAAATCCTGAATATTCTCAGAAATTCGTGCTTGAAAAACTTATCCAAGAACTCTTTTGACGAACTAGAGCCGAAATCTGGCTTCATTTGGATGATGAGATTGATACTGGAAGATTAGCTAAACTTCAAGTGGATTATAATGCTTATACGATAGATAAAAAGCCTCTGGAATATATTTTGGGGCATGTGGATTTTTTTGGGGTGCCATTCCAGGTGAATGAGCATACGATTATTCCTCGTCCAGAAACCGAGTATATGATTACTGCGGTTTCTGACTATTTGACTCAGCAGGCTTCGACAAGTCCTTATATTCTAGTGGATATTTGAACGGGGTCGTGAGTATTGGGAATTTCCATTTTGTTGCAGAATTCTGAAGCTTTTCAAGATGTTTTCTTAGCTGATATTTCTCCAGATGCTTTGCAGGTGGCAAAGCAAAATTATGATACGCTTATTTCTTCGACTCAGTATGATACGAGATTTATTCAATCCAATTTGGCTTCTTTTTTGGAATCCTATGAGGTATTTCAGCAAGCACCGATTATCTTGGTTGCCAATCTGCCTTATATTCCTGATGAGACTTTTGATACTAATGCTCTTGAAAATGTGCAAAAACGAGAACCGCGTTTGGCTTTTGTGGGTGGAGATGATGGGTTGGATTTGTATAGAGAAATGTTTGTACAGATTAGACAGGCGGTTTCTGGTTGTTCGTTTGTGATGTTTTTGGAGATGATGACGTGGCAGGTAGAGATTTTAAAAGCTGAATTTGGGGAGTGGTTGGAGTTTGAAGAGGTAAAGACGTTCCATTTTAATATCAGGATTGTAAAGACTAGCTTTAGGGTATAAGAAGTTTTAAATATGTTTTTTTGCAGAGTATTTCCTTCGGAGAGTTACTTTCTTTTTCTTGAAAAAAAGAAAGTAACCAAAGAAAATTCAAGAGCTTTCAGTGCTTCACCCGCAAGCGGGGCCCATCAGCAAAGCCTGAGGTTAGTTTGCTATTCTCTGGATTGGCTACGGTTGGGGCTAGTGAAAGCTCGGGTGTGGTATTTCTTTTGATGTTTTTAATTTTGATCTCTTTGCGACTTTGCGGTGGGTTTACTTCTTGGGTTGATATCGTAAGATGTCGTCTAAGATCAATTGGGATTGGGCACCACGAATATTTCGGACGATGATTTCATCAAATTTTACTTTTTGGGCGTAGCACATCATTAGGAAGTTGTAGCCTCCGATGACTATTTTGGCAGTTTTTTTATTGGCTTTGTAGATATTTTTCCCAGCACCTCCTGTGATGTTTTCTGCGAGGAATTCGTATCCTTCCAAGAAACGCATTTTTTGTAATGCTTCAAAGATCTGTCTACTCTCGTCTTTTACGGTGGAGATAATAAAAATGGAGACAGGTTTTTGTGCTGATGCGGTTTGCAATTTTTCTTGGAGAGCTCAAAGAGTGGAGATGTGGGGGAGTTTTGGTTTAGGAGTAAGTTCTTCGGATGATGATAAGGTGGGTTGTACTACTTGTTGATACTGTTTTTCGTGATCAGAGAAAAAGACGATATGGTTTTTCTGGAAGATGTCTTTAAATTCTTCTCGATTGGTGTATTTCGCTTCTTCGGAAAAGAGAAAATAAAAATCTGTTCCCGTTTGTCCAAACATTTTCCTTTGTACTTTGGCAATGGTTTCTGTGATGTCAAAGAAATGTTCAATCTGCTTCCAAAGGGTCGTGAAATCTGTTTCGTGCAGGACAGCTTTCAATTTTTCTCTAAATGCTTTGAATTTGGGAAGCACGAGATTGGTTTGATAAAAGTCAGAATGGCTTACGATAGGATTGATTTGTAACTCGTCCTCTGCACGTCCTATGAAAAGCTTTTTGGTGTCGGTTCGGAGAATGCCGAGAAACATGGTGAAGAAGGTATCGAATTCTTGCAGTGTTTTGAACCCCCCGCCTTCGGCTCCCTCCTTATGAAGGGAGGTATACTTATACAATAGCATATCTATAAAATTTTGGATATAGTACAGGTCACAAGTACGAGAGAGGTAGGCATTGTAATTTCTATATCGCCACTCCAGATCAAAAAATACAATATCAAAATCTGCATAGACGTGAGCTTCCTTTTCTAAAATAGAATACAAACCGTGATGAGTAGTCAGCACGACAGGATATTTTACGACTTGTCTTTCGTCTTTGATGAAATTATACACCATATAATCTCCCTTACTATTCAAATCTAGTACACCATAACCGAGAAAGAGATGAGAACAGTACTTTAAAATAAAATAGAGCTCAAATTGATTGAAATCCTCTTTATTGAGAAACTGTTGAAAAAGTTCCGCTGAAATGGTTTGTTCTTCTCTGGCGTATCCGATGTTTTTTATTCCTATCTCAAAGAGGATATTTTTAGCGATATCGAGTTTCGGCTTAGTCGAAAAAATCAGCATTATTTTTTTATTAGCTAGGAGAGCACTTAGCAATTCTTTAAAATCTAAATTTCCTACGAAGTATCTCTCTGCGTCTTTGAGGTTGGCGAGGTCGATAGGGTAGGGGAAACTTGTGAGAGAAATGTTAGCGGGGGCGATTTTTTTGAGAGGAGGCAATGAAAAAGAAGATTGCAGAAGATTTTGTCCGACGAGGTCTGAAGATTCAAATATTTTGGTAAGTATGCAATCACTTTTTGTTATGAGCTGTCCTAGAATTGGGTGTTTTTCTTCGATTTGGTGGATATAGGTGACTAGGTAGCAAAAGAGTGCAAGGGTGGATTTAGCGTCATAGAAGGCATCGTGAAAGGTAGCTTCTTCTTCTCCTTCACTAGATTCTGTTCCCTGGAGAGTTGAAAAGGATAATCAGAATTTTGATTTCCATTGCAAAAAGAGAGGTTTCCCTTCCAGATGTTGCATCAGGATTTCTAGTGCGAAACTTGGGGGATAGGGGATGAGGGCTTGGGCGAGCTGGAAGGTATCAAAAGAGGCATGCATTTGGAAATCAGGAAGCATTTTCTTTAAAAATGCTAGATCAAAATTGATGTTGTGTCCAATGATAATTACGTTTGATCAGAAAAAGTGGGCAATTTGCGTAGCTACTTCGTCAATGGTAGGAGCGAAAACGAGTTGAGCTACTTCGATTTTGGTGATGAAATGCACGATATTTTTTAGCTCTTTGATGTCTTTTTCTGGTCTGATGAGGGACTCGAAGGAGTCAATAATTTCGCCGTTTGTATCGATTTCTACGATTCCTACTTGGATAGGGACATCTTTTTGCATGTCGAGTCCTGTGGTTTCGAAGTCGATTCCGATATATCTGTAGTTGGGATTAAGCATGATGATCTCCGTGAAGGGAGTAAAAGTATGGATAGTGTAGTGAGTGGCAAATGGAATGCAAGGGCAGAATTTTCCTCTAGTAAAAGCAATCCATTTCCATATACTACACCATAGTTTTGAAAAAAGATTAGCAAAAAAATCTGATGGAAAACTGTATTTAGTTTCATTTTTTTTACAATGAGTATCAGGAATATCGCGATTATTGCCCATGTGGATCATGGAAAAACTACCCTTGTGGATCAGCTTTTACAACAGTCTGGGACTTTGAAATCTCTGGGAGAAGAAGGACTAATTATGGATAGCAATGACCAAGAAAGGGAAAGAGGAATTACTATTTACGCAAAAAATACTGCTATTGAATGGCAGGGGAATACGATTAATATCGTGGATACTCCAGGACATGCTGATTTTGGAAGTGAAGTGGAGAGAGTTTTGAGAATGGTGGATAGTGTGCTGCTTGTTGTTGACGCTTATGAAGGACCTATGCCTCAGACGAAGTTCGTTTTGAAAAAGTCTCTAGAACTTGGGTTAAAGCCGATTGTCGTAATCAATAAAATCGATAAACCGACCGCTAGACCAAACGAAGTTATTGATATGTTGTTTGATCTTTTCATCTTGCTCGGAGCTACGGATGAACAGGCAGATTTCCCAATTATTTATGCGAGTGCTAAACAGGGATATGCGATGAAAAATTTGGATGATGAAAGAAAAGATATGATTCCGCTTTTTAATGCTATTTTGGACTGGGTACCAGAGGCTCCAAATAAATCTGATGAACCATTTAGAATGCAGGTAGTAAATCTTGGATATGATAACTTTCTTGGAAGACTCGGAATTGGACGTGTATATGAAGGGACATTGAAAGCAGGGTCTCCTGTTAGCATTATTGATAATGATGGGAAGAAGAGAAACGGGAAAGTAGCAAAAATTTTTACGACGCTCGGAGTTCAGAGAATTGAACAGACTGAAGCGAGATGTGGAGATATTATCACGATTTCTGGGATTCCCGATATTTTTGTGGGAGAAACCGTGGGAGTGGGTGACGTGGAGGCGTTGCCGACCATTTCTATTGATGAGCCGACTCTGAAAATGGAATTTCTCGTGAATGATAGTCCTTTCGCAGGGAAAGAAGGAAAATATATGACGACCAGAAATCTCCAAGAAAGACTTGAGAAAGAGCTTGAAACCAATGTGGGATTGAAAGTGGACTTTAGTGATGGGAAATTTGTCGTGAGCGGAAGAGGGGAACTCCATTTGTGAGTATTAATTGAAAATATTAGAAGGGAAGGACGAGAACTCCAAGTTGGAGCACCACAAGTAATCTTCAAAGAAGATGTTCATGGGAAAAAGCAAGAGCCGATCGAAAATCTCGTAATCAGCGTAAATGACGAACTTTCTGGGACGGTGATTGAAACCCTGTCAAATCGTAAAGGAATGATGAAAAATATGAATTCTGTAAATGGACTCACCACCATTGAATTTGATATCCCAACGAGGGGTTTGCTCTGATTTCGTGGAGAGTTTATCTTGATGACCAAAGGTGAGGGAATTATGTACTCTTCCTTTTCTCATTATGAAGACTGGAAAGGAGAAATCAAAAAAAGAGAAGTCTGAAGTATGATCAGTTCAGCTACGGGCCAAGCGATGAACTATGGAATTTTCAAGCTCCAGGAAAGAGGTCCTATCTTCGTAGATCCTGCTCAGCAAGTGTATGAAGGAATGATTGTCGGAGAGTATTTGAAAGGAAATAATGATATGACGGTGAACTTAACCATCAATAAGCAGCAGAATAACGTAAGAAATAGTGGAAATGATGAAGCAATGAGGCTGAATCCTATTGTGCATTTGAGCTTGGAAGATGCGTTAGGATATATTGGACACGATGAATTGGTAGAGATCACGCCAAAAAATGTGAGAATCAGAAAAAAGTATCTTACCGATGCTGCGAGAAAAAATGCAGGAAAAGGTAGCTAAAAAGCTGAATAGAAAAAAGACAATCTTGATCCCTTATTATGCATTCATAATTTGGGATTTTTGATTGTCTTTGATGGGGTTGGAGTCGTCTTATTCAACGACTCCTTAGTCATATTCTCCTTTATGCTCTTTGTGTGGAATTTCTTCTCCACACTCTGGGCATTGTATGAAACGTGGTCTGGATGCTTCATCCCAAGGTGCTTGTCGTATTTCACTTCTTTTATATGAGAATCTAGCTCTACAAGCTGGGTTTGTACAAGATACAGTAAATGTATCGTGCATTATTCCTCTTTTTATAACTTCCATTTTTTTACTTTTAAATTGTTTTTTACATGAATACTGTGAATTCTCGGCACATTCTGTTGAAGTTCTCAATAGAAATACACATATAGAATCGTTGCTCAAATGTGTAGTTCGAATATGCCTGAAATTCCGAATTGGTCATATAGGAGCCAAGTGATTTCGAGGTTGGACTTCCCTGTGGTCTCCCTAGGCTTGGGAGTTTTTCCCATGAGAAGATTCCTCCGGCTTGTTCCGTTTCCAAGAACAATTCATCCTCATGGAAGGTAGCCAAACGATTGTTCCTATAGAGAAATGCTCGTATTCTTTTCGGTTTCGTTTCTTCTTTACCGATGATTCCTCGTTCGCCCGAGAGAGCGAATAAAAGGTCTTGCTGTTCTTCGAGAGATAAGATAAAGAAATCCCTAATCCATACATTGTTTACATTCTCGAGGAGTATATTGAATTTTTCTATACTAATTGTCCCCTTAAACTTATCGTTGGACAGGGAGGGATATCCTCTATATCTACAACACTGTTCGAATACGCCTTTCTTCATTGCTTCTTCTAAGAACCGAAATTCTTTCTCGGTGAACCAGGCGATAGGTTTGTCTTCTCCTTTTACGCCCCAAGCTTCGGAAGTTGATTCTTCTGCTTGTTTCAGTTTTTTGTATTCTCTCTCTCCCAAGAATACAGATAAAACTGCTTTTTTCTTCGCTGATGAGAGCTTCAGGAAGTTTTTGATTTGTTTCATTTTAATTATTTTTTAAAATTGTGTTTATATTATTTTGTTTTTTAAGTCGTTTTTTTAACTTTTATATTATACTGATATATATATGTAAAGTCAAGTATATTTTTGCTGTAAAAAAGAGCTATTGATCCAAGGGAAATCCCTCCGACAATAGCTTTTTTAGTAGTTTTATAGAGGCAGCATTTTGTCTCCTGTTTTCCTTTCCAACCACTCTTTGTAGTATTCTACATCAGAAGTGGTTAAATAGACATTATTCTCCCATAAAAATTCTGTATCGAAGCCAGGAAGTAGATCTTTCCCGACTATTACTGTGGATCTCTGAAGTTTTATTCCAGATACAGCGGGTCCTTCCTTTGCAGGGAGCGGAATAATTCTGTCTATAAGCTCCTCCTCACTCAATGAAGAGCTTAAAAAAAACTTTTGTGTTTGCATTTTCTTTTTTTTTACTTGATTCCATTAATTTCACATAGCAACTCAAAATTGTTATAAAGCTCTTCTGGAGATAGAATTCGTTTTGAAGTATCTATCTCAATGTGGTAAAACTGTACAGGGACTTCTACTCTATCGCCTGGAGAAACACTTCCTATAATGAGGTAAGCATTTGCACCTTTGGGAGCGACGGCTTTTACTTCATTGATGTCATATTTCAAGAAAAACATAATATCCGTTGTTATAAAAGAGCTTTCTTTGCCAATTTTCTCAATGGAGTTAACGGGATATTTGATTTCTCCCGTATCTAATCGATCTCCAATTTTCGGGGTTTCTACGAAGAACTTTTCTCCTTTCTTTATCAGAGAGAAGAAATCAGCTTTTTCTCCTGCTGGATTGTCTACGAGGCATTTTTCTTGATTGAGAAGAGGGTCGGTTTTAATTTCTTGAAGCTCTGTATTGCCTTCTCCTGTAAGGATGATGAATTTCGCAGAACGTCCTCCTGATTCCCAGTCTATTTCTGTAGAAATACTTAGTTCCTTATTGCCCCAATGGCTAGGGTTTTCTAAACAAAGAAACCCAGCAATAGGTTGAGTTGGCCATTCTACTTTTTTAAAATATTTCTGGTCAAAGGTATGCAAAACATCTAATCCATGGTTATCTTCCAAGTTGACAGTTAGAATTATTTCTCCAGCTCCTTCCTCCTTTCTTTTCTTTTTTGCGTATGCTCTGGAGATCTCAAGATGTTTTTCAATAAATTGTTCTCCTGATCTACCCAATAAACTCTTTAATAAAGGATTGTTCCGAATAAGATCAATGGGATAATGACCACTACGAAGTAGTGAATAGATTGCCTCTTCGTATTGTTCAAGAGGAAATATATCTACTTTCCCATATTTCCCTTCTATAAGGGCATCAAACTCTTCCTGAGTGATTTTTCTACATCCTTTCCATCCGTCTGCTGTTCTTCCACCTTCTTTTAATGCACTCTTTGTGAACTTTTCCACTCTTTTTATCGTGGTAAGTGGACCGAGATGATGGGCAATAACTATCAGTTTCTCTCCTTTAGAGGAAGTTCCAATATAGATGGTAGATCCAGATGTAAACCAGGTTTCCCAACTTTCTGGAGTTTTTGGATATTGGGCACGTATTGTGATAATGTCCTCCAGTGTTGCTATCCTCCTTCCGTTCCTTCTTTTTGTTAATGCTTTGGCTATTTTATAGACCGAAAGCAAATCTTCATTCCAAATGTACAGATTTTTTCCCATTTTTTGTTGTTTAAATTGTTTTATATTTTTATTAATTGCTTTTATTTATTATTGATATTATACTGATTTGATATATATATGCAATATTTTTTTTAAAAGTGAAATCTGATTGCATTTTATGGCGGAAATAATATACTTTCGAAGTTATCGCTCCCCTAGTTCAATGGATAGAATAGGCCCGTCCTAAGGGTTAGATGTTGGTTCGATTCCGACGGGGAGTAAACTGTTTAAAAAATTATTTGTGAACATAATGAAAAAGTCCCGTGTGGTAAACAGGGGGCTTTTTATTGTTTATCTTATTCTTCCTCTTCGGCTTCTTCATCAGCTTCGGCATGTGCTTTAATTTTTGCTCTGATTGCGAAGAATACTACGATTCCTCCCATGATGAGTATTCCTCCTCCGATAATTCGGAGAATTATTTTCAATCGGACTGGTAGTCATCCTTTTGAATCTGATGGGTTCACGTTTTCTGGTGGGATATCTGGGACGATTACTGGACTATCAGTACTACATTTATCGCTACCTATTTCGTAGTATCAAAAGATTTTACAGAATTGTGGAATATAGAGTCCATCGAGGTCTTCAGTAGGAATATCGTAAGCTTTTGCATTAGTTGCGATAAATGCCAAAATCTCATTTAGCTTTTCTTTTTTTCCTGCAGTGTCGAGATTGTCTGCACTGAGCTCAAAATTGGAAAATTTCGTAGCTACTTGGACTCTGAGATTTTCAGGGAGAGAGATCAAAATATCTTCTCTAGCTTGTTCGTAGGCATTCCATCCCATGGCTGAAATGGTATCAGGATTCTCTAAGCGAGAGATAATTGATTCTAAGAGGGCGGTTTGTTCGGTATCGAGATAAACTACGGAATTTGCTAGATGTTCTTTGAGCTGAACTATATTATTGGTAGTCTGATTTTTATCCAGGAGATTTTGCTTTAGAGTAAGGAGGAGTACTTTAAGGTCAGCATTTCCTAAGTTGCGGTCTTCGATTCCGTTAAAGAGAGTCGTGATGTCTTGGTAAATCAGTAAATTATTCTGATCCATTACTACGTCAAATCCTTCGAAATCCACAGCAAAGTTTTTGAATACGAGTCTGCCATTGTTTTCGAAATATATTCTTCCCACAATAGTTTCGAATTGTGGTTGATATTTTCGGAGTATTAAGGTATTGCATTTGATATCTTCGTCATTATCAGGCTTTCCGTCTTTGTCGCTATCTTGAGAGATGTCGGTATCAATAAAACATTGTCCTGGTTCTGCATGATAGAGATAAAAGAGCACGCTATTGTCCATCGTTTTTCCTACATAGATTTCTGGATCTTTATTACTAAAGCTCGCTTCAGGGATAGTGATTAAATGTACTCCAGAAGTAATTCTTCCATTATTTACGTTATTGGAAGTGGTGACAGTATAAGTACCGCTAACGTTTTCTCCTTGACTGGATTTGAGAGTGATACTGACTTCATGAGGACCATACTCATTATATTTCTGGAGAAATACTCTATTTTGTGTGATAGGAGTGTTATTCATCACGGTCATACTGGAGGTATTTGGTGCGATGTGAGTCTTTTGGTAGGATTTGTTTCCAGCTGCACATTCTTTTTCTTCAAAACAAATATTCCTCTGAATCATATTCCCGACGCTGAGATCTCTAAAGATTACGATATTTTTGATACTATTAAATGTTAGAATCGGTTTTACACTGTTGCGGACTACGAGGGTATTTCCTTTGGTTTCGGAGATCCCTTTATATCCTCTATAAATCACGGCTGCTTTGGGACTATATCCTCTTTCATTTGGTTGAGTGTAGGTATAGGTCGCACGGTCTTTGGTAGTGATTAGGTCTCGTTCTCCATCGCCGTCGAAGTCATATTGGATGGTTCTATGAGAGACGAAATCGCTATTGTTTGAAGTGACTTTTGCGATAACATCAAAGGTGACAGTATCTCCTACGTTTACGGTCTGTTTGTCGAATTTGAGAGTCACAATAGGGATGTCAGGATTATTGTCTGTTTGTGGGAAAAATACTGTTGGTCCATTTCCAATGATTTGTTCACTTTTTTGGTAGCCATCATCACTATCGTACATTGTCACGCCAAACATATATTCTCCCGCAATTCTAGGGAGAGTAAAGAAGGTATAAGGGATATTACTAGGAGTAATTCTAGTATCCAAAATCTGATTAGGATTATCTTTTGGGTAATAATACCATTTGAAGTAAGCTACTTCGCCGTTAGGACTATCTGGGTCGGTTGCTCCGACGGCTGTCACTTTTACAATCAGATTTTCACTAGAAAGTCCTCCTGGATCCAAGACATTTTGTACTTTGTTTTCCTGAAATCCGATTCCGCTTTCGTTGCTATATTGAGGGAAAGAAAGTGCAATATTTTTTAAGGTTGGGAGAGCGTTCTGCACTTTGAATCGGATTCTATTGTAAACTTGTTGTCCGACTTCGGTGTCATCGACGGTTAAATCTATATATTGGCAACCGAGCTCATTAAATTTATAAGAAAAGCTTGATTGTGGATACACAGATTCAAATTTAGGTTGGAAGTAAAACTTTAGGTTGGTACTCATTCCCTTTGAGTTTACCGACCAGCTAGGATCAATGGTGATGTTTTGGTATCTGTCGATACTGTAGGCAGTGTAATTGTTTGTTTTTCCTTCTTCTTGAACGGAGCATGTTTCCGTAGTTTGGAGATAAAATCCTCCTCCATTTCTAATTCTGAATGCTGCAATGGGGAATCCTACTTCTCCGATGAAGACTTTTGAGGTGACGCTGTTACTATTCCCGTTTGCATCGAAGACTTGAACGTTGATGTTGTAGATTCAGACTTTTGTATACATGTGAGTCATTTGGTTGGTCTGATTAGAATTGGTGGTTCCATCTCCAAAACTTCGCTGATAGTTGATAATCGGTTTATTGGTTTTTACGCTGAATCCTACATTTTTCCCTCGCGTGATAGCATTAGGTGAAATAGTTAATTCTGGTCTGAGTACTGAAGTGACATTGACCTGCTTTTCAATACTGGCACTTTTCCCATACATATCGGTAGCGGTTAGGGTGATAGTGTGTTGTCCTATTTCATCAAATTGTACGACCACTTTTTTGTTATTCTCTTCGGTAGAGATAATTTTGCTGTTGTTAGGATTTGAAAATTCTCGTTTGTATTCGAGGGAATCATTTTGATTGGTGACGTCCAAATCTGTAGAAGCTGTAGCGTCGAGATGGAATTCTGAGGCTTGAGCCCATTTATTAGTCGGTGTAATGCTGAATTGTGGAATAGGGGTACTAGATTCTACATATATTTCTCTAGTATCGACATTGGTTTGCCCGAGCTCGTCTTCTAAAGTCAGCTTTACCATATAGTTTCCTGGTTTGATAAACTGCTTTTTAATACTTTTCCCTTGGATTGTATCAGTTTTGTCTCCATTACTATTAAAAATTTCTCGTGTATAGAGCTTGAGACGAGAGGTCAAAGAATATGAAGTACTAGAGTCAAAATTGAAGGTGGTGGAGGTATTCCCTTCATCAGGGGTTTGTTTGATGATAGCTACGGGGTCGGAAACGGTAATACTGAAGGTTTCAGATACGGTATTTTTTTCGTTGTCGGTGGTAGAGAGTTTTATGTTATATTCTCCATTCCCATTGAGAGGGACATTAATATATCTGGGTACGCCATCATATTCTCTGCTTCGCTTGAATCCGTCTCTACTGGTGATTGTTCGTGCATGGCTCTGAATTTTTCTTCCTCCCGTGGGTAGGGTAGCGGATCCATCGAAAATTACTCCCTTGATTGCTTCTTGGGTTCAGATTTTGGTAGGAATGGTTTTATCAAGTTTTTTTGTGTTAGCGTAGACGATAATATTTGCTGCTTTGGGAGAAATATTGATATTAAGATCAGCTTGTCCGTCTAGGATTCCTTTGGAATTATTTGAGCTTCTGACAGTGAGATGTACTACGTAGTTTCCTGATTCTTCGAAAGTATAGGTGATCACGCTTCCTCTTCCAATAACTCTGTCTACTCCTTTGGTATCTCTATAGTATCGATAAAAGTTATTGGTTGGGATGGTTTCACTAGAGGGATCTTTACTAGAGGTAGCTACAAAAGTGACAGGTAAAGGTGCTGATCCATTTTGGGGATTTTTGGAAGCGGAAACTTGGATAGTGTATTGGGAATTGATGCTATTAATGGTTTTATTTAGCGGAGTATAACAGTTGCTCATAAAGGTTTGGAAATTGTCTGTGGTATTATTCACTGCTAAAGTACTTGCACTATCTAAGCATTGTTGATAAATTACTTTAAAATTATACTCCTGAGGAAATGCGGCGAAAACACTCCCAAAATTGCGGTGTAACTCTGTGAAAAGATCGCTACTTAGGCTATCGGTGGTTCCCATTCTTTTGGCTGCATCGATTTGTACGAAGATTTCTTGGATTTTATCCCATCCTGCTTGGATTCTGTAATTGGGATAGTATTCGTCTGGTACGGATTGAGCAGAGGCAGTAAGTGCTGAAAATGAACCAATCAAGCCGAATGCGAGACATAAAAGTTTTGTTATTTGTGTTTTGGTTTGCATCAGGGAAAAGATAAGGAATAAATGCTGATATAATTATACAGATTTTGGTGGGAAAAGTCAAAAAATATGCGAGAAAATTGTGAAGTGGGAGAATAAAAAAATTTTTTCCTAAAAAATCTCTTGCAATTAAAAAAAATCTGATTATATTATACCTACCCCCTAGGTATAATTTTAGCTTATTACCTATAACAATGCAAAAAACCTATCCCGTCAGTTGAATGCACTGTGCCTCCTGTGCCACCCTCATTCAAGGCGAACTCAATGAAACTCCCGGTATCACTTCCTGCGAAGTTAATCTCGTGAACCATACCGCCACCCTGACCTTCACCGACCAAGAACTCCCCATAGAAGACTTGAATAAGAAAATTATTCCCTTTGGATATTCCTTTGTTTTTTCTCCCTGACAGGGGAGAGGGAGGAGCGGAGCGACGGAAGAGGGGTTGTCTGAACATGACCACGACTTCACAGAAGCCAAAAGGGATATGCGAATTTCCATTCCCGCGATAGCCACTTCCCTCTTCTTGATGGTGCGAATGATGGGAGCAGAATACGGACGACTAGGAATCACCGAAATGCCTGAAACCTTCCACTCTATCGCGACCAGAATTTTGCTTCCTGCTCTTTCCACCTTCATCATCTTCACCATCGGGAGAAAATATCTCAAAGCGGTCTGGCTCTACCTTACGCGTGGAAAGGCGACTATGGACACCTTAGTCGGTATCGGAACAGGGTTCGCGTATCTCTTCAGCCTCTTCGTCACCTTCTTCTGAAACGATTTTTCCGTCTACATCGACCCTACGAGAGTCTTCTACGAAGCAGTCATCATCGTCATCGGCTTCATCTCCATCGGAAAATATATGGAACAACGCACAATGTCCCGTACGGGACAGGCAATCAAGTCCTTATTGAACTTACAAGTAAAAAAAGCTAGAAAGCTGAATGGAGAAGAAATCTCCATTGAAGAAGTGATAAAAGGCGACCTTCTCCTCGTGAAACCCGGAGAAAAAATCCCTCTCGACTGAATAATCCGTTCAGGAACGGCTCACATCGACGAAAGTATGATCACAGGGGAGAGTCTGCCAATCTCCAAGACCGAGGGCGAAACCGTCATCGGCTCAACGCTTCTGCTGGACTCGCCTCTCACAATTGAAACCATCGCCACAGGAAGCGAAACCTACCTTGCAAAAATTATCGCCGTCGTTGAGCAAGCCCAAAATTCTAAACCTCAAATCCAGCATAAAGTAGACAGCATTATGAAAATTTTTATCCCTGTCGTGCTGGGAATTGCGGTGGTTTCCACCCTGCTTCGACTGCTCGTCGGACCGTATTTTCTCGATATGCAAACCGTCATCAGATATGCCCTCCAAGCCTTCGTCGGGGTGCTAATCATCGCTTGCCCCTGCGGACTGGGACTCGCCACGCCAATGGCGATTATCACGGGAATGGGACACGCTGCGAAAAATGGAATATTAGCAAAAAATGCTGACGGACTCATCAAGCTCAGAAAAGTGAAATATATTGCATTTGACAAAACAGGAACGATTACCGAGGGGAAACCTACGCTGACGGATATGACAGGCGAGGGGTTGCAAATCCTCGCTTCCCTTGAAGCCACTTCCACTCACCCGATTGCTCACGCTATCGTTGACTACGCTACCAGCCACGACATCACCCCACTTCCTGTGCAACAGGCTACCAATCATGCAGGAAAAGGACTTTCGTGAATAGTCGACGGAACGGAGTATTTCGTAGGAAATCTGGATTTTGCTTCTGCTTTTTCTCTCTCTTTCGATGAAACATTGTATAATGAGCGAGCAAATCAAGGAAAAACCCCACTCATTCTCTTTACTAAACAAGAAGTCCTTGGACTCTACGCGGTAGCTGACACCGTGAAAGCTTCTGCTATTGAAACCATTGCTCAGCTCAAGAAAATGGGTATTACACCCGTGATGATTACAGGCGACCATCAAAATACTGCGAATACCATCGCCACCCAAGTCGGTATTGACCAAGTTTACGCTCAAGTTAAACCCGAAGAAAAAGCTGAGGTCATTCAACAGTTGAAAAATCAGCTTTCTTCTTCTCATTCTCACAACGATAAGGATGAAGGACTTGTTGCGATGCTCGGGGACGGAATAAATGACGCACCTGCTCTAGCAACCGCTGACATTGGTATCGCGATGAGTACGGGAACCGATGTTGCGATAGAAAGCTCGGATATTACGCTCTTGCACGGAGATATTTCCAAGGTACTGAAAGCTATCGAGATTAGCAATCTGACCCAATCGGCTATCAATCAGAATTTGCTTCGAGCCTTTGGATATAATCTCATCGGAATTCCGCTCGCAGCAGGTGCTTTCTTTCCACTCTTCTGACGAATGCTCAATCCCGCCTTCGAGGGAACGGCAATGGCGTTCAGTGATTTAACGGTGGTAGGAAATAGTTTGAGATTGCAAGCGAAAAAGATATAAAAAAAAAAGAGAACGGTCAGCTGTTCTCTTTTTCTGTATATACAAATTATTTGTATTTCTCTTTGAGCTTTGCAATCTTTTCAGCTTTTTCAGTAGCTTTTTTAACTTCTCTTTCAGCTTTTAATTCTTCTTTGCTCTTTTGTACTTCTTCTGTTGTGGCAGTTTCAGCTTTTGCAGCTTCTTCGACCTCTTTTGCATCTTTTCCAGAGAGTTCTCCTTTGATTTTTACGGTGATTTCTCTTTTGAGGTCATTATAAGCGAAGACGATGTTGAACGTTCCTACTTCAGTCAGCTTTTTCTTGAGCTTGAATAAGTGTGAATCTACTTCGATTCCATATACTTCCTTGATTTTTTCAGCAATGTCATGTTCGTCAACTTTTGCATATAAGGTATTGTCCTTATTTGCTTTTCTAGTGATTTCGATACCTTCATCAGCAGAGATTTTCGCAAAAAGTTCTTCAAGATTGCTGGCTTTTTTGCTTCTAGCGGCAGTAGCAGCGTCCATTTTCTGTTTGTAATTGTTTTTTGCAGCTGCGTCAGCGAATACTGCGATTCCTTTTGGTAAAAGGACGTTTCTAGCGAAGATAGGTTTAACTCTTACGATTTCGTATTTTTCTCCGAGATATTTATCGTTTTGGAGCAAAATTACTTCGATAGTTCTGTTTTGTTGGGTTCTTCTGGCCATGTGATGAGTATAAAAAAATAAAGCTAATTTGTATATAGGGATTTGTTGGGTAAATACAAGGGAATATTTATTTTTATTTCCTAGGTTAGACGAGGAGTATCTTTTAAAAAATGCTAAATGTTTATTTTTTATTGTATGTCAATTGTATGTGGTTGAATACAAATCCCCTTCTACCCTTCGGGCTCCCTATTCGACAGGTCGGATCCAAGCCCCTCTCGATCTATCGGGATTGACTGCATCTTGTTTATCAGGAGGAAGTGCTTAAAAGTTGCATATAGAAAAAAGATCGCCTATGTAGGCGATCTAGGTGTTTTGTTTAACGAGAGAGGAAATCCTCTTGTCGTTATTTTTTAAATTGGGAACAATTCCCAAATGTTAACTTCCGCGTTTGTGGATTGCGATAAACCGCATTTGCTCCACCTGCGAAAGAAATGTAATATTCCCCACTGTCTGATTTTTTTACTTCGCCTCCCTCTATTTGAGAGGCTACTTTTACCGCTTCTTTTTCGGTAATGGGGTTGTTGTAAATCTTATTAAGATTTACAGATTTTTTTTGATTTTTTGACATATTTTTAAAATTTTATTTATGAATTTTTAGTATATGAAATTCCTCTTCAAAAGTCAAGTCAAAAGAATGGTGAATTTTGCTTTTTTTTTGTTTTTGGATATACTTAAGAGGAATACCGTTTTATCTTTTTTTTGTTTCCTTATGTCTAATGAAGTCAAAAATGCCTCAGAACGCCAATTAGAGCAGAATCGTGTGATGACCTATCTCTCGCTTTTTAATGAGATTGATAAGCATTTTGATAAAGTCCTCAAAACGGAGAGCTTTTTGCCGTATAATGATAAAATAAAAATGATTGTCCAAGGACAATATTCGATTTCGTGGTTTGTGAAACTTTTTCAGAATGATTTGAAATATTTTGGAGAATTGAGAAACCATATCTCTCATGGCTTGAAAGTGGATGAATATTTGTATGCGATTCCGACCCAAAGGGCGATTGATAAGCTTTCTGATTTCGTGGATAAAATCGTAGAGCCTCCGCTGTGTATTGATCTTTTCCGTAAGGAAGTTTATTCAGTTCAGCTTTCTGATCCTTTTTCTCAGCTTTTGAAATTGATGAAGGAGGAGCATTACCATCTCGTGCCTGTATATGATGGGACAAGCTTTTTGGGAGTAGTGAATGAAAGCTGAGTGTTTCAGCGATTGGCTCAACAGCTCTTGAATGAAGATTTTATTGATTTGGCGAAAATCCGTGTTGAACATTTGCCGATGTCTACTTCACATTTGGATTTTGTTTTTGTCTCTGCAGGAATCAATATTTATGAGGCGGATGAAATTTTTACGATGAAAAAGAGGAAAGGAAAAGGTCTGTGAGCGATGTATATCACAGAAAAAGGGAATTCCCATGAAAAGATTATTGGGATGATTTCTGGGGATGAGGTTGCTTTGATTGATGATTTCGTGATTTAACCTTGATTTTGTCCAAAAGAAGTTCATACTACAGTCAGCTTTTATGACTGTTTTTTTTCTTATGCTTACGGTTCGCAATGTTAGCAAGTCCTTCAATATCAGAAAGAAATCTGATTCTAAATTCAGAAATTTTTTTCATCCGGAATTTGAGAAGTTTCCTGCACTAAAGTCGATTTCTTTTCATGTAAATCAAGGGGAGAAAGTGGCTTTTATTGGACCCAATGGTGCGGGAAAATCCACGATGATCAAATCCATTTTGGGAATTTTGCATTATGATGTAGGGGAAATCGCTGTCTTTGGGCAGGATCCGAAAAAAGAAAGAAAAGCTATTGCCAAGCAGACTTCTTCTGTTTTTGGGCAGAGGAGTCAGTTGTTATACCATTTGCCATTGATCGATAGTTTCAACTTTTTCAGGATTATTTATGATATTCCCAAGGATGTTTTTCAGGAGAGATTGGATGGATTTGTAAAAAAATTCTGAGTAGAAGAATTTCTTTATCAGCCTGTGAGAAAGCTGAGTTTGGGACAGAGGATGAAAGGGGAGATTATTGCTTCTTTGCTCCATGCACCAAAGGCGATCTTCTTGGATGAGCCAACCGTTGGTTTGGATATTATTGCCAAAAAGGTGCTGTATGAAATTCTCAATAAAATCCATAAAGAGGAAAATATTACGATTTTTCTGACTTCTCATGATCTAAATGATATTGAAAATCTCTGTGATAGAGCGATTGTGATCAATAGAGGGAGTATTCTGTATGATGGGCAGTTAGAAGATTTGATGGATGAATATGCGAATAAAAAGTTTATCCGTTATAAAGAAGTAGAAAGTCTGGAATGGCAGGATATTGAAATTGAAAATACTCCGGCTATGATTCAAAAAACCATTAAGCATCTCTTGGATACCAAGCAAATTGAAGATATTACTATTGAGCATCTCCCATTAGAGGAGGTGATTGAGGAGTTTTATAGGTAAGATTTTTTTTATCTTGGAGCAAGTAATGCAAGGATTCTTTTTATCTCTGCAATTTTTCTTTCGATCTTTTGTAATCCTTCTTTTGTTTCTCAAATTTCATCATTATTAAAGGTGAAATCAATTAATTCAAGATCCGTAGTGATTAGGTATAAACATTCGTCTTTTGTTAACTCTATTTCTTCTTCGTGGAGAGCAATTAGGAGGTCTTCGATAGTGTCGGAGAGGTTCTCGATTTCTTCTAGTATCTGTTCAATTCTGATTTCTTGCATTATTTCGTCTCGCTGAGTATATTTTGTGCTGAGCTGTTGTTTTTTTACAAGAGAGTCGATTGGTCGGGTAATCGTATGGTAGATGTCTGGTGTCATAAGGGTATATTTTTCCAAGGCGGGGGCTGGGTCTTCGACAGGTGCAAGTGCGATAACAGCTGATGTTAAGAAGGTTGATAGCATGATAATAAGAGTAATAGTAAAGATATCTACTTTATTAGTATATCTATCTACTGTGTGGTGTCAATACTTCTTCATAGCAAAGATACAAAGAATACAAAGAAAGAATTGATACTACTCCAGACTTGCAATATTAAAAGAAATGGCTATAACAATCAGGCTTTTATTCGTCTCTTATGTAGATTATATGAAAAAATATCTCCAAATTCTGGGATTTGCTTTCAAAGAACAGCTGGAATACAGACGAAACTTCTTTTTTGGGATCACGACGATGGTGATTAATGATGCGATTTTTCTGGTGATTTTTGCAATATTCCTCTCTTACTTCACGGGAACGGGACTTACTTTCGGAAATTTTATGGTGGTCTATTCGTTGACGGCTTTCCTTTTTGGAATTGTAAATGGACTCTTCGCAAATATCGGTGGGCTCTCCAACCTTATCGAAGAAGGGAAAATGGATTATTATCTCAGCTTTCCTGTCCCTTCTTTAGGATTTTTGGCGATGAAAAAAATTTCGATGCATAGTTTGTGAGATACTGTTTTTGCTTGTATTCTGATGACGATTTATACGTTTACGTATTGGGAAGGGAATAGTCGACTCTTTATGATAAAATGGTTAGTTATTATGCTCATTGCAAGTATTTTTGTGTTGGGACTTTATCTCCTCGTTAATAGTATTTCTTTTAGACTTCAGAGGGGATCGAGATTAAAAGATCTTTTTGAAAGCTTTTTTATAGTTTTTGGTGCTTACCCACCTGACATATTTCTTCGTGATAAATTGCTTTTTATTCTCATTAGTTGTATTGGGCTGTATCCAGCAGTATTTCTGCCCTATCGCATGATCGTTGGTCCTGCAAGCATAGAAAATTGGATTCTTCTTATCGTTCTTAGTTTTGCAATGTTTGCTCTTTGAGTTTGAGTCTTTCATAGAGGACTCAAGAAATACACGAGCGGAAACCTTGTTTTACAAATGTAATCTGTATACTGATGTTAAAATATATCAAAATCTGATTCTACTTTCTCAAGGAAACCCTCTATTACGCCTACCTTTTGATTTTGGATAATATCCATTTGTTGTTCTTGATTTTTGTTCTTACGAGTTTGGGAATCTTTGGAGCAAATGCGACAGGAGTGCAGGAAATTGGAGGAATTTCGATATATATATACGCTCGATATATTTTTATTACTGAGCTGGTTATGGTTAACTGGAAAGATCCAAATATGATTAAGGAGGTAAAAAGCTGATCTATCATCACTTTTCTCAATAAACCGATTAATTTTATTGGATTTTATTTTTCTCAAACATATTTCAAAACACTGATCAATATGCTGATTGTGGGGGCGTTTTGTGGGGTGATTATTTTCCTAGTGATAGGGAGATTCCCGCGATTTGGAGTGGGACCGTTTTTTCTTTTCCTGCTTTCTTTACTGGTCGGGATTGGGTTGTTGTCGTTGATTTCTTTGATGATTGCTCTGTTTGCGTTTATTTTGGAGGATTCCACGTTTGTACGTTTATTTATCAATAAGCTGTATTTTATCTTTGGAGGGCTTTTCTTCCCGTTGGATATTTATCCTGGATGGATGCAGACGGTCGCAGAATTTTTCCCGTTCAAATATTATCTGTATGCTCCAGCAAAGTTTTTTACGACAGGGGATGTGGAATTTTTTGTGAGGTATTTCCCATTTCAAGTGGGGTGGCTGGTGGTTGTGGCGTTGTTTGTGTGGTGGCTGTATGCTAGGGCGGTGAAGAGGTTAGAAGTGAATGGAGGATAAAAAAATAAAAGGACGCGTTATTGATGCGTCCTTACATGATTTTCCCTATTCTTCTTTTTTATCTTGCATTTCATAAAATTCCAATACATCACCTTCTGCAATTTTCTTTCCGACTTTTACTTTCATTCCACAGTCTTCTCCAGCGAGAACTTCCTTCACCTGATCTTTATTTCTCTGGAGAGAAAGGATTTCTCCATTACCGATAATTTCTTCTCCTCTGTGAGTACGGAATTTCAATTTGTTTTTCACTTTTCCTTCGATAACCATACCACCGATCGTCATTTCTCTGGTTTCTGTGAAGAAGATTGCCAGGACATTCATTTTTCCAACTGTCACTTCTTCCTGTTCGAGCACGATCATTCCTTGGAGAAGGTTTGATAAATAGTCGGTCAATTCGTAGATGATATCAAAAGATTTGATTTCTACTTTTTGTTGTTCGGCTTTCTTTTTTAATACACTATTGATACTTACATTAAATCCAATCAAAAGAGATTTAGAAACCTGAGCCAAAGATACGTCGCTCTCAGAAAAATGTCCTACATCGTTGTGTACAATTTTGATGACTACATTTTTTGGGAGAGAGAGTCCTTGTACGGCTTGGGTCAATGCTTCTAGACTTGATGCACCTTCAGCTTTCAAGATCAGTTTAAGTTCAGAGATTTTATTTTCTCCAGAAGCTTTGAGTTGAGCCAAGAATTCTTGCACGGCACCTTCAGTTGATTTTCCTGTTTCTTGGGCTTGGATAACGGCAACTTTATTTTGAGCTTCTTTTTCGTTATTTACTACTTCTACGATTCTTCCTGCTTCGGGTAAGTCTGGGAATCCTAAAATCTGTACAGGTTCACCTCCTACCACTTTTTGTACAGGTTGTCCTTTTCGGTTCTGCATTCTTTTTACTTTTCCATAAGTATTGTAGGCGAGGACGATATTTCCCATTTGTAAGGTTCCTGTGAGGACGATGACGCTTGCTACGACTCCTTGTTTTGGGTCTTTATAACTATCTACTACTACTCCTACAGCTGATCTATGAGGGTTGTATTTCAGTTCTAACATTTCTGCTTGGAGTAAAACTTGCTCAAGTAATTGGTCGATTCCTTCCCCTGTTTTGGAAGAGATTCAAATGATTGGCGTTTCTCCTCCCCATTCTTCTGGAGTCAATCCTTGGGCAGCGATATCAGATTTAATTTGTTCGAGATTTTTTCCAGGTTTGTCGATTTTAGTAATTGCGATAATGATGGGTACTCCTGCAGCTTTGGCGTGATTAATAGACTCAATAGTCTGAGGCATCACACTATCATCCGCTGCGATTACGATAATTGCGATATTTGTAAGTTTCGCTCCTCTTGCACGCAGTGAAGTGAAGAGTTCATGTCCTGGAGTATCGATGAAAGTGATTTTTTCTCCTTTGTAATCTACTACAGATGCTCCGATAGACTGGGTAATCCCTCCCGCTTCTCCATCAGCTACCCCTGTTTTTCTTAGATAATCCAAGAGGGAAGTCTTTCCGTGATCTACATGTCCCATTACTGTTACTACAGGTGCTCTGTCCAGCAAGACGGGAGCTTCTTTGTCCAGATCAAGGATCTTTTGTAGATCTCCGCTCATAAAACTTTCCATATCGAGCTGTTTTTCTATCTTTTTTACCTCCACATTAAATTCTGTTCCGATGAGCATAGCTGTATCGAAATCGAGGGAAGAGTTGATTCCTGTCATGATTTTATTTTCCATCAGCTTTTTCAAAATTTCAGGTAAGGGTACTCCCATTTTTTCAGAAAATTCTTTTACAGAGATTCTCTCATCCATAAAAAGTTCTGTTTTTTTTACCAAGTTAGCTGAAGTAGTGGCATCTTTATGTACTTTAGGGGTGTCGGAAATACGTACGGGTTTTCCTTGGGGTTTATCATTGTGTTGGTTGTGAGGTTTTCCATGTCCTTGACCATGTTGTCCTCCAGGTCTGTTGTTATGAGGTTGTGAGGTGGTGTTTCCTTTAGCTCTAGCGGCATCAAAAATATCTGAAGAGGAAACACCTTTCTCTTTTGCGACATAAGTGCTTTGTTCGATAGAAACATTTCCGTTAGGTTTTCTGTTGTGGGTAGCTGGGCGACGGCTGTCAGTGCTACGTTCTGAGCGAGCAGGTTTCCCTTCTTTTCTGGCTTGTTCACGTTTTTCGTTTACATTACGAGAAGCTATATCAAAGAGGTCCACTTTGGAGGTGGTGACGGGTTCGGCTTTACCGAAGTATTCGTCCAAATCGATTTTTTCCTCCACTTTTTCTTCCGTTTTCCCGAATCCGAGTCCTGAAAGAAATCCTCCACCACCAAATCCACCGAGTTCATCAGATTTCAGAATTTTTTCTGCCTCAGCTTCTTTTTCTTTTTTCTGAGATTGAGTCCCCTTTTCCACAATATTTTTTGGGAGTTGGTCGATCATCTTTTTGATTTTTGCTAAATTAGCCTCGGAGATAGGCACTTTTTCTGAAAGAGGTTTCCCCAAAGCTTTTTCATATAATTGAGAAAAAAACTCTTTATTTACTCCTACTTGGCTGATTGCGTCTGAGATACTTGGCATACAATGATAAGAAAAAATTTAAAAATCTGTTTACACCGATAGTTCGATGCATTTATGTGTAGGGATTTGATGAGAGAATGCAAGGGGAATTATGGAGTCTCTGCTGTTTCTGGAGGGACTTGATATTGAAGATAGAGAGAAAGAAACTGTTGTGCAGAGGGTGAATGGGAGATGAGTGTTGGGATATTGGTTTCTTGGAATCCTGATCCATTTCCCATGATGAGAGAGTAGTGATTAACTCCCAAAAAACCACAGCGCATAAATGCCCAGTCTCTTCCTGTTTTTCCTGAGAAGGGATCATTGTAGATTTCCGAATTGATGACACTGCCTGAGGCGATGAGTTTTCTGAGCCCGTAATAGATGTCGCTATGTTGGAGAAGGGTGGTATTGATAGTATTGGGTTTGATATTTTTCCCGACGATGGTGATCAGCCCTTTGGCATACCAAAATTCTCCGAGAGCTTCTTTCTCTCCTTTTTCTAAGGAGTTCATTTTTCTATGGTCGCTCACGATGATGAGGAGTCCATTGTCAAAAAAGTGTTCTGCTTCTAATTTTTCATAAAAGCTTCCGAGCATTTCGTCGCTGTAAGCGAGAGCACTAGCTTCATCTTTTCCGTAGGGAGTATTGTAGGATTTGTGGAAGGAAATGGTTTGCATGACCATGGCGTAGGGATCAGCTTTTTTTCTTTCTTTGGTTTTGAGGTCTTGGAGGGTTTCTTCAATGCGGATTCTGGAGAGTGCTTCCTTATAAAGTTCTTCGTCGGGAGCTGCGTCAAAGGTATAGGTTTTCCCTGAAAATTTTTCTTCTCCGATGATTTGGTCAAATCCCATTTCTTCCAAAAAGGCTCTTTGATCCAGAAAATTGAGAGGAGCGGTGCTCAAAAAGGTGGTATGATATCCTTGGTTATTGAGAAAAGTTGGTAGGCTTTCTATGGGTGAACGGAATCCTTTATAATTTGGGATGTTTCGAGGAAACACCCCTTTTAGAAGGGCGTTGTGAGCAGTGTCGGAGGTACATCCGTTATTGATGTAATTGGTAAAGGTTATCCCCTTTTCAGTGATAGCGTCGAAATTGGGGAGTCTATCGTTGACCCCTCCCACTCTTAGGGAGTCAATTTGTGAAAGAGATTCCGCAAAAACGATAATTAGATTGAGGTGTTGTCCTTTGCCTTTTTCGGTAGTGAAATATTCCTCGTAATGGGTGTGAGGGATAAGTGGATGTTCTGTTTGTTCATCGGTTTGCTCTCCTAGTGCGAGGGTTGAGAGCAGAGGGATTTCTATATTTGAGAAGGCTTGAATGGTACGTTCTAGGAGGTTGTCGGGGAAGGTATAGGAAGTGGGAGAGAGAAAATAATATCCTATACTACTTACTTGCAAAAACACTATCAAGAGGAGTCCGTAGCTCAGCTTTTCTTTGATTTTGGGGATGTTGAGTGCGATCATCGTTGTACTAAAGAGTAGAAAAAAGCTGATCACGACTTCTGTGATGAGTCCTGCAAATCCTGGAGAGGAAGTTCCCCAAAATCTTGCCATTTCGGGTAAGGAAATGTTGGTGGACATCACTGCCATGGCAGAGAGATCTAGTCCGTAGCAGAGAAAAATTCCCGCAGATATGAGGAGAAAAATGAGTTTTCGTAGCCGTTTTTTGGAGAGGGAAGAAAGTAAGGTGCTACTGAGGATTATGAGGAAGATCCAAGCATCAGAGAGGAAATAGCCTGTAAAAATTTCTAGTGCTGTCTTCAGTTCTCCCATGATACTGAAATTTTGGATGCTGAGTCGGAGGCATTTTCCGAGTAAAAGAAAAAAAAAGAGGATAAGAAAGCTGAGCGAATAGTGTTGGAGTTTTGAAAAACTTTGTTTGAGGTCAGGAAAGTTCATGGTAGCCGTGGCGTAAAGATGCGTTTCACTATATCAAAAGTTCGCTCGTTTTCAAGGGAAGAATTATTGGTTATTTTTCATTTGCTTTTTCTTTGAGGTTTCGTATAACGGCACACGTTGCAACAAAAAATGTAGAGTTTTCTTTGGTAGAGAGAATGATACCGAAGTGGAGAGACAGCTTTGTTACTCAATGTCTCTGCAAGCAAGTCAACTTGATCTCTGTAAGAGATGAATGGCAAAAATATTAACAAATATAAAAAGAAAGTTTTATGAAAAAAGAAAAGTTGTTTTTAAAGTTTTGTGCGTTTTTTTTAATCGCAAGTGTAGTGCTGTTTCCATCCTGTAGTCAGGATGAAGTCTCTCCTCAAAATGAAGAGTTAACTTCCCAACAATTGATTCCTTCTAATGAAGAAATCATATCTTATCTCGTGGATGCTTTTAACTTCCATGTGGAAGACATTAAGATTTCTACTACTAAAGATCTGATTATTGTGGAAGGAGATATGTTATTCTCCAAAAATGAGATACTTAAAGACATGCTTCTTGCTGAAAACCAAAATGGTCCGTCTTTAAGAGTGCATAGAAAATCTACTTATCTAGTAGGTAGTACTCCTAGAACTATAACTATTAATCTTGCTGGACTTTCGTCTGTTGCATGGAGAACTGCCATTACCCAAGCAGCATCGGAATGGAATTCTTTGAGTGGAGATATTAGCTTTACAGTAATTAATACCTCTCAAACTACTAGCGGAGGGATTAATGTGAGGACTGCTTTTGCTTCTGACTTAGGGTTAGATGAGTATGCGGTTGCTGCTGCTTTGTTGCCCACGAGTAATGGTAATCCGGGATTGTATTTTTACGTTTTGGATGAGACTCTTCTTAATTCCACTACTGCTTCTCAGAAAAAATTTGCAGCAGTTCATGAATTGGGGCATGCTATAGGATTTGAACATACAGATACGGCAGAAGGAGTTAAGCTCTGGATATATGCTTATAATTGTGATAATACTACTGATAATTTTTCTGTAATGCGACCAGTGGTTAGAAACTGGGGAGGATTCTCCCAATGTGATCAGGCGGCTTTTAATGCTATTTATTGAGTTTATCTCAAGTTAAGACTTCTCATTCTGAGGAGTCTTTTCTATATTTACAGCACATAAATCCTAGGACATCTCATTGGTTGATGGTTCCTAATAATATTCCTTTTTCTCCACATAGATAAGACTTTCTTATTGGATCTTTGGGATATAATTGTGTTGCGGACGCATAGGTATCCGCTTGGACTGCTTCCCCTCCAAGTTTTTTACATTCTGCATCCGTATAATGCATATCTTTTGTTATAAAAATTCCTTGTTCATCCAGTTTCTTGTACTCGTTTGTACACTTAAGATTTTTTTGATATAAAGAAAGTTTTTTTTGATAAAAATCGTTTTCAAAAAAGAAACAATAAGCTATAACCCCTCAAAAAATAAGTGAAAGAGAAATACCGATATTAATAAAAATGATAGTGCGGTTTGACATCATTATGGAGTGAAATAAATTCCATTACAACAAATATAAGGTTCTCTATTGTCTTCATGTTTTCCTAGAAAGATTCAGTTTTGATAGCATTGATTACCTCGTCAATTATCTCAATCATTCGGACACGTTGAATTGTAAAAACATAATGGAAGTTCTCGATGTCCCCTCAACTGTATGCATTCATTTCGTGTATAATATTCTTTTTGAATTGGTGGTTTTAGAGCTTTTTCTATTTTTTTACATCTTCAGTCAATCTCATCTGGTAAGTCATGAACTTTAAAAAAAACAAAGAGAACAAGCAGTATAATAAATGATACATCTCCGATGATGAAGTATCTTGTTATTTTTTTCATTTTTTTTCTCAATTAAATAAACAAGTGTTATGGTACTAAAATACCTCATAAAAACAATCTCTTATAAATATTAGAGGTTTTAGTGCTTTTGATAAGCATAAATTACCGTATTAATCAGTGCTTGTATACTAAAAGTTTCTGAAAATCTCGTGGAGCTGTTTCTTTTTAGATTCAGCTTCTTTTTTCTCTTGAGTAAATTTTTCTTGTTCTGCGAGGTGAGTTTCGAATAAGAATCAGAATTTATTGAGTTTGTCTGTGATTCCATTTGCTTCTTTGTTATCCTTAGTAAATTGATACAACAACATTTCATCTACGAAGATATCTAGGTGTTGGCTAGTAGTGGTGTAGGTCCATTGTAAAAGATGTTCCTCTTCTTCGTCATCTTGGGTTTCTACTTTTTTGATGAAGAGGTCGATATGGTCTGCTTCGTCTTCAATGAGATACACGAAATATTCTAGGAGATTATCTGCAGTTTTCCCACCAATGATTTTAAAATTGCTCTTATCTTCTTGAAGGGCGAAGATAGCTCTGGCAGTATCGGTGAGTGATAGAAATTTGTCGAAGAGTTCGTTTCCTGTTTTTTTGGAAGGTTCAAGCTCTATTGTTTCTTCGGGCTCAATATTCTGCTCAATTTCTTCTTCCTCAGTCTCCTCTTCAGTCTCCTCAATAGGAAGGGAAACTTTTTCTTTTTCTGCTTTTTCTTCGATTTCTTCTGCAGAACTATCTTCAATCGTTTCTTCAATAGGCTCTTCTACAATTTCATCGGGTTGTACTTCTTCAATGGGTTGTGTAGGCTCAATAGTCTCAACGGTTTCTGTTTCCTCATCATCTCCAAAGGGATCAAAATCTGTTAATTCGTCGGTTTCGGTCTCCACAGGGTCAACTGTGATTTCAGGTTCAAAACTGATGATTTCTTCAGCTTTTTCTGGCTCTGGAGCGTAGGAGATTGGAGCAATTTCGTCGGTTTTCGGAGGTTGTTCTCCGTGTACTTCAAAATTGGTATCGTTGAAATTTACCTCTCCACCGAAAAAGTTTTTCTTGGGCTGTTGGGTTGATGGGTTTTGTCTCTGTCCGTTGGTAGTTGGAGTGATTTGGTCAGTCATGGAAATCTTAGTAAAGAGTAAAGATTATATCTAGTATACTCGAAAAGAGAAAAAAAAGCAAATTTTTTGAGACGTTTTTCGCTTGCAATCTTAGAGCAATCTCGTAGAAAGGAAAATAGTAAATTGTCTTTTATCTCCTCTGGTTATATGCCAAAAATACCTGCTCTCTGAATTATCAAATCGCTCAATGGAGTTGTTGTAGATGTGCATTTTTCTGATTGTCTGCCAAATATGTATGATGCTTTGGTGGTACTCCCTAAAAATGTTCATGGTGAGGAAGTAGTGGTAGAGGTATTGCAAATTTTAGAAGACAATATTATTCGTGGAATTGCCATGGCTTCTACAGATGGGTTACGTAGGGGGGATGAGGTGAGAAATACCCAAGCTCCGATTTCTGTGCCCGTGGGAAAAGAAGTGCTTGGGCATGTTTTCAATGCGTTGGGAGAATCTTTGGATGGAGATTCCTTGAAAGGGGGTAGTAGACGACCTATTCATCGTGGGGCACCAGCTTTTTTGGATCTTTCGACTAAGCAAGAGATTCTTGAAACAGGGATCAAAGTTATTGATCTTTTGGCTCCGATTTTGAAAGGAGGAAAAGTCTGACTTTTTGGTGGGGCAGGAGTAGGAAAAACTGTTTTGATCCAGGAACTTATTCGTAATATTGCTACCGAACACCATGGAGTGTCTGTAGTGTGTGGAGTGGGAGAAAGGACCAGAGAAGGAAATGATCTTTACAATGAGATGAAAGCTTCTGGGGTACTTAGTAAAACTGCGATGGTGTATGGGCAGATGAATGAGACTCCTGGTCCTAGGACAAGAGCTGCTTTTGCGGGCTTGACGATGGCGGAATATTTTAGAGACCAAGAGGGAAAAGATGTCCTGCTTTTTATTGATAATATTTTCCGTTTTATGCAGGCGGGGTCTGAAATTTCTGCATTATTGGGAAGAATCCCTTCTGCGGTAGGATATCAGCCGACGTTGGCGAGTGAAATGGGAATGTTAGAAGAGAGGATTACTTCTACTGATAAAGGGTCTATTACTTCGGTGCAGGCAATTTATGTGCCCGCTGATGATCTCACTGATCCTGCTCCAGCAACTGTTTTTTCTCATTTAGATTCCACGATTGTGCTTTCTCGCGATATTGTGGAAAAGGGGATTTATCCTGCTGTGGATCCATTGGCTTCGACTTCTACGATTTTGACTCCAGATATTGTGGGGCGTGAACATTATGAGGTGGCTCAGGAATGTTTGAAAGTTTTGCAAAAATATAAAGAATTACAGGATATTATTGCGATTCTCTGAATGGAGGAACTTTCTCAGGAAGATCAAACTACCGTTTATAGAGCGAGAAAGCTGGAGAAATTCTTTTCACAGTCTTTCTTTGTAGCCGAGCAGTTCACAGGAGAAAAAGGGAAATTTGTCCCTCTCCAATCCACGATACGTTCCGTGCAAGCGATTCTGAGTGGTGCGTGTGATGGAGTAAATGAGGCAAAATTTCTTTATATAGGGGAAGTGGACGAAGTGAAGTAATCTCCCTCTTGAAAAAGCTTTCAGCTTCTTTATATTCAACGTATTCTCTTTACTTTCTATTTTCCTTTCTATGGCAACATCTGCTAGTACTTCTAAGCTTTTTCGAGATGATGTGAAGGCGATTTTCCACTCTTACAAAGGGCAAATGATTTGGATTGCGATCTTGAGTGGATTTCTGATTTTTTTACTCAATATTTTAATTGGAGTGTCTTTTTATGGTAATGCTTTTAATGATTCTCTGAGAGATAAATTGGGAATGTATTTCTATATTAAAGATTCTCCTGAGCAGGAAACGCAGATTTATAAACAGGTAATGAATCTGAAAGAAAAACTCCAGGTGGAAGGTTTAAAAGTGGATTTTTCAACCAAGGAAGATGCACTCGCATTTCTTCAAAAGAGATTGCCAGATTTGACGGGAAGTTTTGAAAGATTCTGAATGAAAAATCCTTTACCTGCGACACTGTATGTTACCTTTCATGATCAGTCTCAGTATGAAGTATTGCAGAGGGTAATGAATGAAAATAAAGATATTATTCTCAATGTGCAGGATCTTTCTCAAGTAAGAAACCTAGAACAGCAGGAAAATAGAGTGGTAAATATCATCAAACTTTCCAATTTTGTGCAGATTTTATGTTGGACGTTAGTGGTGGTGTTGGCAGCGGTGATTTTGTCTTTTGCAGTATTCTTTCTTAGAGGAATTTTCACCACCTTTCATAATGATATTCAGGTAAAAAAATTGCTTGGTGCTAAAAAAGAGCAGATTATTCAGCCTTTTCTTGCAAGTATTTTTTATGCAGTGATAGGAGGATTTATTATTTCTTTGGTGCTGGTAATTTCAAGTTTGTATGTCTTTGATTATTATATGTTGCAAGTGTTTAATTTTGCGTTGATGCCCGCTTTGCTTTCTCAATGGTCTACGGTGATCGCAGTGATTATTTGAGAGGTTGCTGTGATTATGATTCCTCTTTGGGCTATTTCTTATCGTTTTATTATTACGTTGCATAAAAAGCTGAAGTAATGAGTGAAATATTTGGTGTTTTTGGTATAGAACTGCCTTCGGCGACCCTTGTGTTTTTCTTTTTATCTTGTTTCGTAATTTTTTTTGATGTAGGTAGATGGAAAGGTTTCTGTTTTTATGATTTGCTCAGTTTCCTTGGTTGGTAGTTCTGAAAAGGGGAGTAAAGGAATGAGGTTTTTCTCTTCTGATTTTTCTTCTGCTCGGATCGTTCTTTCTAGGTTGATATTTAATGCATTAATAGGGTGCTTGGTGATCTCTACTCGTTGAGTATTGCGAGGACTAACTGCCACCAGTTGAGTATTACCTTCTAGCCATTTGACTTTAAAATAGATGTCCTCCGTTCCAGTATTTTTTACTTCAAATTGTTTGCTCATCTCGTAAATGGCTGCGTCATCTCCTCCGATATCTTCTCCGTAATATTGGACGAACCATTCGTTGTGGGGTCGTCTTTTCACAATTTCGATATTTGGATGGATCAGGGTTGTTCTAAATACTTGGGCTGTCATTCCGCAGACCCCTCCATAAAAGAGGTAATCTTTTCCACCTCTTCCTGTGCAGTAGCCTCTAACTTTTGCTAGCTCTCTATTGGCATTGAAACTTTCTCCAGGCTTCAAAAGGTAGCCGTCGATACGCTGGAGGGCTAGAGAATAATTTTGAGTATTACAGCGAGATAAGCGAGAGATATCTTTTTCACTTACGTAAAAAGCGAGTTGGTTTATTCGATAGTGTGCCAATTCTTTTTTGGTGAAGCTGATTTCGCTGTAGTTTCCTACGTCACCACGCATATTTTGTGTGACTTTCCCTTGTTTTGCTAGGGTAGCGAGTTCTTGTTGGGAGGTGATACTGCCGTCGAGGATTCCAGAAATTTCTGTGGCGAAGAGAGGTGTACTTCCGTAATAGCGGTAGGTAGTTTCAAAGGGGAGATACATTTCGCTTCGTCCAATGATTTCTGGTCGAAGAAGGTCTACGACTTCTTTGGTCTCTAATTTTGGCAGATTCCCTTGTAGGGCACAGCTTGCGTCGACTCGATAGATGTCTGCTTCTTGGTGAAATCCGCATTGAGAAAAGAGGATCGAAGGGATGGTTTCTGATTTTTCTGTAGATTGTTCTTTTAGGTTTGAGGAGAATAAAAAGATACTTCCTCAGAGGAGAAAAATGCTGATCGTGAGTATGGCTAGGGATCGAAGGGATTTCATGGTGGTATGATAGGGTTTTCTTTAGGGGAATCAAGAGAGGATTATTTTTTAAAGTCTTTTTTCCTTAATAAAATTTCTTTCCCTAGTGCTGATCCTTCTCATCAAAATGCCTTCCAATAAGAATTTCTAGCTTGATCATCGTCTAAAGCTTGCTTTCGTTTCTCATTTAGGTCTTCTATCTTATTTAATGTTTGCCATTTTCTTCTAAAATTATAGATAGGTTCGGTGTTTGAAATATGGCTATCATATTTGTTCTGGCTTATTTCTTCCATCCACCTGCTAGCTCTTTGTTTCCACTCAGGGATACCGAGTCCAACTTCATAGTCTTTTGCGATTAACTCTTGAGTTTTTGTACTGAACTCCTTTCGATTTATACTATTATTGTTTTTTGCATTTTCGATAGCTTTATCTAAGAGATTATATTCTACCTCTGAAGCTTTGTTGTCTTTTATATTGAAGAGTTTTCTCATATTTGTTTCATTTTCTTTCTGCCATGCTGCAATTGTTCCTCCACCAGTTTTTAATTTATCTATTAGTCCATCATTACCCATTACACTACTATAACTGATACCACCTCCATTTGCTCCTATAGGAATAATTGGGATATTTCCTGCTAAACGTCCTACTGTTTTTGCAGCTTCTCCTACCTTATCATCTAATCGTTTAATTCCTGTTTTTGAGGTGGCAGCTAATTTGATGATAAATGCCATTAAAAAGAGGGTGACCAATGTCACTAGGAATTCTCCAAAATTTTTACCCATATTTTTAAAAGTCATATTAACGGTTTGGGTGTTCATAGTCGTAGTATAGGTTGTTTCTTTTTTAGTATTGATTGTCTCTTTATTTTCAATACTTGTGATGGCGGTACCTGGGAGAATCTCGAGAGTGCTATCTCCTCCTGATTTGAAAGCATTTTTCATTAAAATACTTACTATCAATGCCCCAGAAATAGCTAAGGTTATGATTACCGGTTTGAACGCTAGTCCAAGGAAACTTTGTAGGGAAAAACTATTTTTAAGCATTCCGATTATTTTGTCGATTCCTGCAACTTTTTCTTTACCTACCTTTTCTAGACAAAAGAGGAGTAAAATTAGTGGAGAGAGAATGATAAATCCTCGGAGCAAAAATACTCTAATCAAAGCTATAATAGCTAGTGCAATCATTGCGAGAGAGTAAATCAATATTCCTCCTCAGTCCAAAATTATCCTAATAATTACTGTCATGGGGTCTTGAGTGAAATCTATTGCTGCTATTGGTTTGATACTATCAATAATACTTGCTCCCATAAATACTAGAGGTCCTTCTAGATTTTCTGCATTTGGCATTATCATATCTCTTATTTCTTCCTCACTAACTGAGGTGTTGATAGGAACCCATTCCATTTTTACCATTTCTACAGGGGCGTTTTTATTAGCTTCGTCATTATTAGGGAATCCTGTTATGACTAATTTTTGTGTATAGTTTGTATCTGTGGTATTTCTCTTCCAGTCGATGAAACTATTTTTGATAGCCTTTTCTATTCTAGTGTCGTTGGCGAGTACCTGAGAAGGGATAGCTCCTACAGCTGAGGTTGCAATAGTTGAAACATCCAAAATAGCAGCAATAATAAACCAACTGGATTGAATCGTAATTCCTGCAACCAGAATTTTTACTACAATATTTTTGAGTACTCCTGTGGCTTCTTCCTTACCAAACATCATTCTAAAGATGTAAAACACAAAAAGAAATCAGAGGATGAAATTGCTGATGTTTTTTACGAGATTCCAACAAAGCCAAAGATAACTATCAAACCCTATTGCTTCACCATAGACTCGGGTATTAGTTAGAAACATCCCTGCGATTTTTGCTGGGATAAACCATACCCAAGAGAGAATTCCAATAGCATAATAGATGATATTACTTCGCATATTCATATTTTCTCCTGCGGGGGTGAGGGTATCTCCTGCTGCAAAACTAACATTACAACCAAAACTCACTATGAGGAGTATAGCTATTACGATATAGGTTTTGATTGCATGTTGCTTGCTCATTAATATATAATGAAATAAATGATAAGTTTTCTTAATTTTTTCTATCCTTCAGTTGTCTCTTCTGATTTCTTTTTTTCCTTCTCCCGTTCTTCCTTATTGATTCGGTCTAATTCTCAATCCTTGAGTTTAAATTTTTTTCCTTTATCTACTGTTCGTTCAACATCTTTTAAAGTCTTAATGTCGTTTTGACTTTTGTATCGACTAATAAGACTCTTTAATTGGTTTTCGGTGGTGATATTTTCTGTTTTTTCAAGCATTTCTTTTATTTTATTAGATAATACTGGTTTTGTTTTATCTTGTTCAGGTTGTTTAATGTTGCTTCGATTATTGACGAATCACTCAAGCACTCCTATACGAGATAAAATTTGATTATTGGTTGCTGTCATATTATAATTTTTTCCACCACTTTCGTAACTTATTGTTTGTACTTGATTTGGATTGCTTCGATCAGCTTTTTCTGCTATTGATTGTATTTGGACACTGTTTAAGTTGTCTAAAACCGGCTGTTCTCTTGCTACTCTGTTTGCATTCACATCTTTATATCCGAAATTGCCGAAGAGTTCTCCCATAGCCTCGTTATTTGTACTTCCTAATTGTTGGGTGATACTCTCTATTTTCTCTCCCATGAAGCCACCTATGTTAGCTACTTGGCTGATTCCTGTAGTTTTCCCTTCTCCAATAGGGATGATAGGAAGATTTCCAATAGCCTTTTCTGTTGTCTTTTGTAATGCTTCTCCAATACTTCTTCCTACACTATTCATTCTAATTGCCCAAAAGAGTAAAAACCACACTAACGCTACCCCCATAAAAGAAATGAGCAGTTTTGCAAAATTAATTCCTCCTCCCTTGATGTTGATTTCGATTAATCAGAAAATACTTTCAGATGCTGCAACAGTTTTTGTGCTATTGAGCGTCTTAATAATACTGATAAAAATTGTAGAAAAACTGATTGCTAGAGCGATAAAGGCTGGTGCAATTAGAAGCTTTCCGATGTTCTCTAGAGAGAAAGTCTCTCCTAGTCGTTTTTCAGATTTTAGACTACTATTAAATACCTTTAGTAGTACTATGATAGGAGCAATTGCTATTACGACCCGTAGGATTCCCACTCTGGCTACCAAAACTATTGCTAGTGCTAGTAATGGCACTACCAGTGCTATAGTGTATATGAAGTTAAGAAGACTATTTAATAATGTTTCATAAATACCCTTTTCATTATCTGTTTTAGTTAATCAAATTTGATTTTCAGAGAGGAGGCTACTATAGAGGGTTGAAAATACTCCTAGGTAGGATTTTGAGTCTTCTAAGATTGTAGAGAGACTTGTTAGTGTATTACCAGAACTAATTTTTGTTAAGTTCATGTCGTATCCTATGCCTATTCCTACAGGAAGTTTATTTCAAGAATTATTAAATATTGGATAGTTGGATTTTCCTGTTCCTGCTAATGAAAATTGTTCATCTAAAGGATTTCGATAAATTTGTAAAAATTCTCCATTGGTTATTTTTGTCTTGAAAGCATCTTGTTTATTTGCATCCTGATAATTATTTGTAATATATTCATCCAGCTTGAGGTCATATATCTCTTGTCCTTCTGTACCTTTCCCGTCTTTTGGAAGTTCATCTAGTTCTTTTTGAAATCGGTAAATTCCTTCCATATAATGACAAACATTTTCTTTTGTTTCTATCCACTTATTATTAGGCTGATATCCCAATAATTCTCTACCAATAATAATTTTTTCTGCTTTTTTATCTTCTTTATCGGGCTGGTAGGTCATTGTGGCACAAGGAGAGATTTTTATTCCGTTTTGAGTAGTTTTTATGGTAGTGATTGTATGTTCTTTGTCTTTTAAATCTACATAAATTTCTGTCCCAAGGATTTTAGTATCTTTGATGCTCGATTTTTCTGTGTTTTGTGTATTCCCTAAAATTGTCATGGGTAATCCTCCAATACCATAGGTTGCGATAGTTGAAATATCTACTGCTACTGCGGTGACAAATCGACTTGCTTGGATTAAGATTCCTGCGATAAGGGTATTGGTAATCAGATTTTTTAATTCTTTGCTTGCATTTCATGAGCCAAAGAGATTTTTAAAAAGGATAAAGAGAAAAATAAATCAGAGGGCAAAATTTGCGATATTTTTAGTGAGATTTCGTACAGTTCGTAAAACCGAGTCAAATCCAAAAATTTCTCCATATACCATTGAATTATCCATTGCCCATCCTGCTATCACTAAGACTGGCCACAAGATAAAATAGGCTAATCTTGTGATTACTTCTGCTTTTTCTCTGAATTCTAAAAGTTTTTCATCGGTCTTTTGTTGTTGAGTTGCTTGTACTGATTCTCTGCCTTGGGCGGAGGTTATCTGTGTAGGAGTCCCTCCGATATTCCCAAATAAAAAGAGATTCCCCATTACGAGTACGAGAAGTCCATAGAGCCCCTTTTTGAAATATGTTTTGAGAGTATGAATCATTGCATATCAGAGAAATAAATGATACTCAAGTATATCCTAAATCTTAAAAAAAAGCAAAAATCGGAGTCATTTTCCTCCGATTTCTCTATTTTTCTCCCCCCATTTTTTGATATTTGATATATAATTGCTGTTCTATAAGGTTGTTGAGGTGACCCAACCTCCTTTTTTACATCCATTCAATTTTCCAAGTTCTTCAGCTTTTTTCCGATAGGCGAGTTTTACGTCGGTGTAGCTTCCTACGTTCCATTTCTCTCCAATTCCTTTAATTACCATGTAGGTATCGCAAGAGATTTGTTTACTTGGATCGGTATTTTTTCCGATCATTTTTGTCTCGTAAGCAGTTCTGAAGTATTTGTAATCTGCATTACTTTTACTCATAGTAGTGAAATTGATGTCGGTTTTTTGTGAGAGAGGGAGATCATTAGTATCGATGATATGTTTGATGGCTTCGATCATGGTAATGTCTTTTATTTTTTCTGTGGTGCTTGGAGGAGTCGCTTCATTTGTGCTGGATCCTGTAGTAGGTGTTTGTGTCCCTGTAGTTATTGCATTACCTGTGTTGATGTTTGCTCCTGTGTTGGCGTCTAGGGTGTTAGAGATAACTTCTCCGCTTCCTTCATAGATATAGTCTCCTGTAGCAGGGGTAAACTCTGTATTGATGTTAGGTTGGTTGTTTTTAGGCTCGTCTGTAGGATTTCAGAAAAGGTTTTCTTGTCCTCGTAAGGCTGGCAGGTAGCGTTCTAGGATGTCTCCCTTTTCATAGAGATAGAGGATACCGTATGCTAAAGTTAGTGCAAGTAGAAGATAATAGAGCCATGCAGTGAAAAGTTTTTTTATGGTCTGGAATCCGTTGAGATCAGCAACTTTACCGATAATGATATAGAGTATAAATCCGATGAGGAGAGAAAGAAGTGGGCTTCGAGAAGTGAAAAGCTCCCCGATGGTGAAATTAATCGCGATAGCAATAGCTAGCGTCAAAAGGAAAATCCGCCATTGTCCGCCTGTTCAGGTTTTTTTTCTTTTTTTGGAGCTGGAGGGGGTAGGCTGTACGACTTGTACTTGGTGGGTAGTTTTTTCAGCGACTGGCTCTTTGTAAGGAGCTTTTTCTTCCTTTATTTTTTCTTTTTCTTCGTTGCGGTAGGTAGGAGCTGGAGTTTCTGGTTTAGCTTTCACCGGCTCTTCTTTAATTATAGGAGCAGGAATAGGTTTTTTCTCTTTAGGTTGGTCTGGAGTAGTAAAGGTAGCATATAGAATGCTGATCACAAGAATTGCCCCAGCGTTGATCGCTCCTATCTGATAAAAGAGAACGTTCCCTGTTAACAGTCCGACAATAATTGCTTGTGCTACAAAAAAATAGATACTGAAGAGAAGAAAAAGGTTTTTAGTCATTATATAGAAGAAGAGAGATAAAAGCTTTGAATGCCTCAGTATATGTAAAGTGTCCTTCTTTTTCAAGATAAATATTAAAAAATTTGCTTTTTTTTGCGTTTTCGTATATAATAGGATGTGTTTTATCTTTTATTATCGTTCTTATGAAAAAAATAATAGTGGTAGGTTGTGGGATATTTGCTTTATTTGGAGGTTTTTTCTCTCAGGTTTGTTTTGGTCAACTTTCAACACTTTGGAAAGACAAACCGATTATTACGACTAATCCCAATCAAGTGATAGATAGTTCTCGAATTGGTGAAGAACAGAATGATCCCATTAGACAAGGGACTCTATGGCCAGTACAAAATCCAAAAAATACTGAGAATAAGGCTTCAGGAACCCTTGCAGATGGACAAAATCCTATTGAAAATCATGCAGGAGCACTTTCTTCTGCTATGAATCTCATCCAGACGATTATTAACTATCTTTTGGGATTGTTGGCATTTGTGGCTTTAGTTTATCTGATTTATCATGGATTTTTGATGGTATCTGCTAGTGGAAATGATAAACAATTTGATAAAGGAAAATCTGGAATTAAAACAGCGATTATTGCTATTGTGGGAATTTGAATTGCTTGGATGGTGGTGAGTGCGATTCTTTGGCTTATTAAAGTTATTGTATAGTCTTTTATTTTTTTTCTCGTATACTTATGAAAAAGCTTCTGACTTTTATTCTCTTGGGGGGTATCTCTTTGCTGACTAGCGGAATGTTTGCTGATTTAACTATTCCTGATGCTGATACCTATTCTTTTCCTTATACTGATGTTAATTCCACTACTTCCCAGTCTGAGATAAATTCTGTGGGTGATAGTGAAAATATTCCTGGTATGATTTCTGCTGGAATGGTGACTTCTGAGCGTAGTCTTTTGACGAGGCTTGTGAATCTTTTTGGGTTAGGAGGCTATACCGATAATGGAGTGCCTAGTGCTATTGTCTATCTTCAAATGATTATAAATCTCTTGCTTTGATTGACTGCTTTCGTAGCATTTGTTATTGTAATCTATTCCTTTTATATGATGTTTTTTCAGGAGGACAGCAAAGGTGTCGACCAAGTGAAGAAAAATTTGAAAGGAGTGGCGATTGCTTTGGTGATTATGGGATTATCGCGATTGATTGTCAGCTTTATCTTTAACTTTTATAAGGCTAGAGCTACAGAGGCAAATCTTCAAATGGTAGCTTCTACTCCCGTTTCTATTTTACTTGTTTAATAGTAGTATTCTATGGCATCTTTTCCGTTTTGAGATCAAACTAAAGTACAAAAAGCCTCTTCGGATAATCTTTTTAATACCGAGGCGATGTTGCCGATTTCAGAAATTCGTGATGGAGTAGTGATTCTCAAAGATGGAGGACTTCGCGGTATTATCAGAGTCGAGGGCTTAAATTTGGATTTGAAAAATTATGATGAACAGCAAGTAGTTTTGGAGCAGTACAAAAGATTTCTGAATGGACTTTCTTTCCCAATTCAGATTTTGGTACGTAATACGTATTTGGATTTGACGGACTATCTCTGATATATTAGAGAAAATCTGAGTGATATTGAAAATTCAGCTTTAAAAAACCAGTGAGAGAGCTATCTTTCTTTTCTGGAGGGAATTGATGCTCAGCAGGGCTTAATTTATGTGAAAGAATTTTATGTGGTGGTACCTTTTTATGCGGATGAGCAAGATAATAAACAGGTCAATAAGTCTTGGCGAGATAAATTTATGAATGCATTGAATTCCAAAGATGATGTGGAAATGATCGTGGAGAGATATAGAGGATTCATAAAAAATCAAAAGCAGTTGCAGACGAGGATCAATATGTTGATCGAGGGATTGGCTAGTCTGAGAATGCAGGCAGAACAGCTGGATACTTCTGAGACAGTTTCTCTGCTTTTCCGTATGTATAATCCGTTATTAGATAGTTCTCAGTCAAAATTCGCAGAATAAAAAAAGTCCCGTACATGTAATATCATACACGGGACATAAAGAAATGAAACCGTTGATGGGTGTTAAACGGCTATTTTTTTAAAATATTTATCCATTCCTTCATCTTTTAGAATACTATCGATATTGGCTTTCCCAATACCGGGTTTGATTTTGTACCCTTTTGTTAACTGATAATTCTCAGCTCCCAAATGGGTTTGTGCATATTCTGCGACGGCTGAAAGCTGTGTTGTATAGATACAATCGGCTCCCGTTTGTTTCACGATTGTTAATACGGATTTCCCGTATTCATACCCTTGGTCAGGAGAAGTTCCTGTACCAACTTCGTCCATCACCAAGAGAGCTCTCAAATGCTTTCCAAAAATTTGATCAAACATCTCTTTTGTTTTTCTGACTTGAAGCTCCATGGTACTTCCTTCACCTTTTTCCAAGGAGAGAATCCCGATAAAGTCTTTGGGACTAAAGGTAAATCCTTCTCCAAAAACTGGCAATCCTGCTTGAGCAAGGTAAAAGTTGTACATGATGGCTTCGTGACAGACAGATTTCCCACCTGCATTGGGGCCTGTGAGTCCCAAAAGTTGTCCCTGCAATGCAGGAAAACCTTTGATAAGACGTAGATCTTTCATTTTGAGGGTCTTCCCTTTGCTGTCTTTTCTTCCAATCAAATGAATGGGGATCAATGACTCAAAGGAAATCGCTCCTTGAGGGACTACGGTGGGCATGCTCACTTTTACACCCCAGTCTTCTGCTTGATCGGTAAAGGTGTACAAGGTCCTTGCCATCTCTTGTAGTCCATAGATGAAATTTGAGATTTCAACTCGGAACTGTTTGGATAACTCTAAAGTCTCCACTACTTGAGGGAGCTTATAGAGATGTTCTATGGAAATAAATCCATAGTGGCGGTTCGTGTCCTCGCAAGGAATGCTCACTTTTTCTGCCATGAGAATGGCGTCGATTTTTGGGATTGCTTGGATCCGTTTCATGACAATGTTTGCTGTCTTTTCACGGAAACAATTCCGGATCAATGCATCCGTGTTCTCTTTTAACTTTTCTCCCAACGCTTCGTCTACCAAAGCTTTAGTGGAAAAATTGATTCTCTTAAAATCCTTGAGATTTGAAAAGTCTCCGGCAGAGGAAATATCCAATAGAGAGATTTCCAACTCCTTATTGGCGTAACTGTAGAAAACATCAAAGGTTATAGATTTTCCATCTGCCAGAATTTTTATTTCTGGGTGAGAAACTATTTCCGTTTTGATATATTGTATAATATTATTTGCAATCTCTTTTGGAGTTTGTGTCAGGATTAGATCTTTGTAGAAATTCCTCTGATTTCTTTTATTGATTTTATTTACAATATTTTTTTCTACAATTTTACCTAGGCCTATGCCTCTCCAAAATCCTTTTTGTGCCCATTGAGGGACTTTCACCTCAATGGTATTATGCAATCCATAAAAATTGCTACGTATGCCATACGCCATCTTGTCCGTAAAGTCTGTGGCTACTCCATTGCTGAAGGACACGGAGATCCTTCCTTGAATTTCTGTCCCTTTTTCGACAGATTCTCTCAAAAAATTTGCGGCTCTTAATTCGTTATTCCGTATTGCGGGAAGTGCCTTTAAGATCCTGTTGCAGTTTTTTTTGAGATACTCAGATTCATTACTGCTTCCAAGCTCTGTAACCAGATTTTCCAAGTCCGTGAAGTAGTTTAATCTTTGGTTTTCTATTGGATTAAAGTAGAATTCCAAAAATTCTTTTCCTCCTTTGGGAAGTGTCGCCTGATACCGCCAATTCTGAAGTTTTTGTCTCAGTCCCCGATTTTCAAATAGGACTTTGTTTATTTTGTTTCTTTTTTCGACTTCTTCGTATGAAGTCGGAGCCATTATCCCTTTGATGCCGATTTTGTCCAAAATGGACCCTATCAGAGAATGGTAGTTGTCTACTATTTTCAAAGGGACAGAGATATCTTCAGATGCTACAGGCTCTAATACTAATTTTTCTGCTAACATATTTAAAAATTTTTTAGTTTATTTTTTGTTAAATACCACCCATCATGCGTAGTATACTGATATATATATAGAAAGTCAAGCTTAAATATTCTATGTTATTATTTTAGTATAATATTATCGATTTTTTGTTTATATCACAATATTTCTAGTTGGTTGTTGATGAGTTCAATCAGCTTTTTTTTTTCTTTGAAAATTTCTATTTTTCGGGCTTGGTTAGTTGTCTTGAGAAAGAGTTTATCGTTTTTTACATATCCTTCGATGGGCTCTTTTTCTCTGATGACATTTTCAGCTTTTTTTTCTATTTGGAAAAATTCCTTCACGCAATTCATTGCGATGGTTCCAATCATTTTATTTCCGCGATAATGCTGGGAAATGCTTTTTCTGAGGGTGTTGAGAATCGTGTCCATTAGTCAAATGTATAAGAAATAATTTCTCCTTTTTTATGGTCTCCTTCTAGTTCTACTTGTATATAATTTTCTGTTCGTCCTTTCCATTTTCCTTCCTTTTTCCCCGATGGATCGGGATGCTGTCCGTAACGACGAGACCAAGTCGCTATTTCCTCGATCAAGACTTCGTGGGTAGTCCCTTTATTTTTCGCGATGAAATCGTTTCTAATCTGTTCTCAAACTTCTAACAGTCTGGCTTCTCTCTCTTTTTTTATTTCTTGTGGGACTTGATTGGGATAGAGGGATGCTGGGATGGTTTCTCTTTTGTGATGGTCAGAAAAAGGGAATGCGTGAAGTTTTGTGATATTGTAGGTTTTGATTCCTTCCAAAGTTTCCAAAAAGTCTGCTTCACTTTCGCCAGGGAATCCTACGATGAGGTCTGCTCAAATTGAAATCAGTTCAGCTTGGGGACGGTTCAGTTTTTTGGTTTTTTGGAGGATTGTTTTTAAGAGTTTTGTGTCGTAGTTTCTTCTCATCCCTTTTAATACGTTGTCTGAAAAGCTTTGGATAGAGTAGTGGAAATGAGGCAAAATCCTTTTATCTTGTGCTATCTCAAAGAAGTGATCATTAGTATATTCTGGTCCGATACTGGAAATTCTGATTCTGGGGATGGTGGTTTCTCTGAGGATGGTTTCTAGGAGTTCAGGGAACTGGGTTTCTATGGGATTTCTGGTATTGGTGCAACCTCGGGCAGCGAGATTGATTCCCGTCAGGACGATTTCTTTTCCACCTTGAGCTTCGATTTGTTGAATTTCTGTGATGATGTCGTTTAAAGGTCTGCTTTGATGAGGTCCTCTTTTTTTTACGGTGAGACAAAATGAGCAGTGGTTGTCGCAACCGTTTTGGATCATGAGAAAGTGTTTGGTATAGAGAGAATGGTTATTTTTTATCTGGTTTGCCATGTTGTTCGGTTTCGCTAGGGTTTTACCTCACTCCTCGCAATGACGTGATGTTGGGGCTTCTCCGAGCAGTTCGATGTTTTCTTTGTAGGGGATTAATTCTGGATAAATGGAAAAAAAATCAGACTCGGAAATGAGTTTTCCTTTTTCTAAGGTTCCACAACCGGTGATGGCGATCTTCATTCAGGTTTTTAGAGCTTTGAGAGTCTCTTTGAGTCGTTTATTTTTTGCTCTATCGGTGACAACACAGGTGGCAATTAAAAAAGTATCTTGCTTATCTTCGTAATAGGTAAGTCGTTTGTTGATGTAGAATTTGTTTACTTTACAGCCGAATATTTTATAAGGCATATAATTTTCTAAAGGTTGTTAAATTTATGTCCGTATAGGGTAAGGAAATGTAGAAAAAAAACAAGGTAAAGATAGTAGACTTTATTGCAAAGACGTAGAGGACGCAAAGTATTGTTAGGAGTGAAGAAAGAAAAGGTCGCCTAAAATTTGCCTTTTTTCGAGGGTTTGAGTATAATAAAGAGTATAGGGTAAACTTTGACTTGCTAAATGATAAAATGGTGATGAAATACGTTTCTTTGACTTGCAATTACTTCCGGCTTTCTTTATACTTCACCTTTGTCGATTTTGCTTTTTAGTTCTTATTTACATATGTAATGACCATTAATGTACGCCAGTTTGTGTATGACAATATTACGTCATACGAAGGAGATGCCTCTTTTCTCCAAGGACCCACAGAGAGAACCACCACTTTACGAGAAAAAGTGAAAGTTTTACTCCAACAAGAAAGAGAAAAAAACGGACTTTTAGATGCTGATACGGATACTATTTCTAGCATTACTTCTCATGGAGCAGGGTATGTGGATAAAGATTTGGAAGTGATTGTAGGATTCCAGACGGATAAGCCGCTCAAAAGGGGAATCAAACCTTTTGGAGGAGTGCGTGTGGTAGAAAATGCTCTTGCAGAAAGGGGATTGGACCTTTCTCCTAGAGTGAAAGACATCTTCAATTACGCTAAAAATCACAATGATGCAGTCTTCTCGGTATACGACAAAGAATGTAGACTCTTCAGGTCTAAGCATATCGTGACGGGGCTCCCTGATAATTATGCGAGAGGAAGAATTATTGGTGATTACAGAAGACTAGCACTCTACGGGACAGACCAATTGATTGCAGAAAAAAAAGCTGATTTTGAAGCTCTTTCAGGAGAGATGAATGATGAAAAAGTTCGTCTTCGTGAAGAAGTAAGTATGCAAGTTTCTGCTTTGAATGATATTAAAATCATGGCAGAAACTTATGGATACGATGTTTCTAAACCTGCTACTAGTGCAAAAGAAGCTATTCAATTTGTCTATTTCGCTTATCTTTCTGGAGTAAAAGAACAAGACGGAGCTGCAATGTCTTTGGGAAATGTTTCTTCATTCTTGGATATCTATATTGAAAAGGATTTGAAAGAGGGAAAAATTACTGAATCTGAAGCTCAAGAAATGATTGATCATATGGTGATGAAACTCAGATTGGTTCGTCATCTCAGAGCAGGAAGTTATGATGATATTTTCGGAGGTGATCCCACTTGGGTGACGGAATCTATTGGAGGTAGGTTCCATGATGGAAAAAGCAAAGTGACCAAGACTTCCTTCAGATTTCTTCAAACTTTGTATAATTTAGGAGCCTCTCCAGAGCCAAATTTGACTGTGCTTTGGTCTCCTGAATTACCACAAGGATTCAAAGACTTTTGTGCTCAAGTTTCTATCGATACTTCTTCTATCCAGTATGAAAATGATACGTTGATGAAAAATGTGCGTGGAGGAGATGATTATGGAATTGCTTGTTGTGTGTCTTATCAGGAAATTGGAAAAAGAATTCAGCATTTTGGTGCGAGATGTAATATGCCAAAGACTCTATTGCTTGCTATCAATGAAGGAAAAGAAGAAAGTGAAGGAGCTCAAATTATGTCTGGTATTGAAAAACTTCCTGATGGAGCTTTGCAGTATGAAACTGTGCTGGAAAATTTCAAAAAAACAATGGCAGAAACTGCGAGAGTGTATGCAAAAGCGATGTATCTGATTCACTATATGCATGATAAATACTACTACGAAAAAGCTCAAATGGCGTTTGTAGATACTAACTATGGAATCGATATTGCATACGGAATGGCAGGAATCTCTATCATTGCGGACAGCCTTTCAGCTATTAAATATGCTAAAGTGACTCCTGTGAGAGATGAAAATGGTATTGCAAAGGACTTCCAAATTGAGGGAGACTTTCCAAAATATGGAAATGATGATGATAGAGTAGATAGTATTGCAGAGGAAATCACTGAATATTTCTTCGCTGAACTCAAAAAACATCATACTTATAAAAACGCTAATCCGACGCTTTCTTTGCTGACCATTACTTCAAATGTAATGTATGGAAAAGCTACGGGAGCAACTCCAGATGGTAGAAAAACTGGAGAGCCTTTTGCACCAGGAGCTAATCCAATGCATGGTAGAGATAGTAGTGGAGCGATAGCTTCATTGAATTCTGTGGCAAAGTTGAACTATACTTATGCTCAAGACGGGATTTCAAATACTTTCTCCATTGTGCCAATGTCCCTCGGAGCTACGAAAGAAGAACAGACCTCAAATCTGAGAGGAATGTTAGATGGATATTTCACTAAGTGAGCTTTCCATCTCAATGTAAATGTACTCAATAGAGAAGTTTTGATGGACGCTTACGAGCACCCAGAAAACTACCCTCAGCTTACCATTAGAGTATCAGGATATGCAGTGAATTTTGTTCGTCTTTCCAAGGCTCATCAGAAAGAGGTGATTGAGAGGACTTTTCATACGCAGATGTAATTTTAATTGAAAAATACTGAAAGTGGGGATCTCCCACTTTTTTTGTGCAAAAAATTTGACAATGGAAATCATTTAAGTATACTGGAAATAGTTATACCTTTTTTATCTGTTTTATCCTCCTTTTTTTGAGCAAGATGCAACACAAACAAAATGCTGTTATACAACGATGCGTTGTCGGTTTAGCAGGAGTATTTTCTGTTATTGGGCTAGCACTTTTTTGGAGAAATGATGTTGCTGAAGCACAAGGTTCTGATGGTCAAGATTCCAATCAGGTTTGGGGAGTAGATAATCGTGTTGAATACCTTAGTACATTGACATTTTTGGTGAGTGGAAATAATACTCTTGAGGGGGGAGTTTGGAAGGCTTATTCTGGTGCTACTTCAACGAGAGGGGCGATCCTAGCTACTGGAGAAGTGAGAGTAGGAAGTAGTAATACAATGGCTTCTGCTGCAAAATATGCTTTTATTTGATGAGGAACAGGAAATACTGCTAATGCTATAGGGGTGACTATTGTTGGAGGAGCAAGGAATAGATCTATTTCACCGAATGCTACAATTTTGGGAGGAATTTCTAACTTTATTGGTGCAACTAATGGTTTTGTGTGAGGTGGATCTGGGAATGAAATAACCAAGACTAATGCTTTAATTATGGGGGGAGAAAATAATTGGAATGATGGTACCAATTCGGTGATTTTAGGTATGAAAAATAATATTCTTGCTAGAGGAGAAAATAATGCGATTGTAGGGACTAATGTAAGAATTAATTCTGATACTGATAACGTTTTTGTTCGGTCAGACAATCCAACTAGTGAGTTTTGAGTGCAAGCATCTAATACCTTCTATATTAATACTCAAAAAGGAGTCTGAGTGAATACTAATGCTCCCGCTGTGAAATTTGACTCTCGTGGGGCTGTGCAGGTAGGACAAGTCTGAAATTGAAACTTGGTTTGTAATAGTTCCAAGATTGGACAAATAGGGACTATCTCTTCAGGATCAGTTTCTTGTTTGTGTGCATGTAGTTCTTGTGGAGGTTGGGAAAGTATGGTAGATGATGAAGAGGGGTCTTGTAGAGCTATTTGTAATAGTGGTAATGGTGGAGGGGTTAATACTTGTGTAGATTGTAGTGCTTATACTTTAGCTAGTTGTCCAGCAAATGGTATTTGTAGCGTTTGTGTAAGTTGAAGATATAAATTGGATAATTGTGTTAGTGGATATACTAAAAGTGGAAATTTCTGTTATCCTACCAATTGTAGTCAAGGAAATATGGTTATCAATAGTCATAATTATCATTATCCAGATCTAACCCATGGTAATACTGGTCCTGCAAATGTAACTATTACTGGTACTCCTGCTAATGGAAAGACTGTTTGTGTTCAGACTTTTAGATGTACTAATGGGAATGTGACAACACAATGATCTGAAAGTTGTACTATTACTTGTAATAGTGAATATACTTTAAATGGAAGTAGTTGTGTGGCAAGTGCTACTCCTGTAAATGGGGTCTGTGGAAGTGCAAATGGAAGTAGTATAACTTCAAAACCAACAACGAATCTTTGTTCTGCAGGTACAGCAAGTACGGTAGCAGGAAGTTGACCATGGACTTGGACTTGTGCTGGTAGTAATGCTGGAAGTACTGCTAGTTGTAGTGCCTCCGTATCACAACGAAAAAATGTTGATATTAATTGTGACCAGAACGATAAAAGTTTTACATATAATGGAACAAGTTATACCGTTGCTGGATGTAATTCTACTATTAATGCTACTTATACAGTAGGTTATACTACAAAGGATAATAGTTCTATTCAAGATCTTACTGTCTGATGAAATTATTCAGCTTACTTGGATGGAATTTATGGAGGTATGTATGATTCTACAGATATTAATAAAGCATGTCCAACAGGGTGGCATGTCCCTACTAAATCAGAAATTGATGCATGGGTGAAATCATTTAGTATAAATATATTAAATCAGAGATATCCAGGTTCTTATTCAAATTTAGCGAGTGCGACGGATGTAGTGAAATTTGCACAAACATATAATATCCCATTAAATGGAGGGTTTGCAGGGACTTGATATCCATTCCCTCATGGAAGAGGTAACTATGCTACATTATTATATGTAAAAGATTCAAGTAATTCCTATTACCCAAGACTTGATCTACAAAAATCTATGGGATGAGATGACCCTGCTTGGCTGAACTATCAGCAAGGATGGAATTCTAGTAGGTGAGCTATTCGTTGTTTCAAGGGTTAATAGATTATAACAAAATATGTAATGGAGGGAGAATATTCTTTGTCGAAGAGTGATTTATTATATAAAAGAGCGACGTATGTCGCTCTTTCTTTCCTTTCCACCTACTAAAACTTTTTTTGAAAAATCTCTTGCAATTCATTAGTAATTGTGTATACTACAATTAGTTGAGATGAGAGAAGAAATTGGATGGATGGAGGTGCTCCGACGGACTGTGAACACGCCATTCCTCAGGTATCCGCTTTCTTTCACTCACTAGATGCTGTATATAATACAATTATTTATCCTCTAACTTCTAGCAAGATGAAAAACACGGCACTTCTTAGTGTAGACAACACTAAAACCTTCGAAGACAAAAATCTGAATGAACTGTATGTGGCAGAGGGAGAGCAAGCATCTTTAGCTACTAAAAAGGCGATAGAGCTCTGCAAACCTTATGGGATCACTCTGATTAATGTCTTGGAAGAGCATCCACAGGGACACGTTTCCCTAGCGGCAAATTATACTGATAAGAATCCTTATGATCTCCTTACCTATGAAGAGGTATCCAATTGGACTCCAGAGGAGAATGGAATCGGAGAGAGAGCAGAATTTACCCTTTCAGAATTAAAATCCTTTTTAGCTGAGGTAAAAGCCCAAATGCTTCGACCAGATCATTCTTTAGAGGGGACTGAAGGTGTAGAGCTCACAGAGCCTTTACAGGAGTCAGACTTTGATTTAAAAGTGCTAAAAGGACAGAATCCTGCGAGAGAGGCCTATAGCGGATTTGATAAAACGGTGCTCAATGCTGAATTGAAAAAAAGAGGAATTAAAAAGCTGTTGATTACCGGAGTAGCTACAGATTACTGTGTGGGACAGACAGCTTTGGATGCAGTGAATAAAGGATATGAGACCTATTTGATTTCAGAAGCGACGCGTGGAGTAGGATTAGAATCAACTCAGGCAAAAATGAGTGAGATGCTCAATGCAGGAGTGAAAATTATTACTCTCAATCAGCTTTCTGAACTCTTATCTTCTACGAACCCTCTTCCTTCAGTTTCCTGTGTACATGCACCAGAAAAAATAGTTCCTTTTTCTCCTACTCAAGCAAATGAGAAGAGACTAGAAGAAATTCCTCCAGAAATGATTAAAGTGGTAAATGATCTCCTCATCAGAAAGATGGGAAACAGTAGTTGTGCTACTATTCTGCTAAAAGAAGTTAAGGAAGAATTTAAAAGACAAAATCCTTCTATGGAACTGAAAACCAGACGACTGGACTTTGAACAGATCTATAGAAAAGCGGGACGAAGTGTGAGTTATGATCAGCCTGCCTATTGTGAAAATTATGATGCTTACTTTGAGTTCCGTAAAAAACGTGAATAAAACAAATTTTTTTACCATATGCTTATTGTACTATAGACATTATTTATTTCTTATCATCCTATTACCATGAACACTCCAACTTTTAACCTCCAAGCTTACAAGGAGCAAATGCAAGCTTTCCCTCAGATCACCTTTGAGGAATATCAACAAATCACTGACGAAGCAGTCAGGAAAGACATTGCGAAGAAAAATAAGATCATCCAGACCGATACCTATAATAGGACGATGACCTATATCAAGGGTGAGAGAGCTAACCTTTTGGAGACGTTTACTCTGTCTCTAAGGAGGACTCCGAATGGAAGCTACAACGTGATTGATGGGATCAGAGGAGCACTCAAGAGAATGTTGTCTACCCCTATTACGCAGTCAGAACTGGATTTTGCAAAAGATTTCTATGCTGACCAGAAAGCGAAAGGAGGAAACGGGTATTTCAATGCTGAGATGTGGCAGAATGTAGTGGATAGGGGAGGATATCTTCCTTTGACTATTAGGGCAGTGGCTGATGGTACCGCTCTCAAAGCGAAAGAGCCTGCAATGGTGGTGACGGGACCTTCTGAGCTTGCTGCTATCTTTGAACCAGATTTTATTAGACCTTTCTTCAAGAGTAAAGTAGCTACAGATGCTCACGCCTTAGAAGAGGTCATGCAAGGTGAAGATACGAACTTTGCTAGTAAAGTCTGCGAGCAAGGGAAAAGAGCAGCGATTAACGAAGAAGCTCATTTGGATGCAACTTCTGCTCTGATTGTGGGAGCAGGACTCAAGCTTACTTCAAATGATGCAGCAGCATTGGTGTATCCTCAGGTGCTTTCAGCAGGGACGACAGCTCATAGATTCTATGCTTCCTATCCAAGTGAAGATGAGGCTATGGACGCTGCAGTGGAAAAGATGGATAAGATTACTTTACTGACGGATTTTATAAATACGCCTAGCGGAACCAATAAAGTGATTGATCGTAAAGAAAGGAATCCTGAGAAAATCATATATCCAAGATTAGATAGTGGAGATATTACTCAATTAACCTTAGATATGCTTCAAAGACAAAAGGAAGCAGGCATGTCTGATACTACTAGAGATAAAATCTGTATCTCAGAAGGTATTGGTAGCATTGAAAAGATTAAAAATCTGGAAGATACGGTGAGAGAGGCTGGATTTTCTACGGCATTCCTGAGCTATGGAAGTGGAGGACTCTTAGTCTCAAAAGATAAAACGAGAGACTCTGTATCTGCCGCCTATAAACTTACCAATACCGCAGAAAACGGACCAACAGGAAAACTTTCTGACGACATTGATAAAGAACCTACTCCAGGAGTTTTGAATATTGAAGTCAGGGACGGAGTCAGATATCTTGTTCAAGAAGACGAGGAAGTACAAGGAGAGAGACTCCTCAACAAAGTATACGAAAATGGAAAACTCTTCTATGATGATAATGATCTTGCAGCTATTGATAGAGCCAGAGAACAATTGCTCAAAACACTTCCTTTGGTTGATTTCCCAACTAGAGAGAGTGAAATTACCAGAGAGATTCATGAAAATGTTAGAGCAAAATTACTCGCTAATATTCCAACAGAAACCTTGGAAGAAGTAGCTTAATACCATTTAATAAAAACAGTCTTTTATTTTTTATTCTTATTTCTATGACTATTTCAGCAGAAAAAACCTGACTCTTTATTACGCGTGGACAGCCCTTTCATAAGGGGCATCTGGATGCTATTCAGCAAGCGGTAGAGCAGGGAATTACCAAAGTCCTTATCGGAGTTGGTTCCTCCAATAAGGAATTTACTTCCGATAATCCTCTAACCTATGAAGAGAGGAAAAACATCATTGAAATGATGACGACTAATCTTTTGCAGACCATTCAGATTGAGGTGTTCCCTGTACCTGATGTTGGCGATAATACCCGTTGGAGGGAGTATTTGCTCAAGGAGTTGCCAGATTTTCATTACCTTATTTCTGGGAATGCTCGAGTGCAAGAAATCTTCAAAGATACGGACAAAGAGATTATACCGCTTTCTATTCGTGAATTTGTGAAAGGTTCTACTATCAGGGAACAGCTTGCTCGTGGGAATATGGAAAAAGTAAAAGCTGATTTATCTGAGGATGCAGTGGTTTATTTGGAGAGTATTCACGCTCATGAGAGATTGAAAGAAATCTTTAATAAAGAGAGAAAAGTTCCAGGGTTAACAGCGGATATTGTACTCTTTGACCAAGATGGGAAACTGATTCTGATTGAGAGAAAAAATTATCCGAAAGGAGTCGCTTTACCTGGAGGATTTGTAGAAAAAGGAGAACCTATCAAAAAGGCAGCTAAGAGAGAAGCTAAAGAAGAAATCTGAGTGGATATTACTATTGATGCGTATTTGGGATATTGGGATGATCCAGATAGAGATCCACGTGGTCATAATATCACGAATGCTTTCCTTTGCTCCATTGAATCTGGAGAATTACAAGCATGAGATGATGCGAAAGCAGTGGTTCGTGTAGATCCCAATAGTCTAGAAAGTCTGTCTTTTGCATTCCCAGACCATAAAGAAATTATCGAAAAAGCCCTTGAGGTCCGCGGAGAAAAATAACTCTTTTATTTCCTATCCCATTCAATCATGACTACTCTAAGCCACCTCTTTGATATCAACACCATTTTTTTCAGTATCTGGTGATATGATATGAGTTATATCGAGTTCTTTGGAACTATTTTCAATATCCTCTGTGTCCGACTAGCTTCTCGTAATAAGATT
>JAITGP010000050.1 GCA_031280545.1 Candidatus Peribacteria bacterium
AAAAAATATGTATGAAAGAAAAACAAAACAATTCAAAAGCAAATTATGTTGATATAGTAAAACCCAGTCAGATTTATTATGGGATGAAAAGTAGGTTTGCTGAAGCAACTCTTGATATAAGTTTTGATAAGGTTGAAAAAGCTATTATTGAAAAACTCAATAGCCTTTGCATTGATGAGAATAGTTATCAAGCATATGTGGAATATCTCACTAAAGAATTAGAAAAGATTGAAACAAGTAAGAGAAAGGAAAGAGAAGTTTTTAACTTACAAATAAATAAACTTACCCATCAGAAGAATGATTTTATAAAAAAGATGTTAGGAAAAGAACTTTCCGAAGATGAACAAAAAGCCTACAATGAGAAATTGGCTGAATTTAACAGAGATATAGAAATCACCAATAGTGAGGCAAGCAAAATTGTAATAGAAGAAAGAAATCTGGTTGTAGAATTTGAAGCGATGGTTGATATTATCCGTAGAGCCTGAAAATATTACAAAAAAGCAAATTATGTTCAAAAAGCAAAAATCACTGAAATCTTCTTTTCGAACATTTTAGTGGATAACGAAAAAAGGCTTACTTTAGTAGTAAAACCGTGATTAGAGGAACTCTTTTCTGGAAAAAATCTCATTTGGCTGGGGAACCAGGATTCGAACCTGGACAAACGGAGTCAAAGTCCGGTGTCCTACCGTTAGACGATTCCCCAATTGGTTGCGGAGGATGGAATTGAACCACCTACCTTCGGGTTATGAGCCCGACGAGATACCGTTTCTCTACTCCGCATTGACGTTTACTGCTGAGGAAGGGACTCGAACCCTCAAGCCATAAGGCATACGCACCTCAAGCGTACATGTATACCAGTTCCATCACCTCAGCATTTTCTACATAGCGTTGTGCAGTATACAGATATGAAATTAAAAATCAAGTCCGATTTTTCCTAACTAATTTTTCTCTTGATTTTCTCTTTTGATTATTTATAGTAAAATACAGAGCATCGCCTCAAACGGATTAGCCCCTGTTGGCGTTTGTTCAGACTTTTATTCTTTTACTTTGTATACTTATGGCTGAAAAAAAAGTAAGTACGTCCTTTAAAAGGCACGACAACGACACCGGGTCTCCGGAAGCACAGATTGAACGTCTCACCGCACAAATCACGATGCTCCAAGCCCATATTACCCACAACAAAAAAGATTTTGATGCAAAAAGAGCACTTTTACAGAAAGTGGCCAGAAGAAGAAGATTCTTGAAATATCTCAAAGAGAACAATTTGGAAAGCTATGTAGAGATTTCAAAGAAAACTGGTCTCAAAGTATAAAAGCAAGACTCTAGACTCCAGGAAAAAGACTCTAGCCATATAAATGGCATGTCTATGTATCTTAAGTCTCGTGTCTAGAATCTCGTGTCTATGATTTTATCTCTTAAATTTTACATCCTAATGGCAAAAAAAGCGACAACGGCTCAAACGAGTCAATTTACGGTGCCTTTAATTAAAGAAGGACAAAAAATAAAAGGAACAATTCTAAAAGAAATAGAAAACTGAATTCTAGTAGACTGTGAAAATTGAGCTTTCACGGGAGTTATCCTTGCCAAGGAAGCTAAAGAACTCAAAAGATCTCACGTAAACTTGGATAGCGGAACTGAATTAGAACTGGAAATCATCAATCCAGCTATTAGACACGAAGATGGATATTATATTGTTTCTGTCACCAGACTGTTGCAATACGATGTACGGAAGTCCGTAATTGACCAATTTGAAAAAGATACCATCATTACCGTAGTTCCTACCGAAGCAAACCTTGGAGGACTGCTTATTGATATGCACGGTATCAAAGGATTCATCCCACTGTCTCAGCTGGCACCTATTCACTATCCGAGAGTAGAAGACGGAGACCAAGAAGCTATTTTTGGGAAACTCCTTGAACTCATCGGACAGGAAATCAAAGTCAGAGTTATCAATATTGATGAAGAGGAAAGAAGAATTATCCTCTCTGAAAGAGAAGCACTCAAAGAGGAAAGAGAAAAAGTGTTGGAAGAGCTCGCTGTGGGAAAAATCTTTGATGGAGTGGTGTCAGGAGTTTCCTCTTATGGACTGTTTGTTACTATCGGAGGAACGGTGGAAGGACTTGTACACATTTCAGAGATTACTTATGGACACGTAAACAATATTGAAGGACTAGGAAAAATCTGAGACAAAATGCAGGTAAAAGTCATCGGACTCGAAAACGGGAAAATCTCACTTTCTGCGAAACAGCTCAAAGAAGACCCGTGGTCAGAAATTCCTAAGAAGTATAAAGTGGGAGACATTTTCGATGGTGAAGTAATCAGATTTGTACCGTATGGAGTATTTGTGCGTGTATCTGAAGATATTAACGGACTCGTGCACCTGAGTGAACTATCTCAGAAATCCGTAAACAATCCTAATGAAGTAGTAAAAATCGGACAAAAAGTGAAGGTGAAACTCATTCTCATCGATACACAGCATAGAAAAATCTGACTTTCAATGAAAGATTTAGATGAAAATGGAACCGATACTTCTATTACCAAGCCTCTTACAAAGAAAAAGGATTTAGCAGAAGTTGCAAAAATGCTAGAAGAGGAAGAAAAAGCTGAAGAGAAAAAGCCAGTAAAAAAGACAAATAAAGTGGAAACTGAAGAAGCTAGTAAAGAAGAATAAATGAAAAAGAGGCAACTGCCTCTTTTTGTTTATCTGTACTCCTCTACTTCTGCATGCAAATAGAGTAATTCTATTCCAGCTTTTTTAAAAATTTCTTCGCTTTCAGCGGCATCGTGGTATCTTTTGTCACACACTACCCTCTGGATCCCACACGCCACTATCATATGAGCACAGTGACGAACAGAACACGGGGTCATCGTGCAGTATAGTGTCGCTCCTTCTAGGGACACCTCATTTTTGGTAGCATTGGCAATAGCTCAATGCTCAGCACACACATTACGCATACAATGTTCAGTTTCGTGTCCATCGGTATGAATAAATTTTGTCATCTGGTGTCCTACTTCATCACAAGTAGGATTACCAGCAGGGGCGGCCACAAAAGCAGTAGCTAAAATTCTGGTGTCTCTCACGATGACACATCAGCTTTTTCCTCTCTTACCAGTAGCCTTCTCTCCGAGTACACGCACCACATCCATAAAATATTCATCTCGCGAAATGTCTTCGGGCTTGAGATAGCCGTGGTCTTTGATTACTCCGTTTTCTGCCAACATCGTATAGTAAACAAGATAAAATCAGATGAAATAAGTATATCCAAAACTTCACCATATTGCAAATAAAAAAGGTTAATTTTTTCACTTGCAATGATACCCAAAATAGATATATTATGTTCGCTTCAATACAACATCGCTAATGAAACGTATTCACGCGATTTTAGTGATAATCCTAGAGTAGAATGCATGTAAACGACATCATAGTCGTGAATACTGTATTCTAAACTTTATCACTAAAGTTGCGATGATGTATTGAAGCACCACGATTATGGTGTCTTTTTATTATAAAGAAAAGATACTGGTGGTGCTTTTACTTTTTCATTTTTACGACCTATGAAAATTTCTAAAAAGCTGATGGTAGCAGCGTGTGTATGTCTGATAGGAGGGACAGCACTTTTTAGTATACAAGCAGTGGTACATAATAACGGTGACCCATGTACTACCTATGATGGAAATACATGAACTTATAGTATCGTACTAAACGAACGAGTGTGTAAAGCTACTCCAACTTCTAGCACCACTGCATGAAATGGGGAATGTAGTAGAACAAGCTTATATTATGAGGATGGATGTCAGGAGCGTAATTTGTCATTAGACTTGAATAAAGCGGTGCAGAAGATACCGAAGATAATATTTGCGGTACCAAAAGGAGATGGATCACGAGAGGAGACAACCCAAGTAGAAGTAGAAGCGACAGCGGATACGTTAAGGATAAACGGAGCATTGATAACGAACGTGAATGAACAAAACAAGGTATCTAAGGTAAGTAGTGGAAATAGAAATTTTTCGATACTAGGAGGAAAAGGGAATGAGATGGAAGGAGGCATAGGCGAGTCAACGATAATAGGAGGGAGAGGGAATAAGATAATATCAGGAAGTATGAGCGTGATAGGAGGAGGATCAGGGAATAGTATCAAGGGAGGAAGTAGATCAACGATAATAGGAGGGAAGAATAATAGTATAGAAGGAGAGGTGTCAACGATAATAGGAGGAGAAGGAAGTAAGATAGTAGGGAGTGGAAGTACAAGTATAGGAACGAATAATAGTATAAAGGGAAGTAATGCGTTAGCAGTGGGGAGTGGAGTAAGTATCTCAGGAGATAGTAGTTTTGGATGGAATGATGGAAGAGAGAAGTTTGAGATAGGACAAGCTCACGTATTTGCGGTAAAAGGAGCGAGAGGGGTGGTAGTAGGGAAAGCGATCCCGAATGGGGATGCAGCCTTAAGTATTAAGGGAGCGTTAAGAATACAA